>NZ_POTX01000238.1 GCF_003236305.1 Micromonospora endophytica | reverse complement strand
CCACCCCCCAGGTACGCACGAATCGCGCTACCGTCGGCCGATGCCGCCCGATCCCCGTGCCGTGCTGACCCGGCCCGCTCCGGAGCCGGAGGTGACAGTCGCCTACGGCGAGCACCCCGACCAGATCGCCGATCTCCGGCGACCGGCCGGCGAGGGACCGCCCCAACCGCTGCTGATCGTGCTGCACGGCGGGTTCTGGCGGGTGGAGTACGACCGACGGCACACCGGCCCGCTGGCCGCCGCGCTGGCCGCGCTCGGGCACCCGGTCGCCCAGTTGGAATACCGGCGGACCGGACAACCCGGTGGCGGCTGGCCGGGCACGCTCACCGACGTGCTGGCCGGGGTGTCCGCGCTGCCCGGGTTGGCCGCCGCCGCCCTGCCCGGTCAGGTCGCACCGGCCCCGCCCATCCTGATCGGCCATTCGGCCGGCGGGCACCTCGCGTTGTACGCGGCAGCCCGGGCACCGGACGCCGTCGGCGCGGTGCTCGCCCTCGCTCCGGTCGCCGACCTGGCTGAGGCGTACCGACTGGATCTGGACGCGGGCGCGGTGGCCGCATTGCTGGGCGGCGGACCGGCCGACGTGCCCGAGCGGTACGCCGAGGCCGACCCTCGCGCCCTGATCCCTTCGACCATACGCACCGTAGTGATGCACGGCACTTTGGACCAACAGGTTCCGATCGCGCTGAGCAGGGCTTATGTCGCCACGGCTCAGCAGGCCGGTGCCGATATGCACCTTGTCGAGCTGCCAGAGTGCGAGCATTTCGGACTAATCGACCCGACGTCGACCGTCTGGCCGAAGATAACCAGCGCGTTGCGGTCTCTCAACGAAGATCAATAGCCATTGACGCAGCGTCGCCAAACGGGTAGAACGCCGGAGGGGCGAAAGGCCGCTCCGGCAAGGTACTTGAAGGGAACCCGGTGTCGCAGATGAACCGCAGGCGGGCACTCCAGCTGCTGGCCGCACTCGGTACGGGGGGACTCGTCGCCGGATGTGGCTCCGACGCCGAGGAGAGCAGCAGCGAGACGCTCACACCGGTCAAGATCGGTCTGATCGCACCGCAGTCCGGTCCGGGCAAGGCCATCGGTGACGAACTCAACAACGGGTTCCAGCTCTACCTGGATCTCAACGGGGAGAGCCTCGGCGGCCGTAGGGTCGACCTGCTCGTCGCCGACGAGGGAGACAGCGCCAAGAGCGGCCAGGCCGCCGTCGACGGGCTACTCAAGCAGGGTGTGCTCGCGCTGACCGGGGTCGCCAGCTCGGCCGTCATGTTCGGCATCCGGGACACCATCGAGCAGGCCCGGGTCCCGCTCATCGGTTCGAACGCCTCACCGACGAGCCTGCAGAGCGTCGTCTACATCTGGCGCACCTCGTACGTGCTCGACGAGGCGGGCCGGGCGCTCGGCCGCTACCTCAGGGACGAGCTGGGCAGCAACGACCGGGTCGCGATAATCCTGCCCGAGTCGGCAGTCGGCGTCGACGACGTGCTGCGCGGCTTCCGCCAGGAGTTCGGTGAGTCCGACCCGCGCATCGCCGACCCGGTGACCTGGACCTCCAACAGCCCGAACCCCAGCAAGACCGCATATGTCTCGGACATCGGCCGGGCGTTGGCACCCAACCCCACGGCGGTCTTCTGCTTCTACTCCGGCACGGCGGCCAGCGAGTTCATCATGCAGCTGCGCGACGCCGGGTTCCAGGGCACCATCTACGCGCCCGGCTTCCTCACCGAAGGCGCGGTGCTGGAGAGCATCCGCCCGGCGAACGACGCGCTCGGCATCCACACCGCCTTGAACTACTCCGCCGACCTGAACAACGCGGCGAACCGGCGGTTCGCCTCGGCGTACCGCAAGAAGCACGGTGTCTCGCCGACCACCTACGCGATGGCGTCGTACGACGCGGCGAAGGTGCTCGACCAGGCGATCCGCCTCGCCGGTGACTCGCCCACCCCGCAGCAGGTGAACCTGGCGCTGGGCCGGATCGGTCAGATCGACAGCCCGCGCGGCGCGTGGCAGTTCAACCAGCCGCGTACCCCGCAGCAGAAGTGGTACCTGCGCGAGGTGCAGCGCGACGGCCAGGTGCTCTCCAACGTCATGGTCAACGAACTCGCCACGCTTGGGTAGTAAGGAGGGGCCCCCTGTTAACGCCTCGTGTATAGGAGGGGCCCCCTGTTAACAGTCGGCCGGGCCGCGCCGGCTCACTGGCGTAGCTCGGCGACGCAGCACTTCACGCTGCCGCCGCCCTTTTTCAGCTCGGCCAGTTCCACCGGCACCGGGGTGTAGCCGGCCGTCTTGAGCCGGCTGGCCAACCGGGTCGCCTCGCTGTTGAGCATCACGTGGGCACCGTCGCTGACCAGGTTCAGGCCGAAGGCGAGGGCGTCGTCGTCGTCCGCGAGCACGGCGTCCGGGAAGAGCTGGGCGAGCACCTTCTGGCTGGCCGCGGAGAACGCGCCCGGGTAGTAGACGATGTTGCCGTCGTCGATGGCGGCGAGCGCCACGTCCAGGTGGTAGAAGCGCGGGTCGACAAGCCGCAGCGACACCACCGGTCGGCCCAGCGCCTCCTGCGCCTCCGCGTGTGCGGGCAGTTCGGTACGGAATCCGTGCCCGGCCAGGATCAGCCCGCCGTGCGCCTCCGGCAGGTACGCGAAGTCACCCTCGCCCTCGTTCGTCTCGTTCGGCGCGATGAACCGCCAACCCCGCGACTCGTAGAAGGCCCGGTGCGCCGCCGCCTCGGCGGCCCGCTGGTGATGCTTGAACTGGGCCCCGTAGACCGTCCCGTCCACCACGAACGCACCGTTGGCCGCGTAGACCATGTCGGGCAGGCCGGGTTCGGGCGCCAGCAGGTGCACCTCATGGCCGAGACCGACGAGGGTCTCCCGCAGGCGGTCCCACTGCTTGACCGCCAACTCCGGGTCGACCGGCGCGGTCACATCCATCCACGGGTTGATCGCGTACTCGACCGTGAAGTGCTCCGGGGAGCACATGAGATATGTCCGCTTTCGCGGCACTCGCTGCTGGTCCACGGTGACCAAGAGTAGGTACCCTCGAACTTCCGGAACAGCCAGAACCATTGCTTCTCAGAGGCGGAACATTGCAGATCGACGCCGTTGACCAGCGAATCATTGCGTTGCTTGTGGCTGACGCTCGCGCGTCGTACGCGGACATCGGCAGCCGGGTCTCACTCTCCGCTCCGGCGGTCAAGCGGCGGGTCGACCGACTCCGCGCAGCCGGGGTCATCCGGGGATTCACCACTGTCGTTGACCCGGCGGCGGTCGGCTGGGCCACCGAGGCCTTCGTCGAACTGTTCTGCGCCGGCCGGACCACGCCGGCCCAGATCGGTGCCGCGGTACGCCGGCACCCGGAGGTGGTGGGCGCGTACACCGTCTCCGGGGAGGCCGACGCGCTGGTGCACCTGCGCGCCGCCGACATCGCCCACCTAGAGGAGGCGTTGGAGCGACTGCGGGCGGAGAGCTTCGTGACCTCCAGTCGCAGCACCATCGTGCTCTCCCGGCTGGTGGAGTCCCCGGGCGTCGGCCCCTCCACCCGCTGACCGCCCGCCAACCAAACAGAGCAGTCGGCAGACCGAACGTGAATCGGCGTACGAGGGCCGGAACCGGATGCCGCTCCGCCACGTCGAACCGGCCATGACACGGGGACTCAAAGCCACCGCGGCGGGGGGCACGCTCGTCGCGCTCACCCTGCTCGCCGGCAGCGTGACAGTGCCGAGCCGCGACGAGCCCGCCGGCCGGACGATGGTGCCGGCAAGCCTCGTCTCCTTCGACTCCTGCGCCGAGGCCGTCGCCGAGTTGCGCGCGGCGGCGTCCGCCTCGGTCGGCCCGTACGGTTTCGATCACGGCGTGTTCCCAGTTGCCATGGCAGCCGGTGCCGAGTCGTCGGCCCGGTCCATGGCGGCGGCACCCGCTGAGGCGGCACCGACACACTCCGGGACAAACAATCACGAGATCGGTGCGGACGAGCCCGACCTGGTCAAGACCGACGGCCGGCGGATCGTCACGGTCAACGGCGGGGTGCTGCGGGTGGTGGACCCGGTCGACCGCCGGGTCACCGGAAAACTCGACCTGACCGGCGGCGACGAGGAGCTGAGCTGGGGGCAGCACCGCCTGCTGCTGCTCGGCGACCGGGCGCTGGTGCTCACCGACGCCGCGGCGGACTCGGCAGTCAGCCGCGCCCGATGGGGGCCGGGCGCTGGTGAGGCCCGGCTGCTGCTCGTCGACCTCTCCGGACCGCCCCGGTTGCTCGGCACCTACCAGATCCGGGGCGGCACCGCCGACGCCCGGCTGATCGGTCGTACCGCGCGGGTGGTCGTCCGCTCCCCTGTCGACCTGACCTTCCCCATCGAGCGGGCCGGCACCGACCGGGCACGGATCACGCGCAACCGCGCGGTGATCGCCCAGGCCGGGGTCGAGGCATGGC
Source organism: Micromonospora endophytica (assembly GCF_003236305.1). GTDB lineage: Bacteria > Actinomycetota > Actinomycetes > Mycobacteriales > Micromonosporaceae > Micromonospora > Micromonospora endophytica. Next base: position 4,421 of record NZ_POTX01000238.1, on the reverse strand, counting down.
TGCCGGAGTACGAGTGGACCGCGGGCGAGCAGCGGCACACCGGCCGGGTCGGCTGCGACCGGCTGAGTCGTCCGGAGCGGATGACGGGTGCCGACATGCTCACCGTACTCAGCTTCGACCTCACCGCCGACCGGCTCGGCGACGGCGATCCGGTCACCGTCGCCGCCGACGCCACCACCGTCTACGGCACCGCGACAAGCCTCTATCTGGCCGGTGACCGGCCGATGGCGTCGACCGGTCAGCGCCGGCGGCCCGGCGCGGGCGATTCGGTCACCGAGATCTACCAGTTCGACATCTCCGGCACGGACCGCCCCCGCTACCTCGCCGCCGGCTCGGTGCCCGGATCGCTGATCAACCAGTACGCGCTCTCCGAGTGGGACGGCCACCTGCGGGTCGCGACCACCACCGGCGATGTCGGGGGCCGGGTCTCGGAGTCCGCCGTACGAGTGCTGCGCCGCGACGACGGCGCGCTCGTGACCACCGGCATGGTCGGCGGACTGGGCCGCGGCGAGAGGATCTTCTCGGTGCGCTACCTCGGGCCGGTCGCGTACGTGGTCACCTTCCGCAAGACCGATCCGCTCTACTCACTCGACCTGACCGACCCGAGCGCGCCCACGGTCACCGGCGAGCTGAAGATCACCGGCTACTCGGCGTACCTGCATCCGCTGCCCGACGGACGACTGCTCGGCGTTGGCCAGGAGGCCGACCGGGAGGGGCGCGTCGAGGGCGTCCAGGTGTCCCTCTTCGACGTCCGCGATCCGGCCCGACCGGACCGGCTGCACCAGTGGCACCTGCCGCACTCCTGGTCCAGCGCCGAACACGACCCGCACGCCTTCCTGTACCGGCCGGACATCGGCCTGCTGGCACTCCCCGTCAACGACGGCATCCGGCTGCTCCGCGTCACAGGTGACCGGCTCAGCGAGATCGGCGAGATCACTCACCCCGATGTCCGGGAGGACGACGGCCGGCTGCCGTGGACGTGGTCACCGCCAGTACGCCGGGCGCTGGTCATCGGCGACGTGCTCTGGACCGTCTCCGAGGCGGGCCTGCGGGCCAGCGATCCGGCCACCGCGAAGAGCCTGCGCTGGATCGCCACGACCTGATTCACCCTCCCCCGAGGAGTGGGGCCCGGTTTCGTCGGGGTTTCCGGGCCCCACCCCTTGACCTCAACCTCGGTTGAGTTAGTCAACTGGTCTCCGGCCGTCAATAAGGGGGAGACATGCGGGCAGTGTGGTTACGCGAGTTCGGTGGACCTGATCAACTGGTGCCGGGGCCGGCCCCCGACCCGGTGCCCGGTCCGGGTCAGGTCCTCGTCGACGTGACACACGTCAACATCACATTCGTGGAGACCCAGTTCCGGGCCACCGGGTTCGGGCCCTCGCAGGTGGCGCTGCCGGTGATCCCGGGCAACGGTGTCGGCGGCGTGATCGGCGCGGTCGGGCCGGACGTCGACCCGGCGCTCGTCGGCCGCCGGGTGGTCACCAGCACCGGCGGCTCCGGCGCGTACGCCGAGCAGGTCGTGGTGGACGCCGCCGCCCCCGTACCGGTGCCGGACGGACTGTCGCTGGACCAGGCGGTGGCGGTGCTCGCCGACGGACGTACCGCGTTGATGCTCACCGACGCGGCCACGCTCCGCCCCGGCGACCGGGTGCTGATCGAGGCCGCCGCCGGTGGGGTGGGCAGCCTGCTGGTCCAGCTGGCGGCCCGAGCCGGCAGCCAGGTGATCGGGCTCGCCGGTGGCACCCGGAAGGTGGCGCTCCTGGGCGAGCTGGGCGCGCAGGTCGCCGTCGACTATCTCGCGCCCGACTGGACCGGACGGGTACGCGCGGCGGTCGGCGCGGTCGACGTCGTCTTCGACGGCGTCGGCGGCACGGTCGGGCGGTCAGCCTTCGAGTTGCTCGCCCCGGGCGGCCGGATGCTCAGCTTCGGGCTGTCCAGCGGCGAGTGGGCCGGCATCGACGAGGAGATCGCCGCCGGGCGGGGCGTGACGGTGATCCGGCCGACGCCGACGCCACAGCAGCTTCGGGCGTACACCGAGCGGGCGCTGGCGGAGGCGGCGGCCGGACAGCTCCGCGCGGTGATCGGGCAGCGATTTCCCCTGGAACGCGCGGCCGACGCGCACGCGGCGATCAGCTCCCGGGCGACGGTCGGTAAGACCCTGCTCGACCTGCGCTGACCGGGTTCAGAGGTACATGCCGGTGCGGTGCTCACCGCGCCGGACCGGTTTGTCCCCCTCGCCGAAGAAGCGCTTGCCGCCGAACTCACCGTGCAGCCGGTCGTCCAATTCGTCCGCCAGACCGGTCATCACCTGCACCGCGAGCATCAGGTGCGTGGGCTGGAAGTTGCGGCCGAAGACCGGAATGGAGGCCCACACGGTGTCGTCGGCACAGTAGAGGCGGCCGATCGGCATCCGGTTGGTCAGCTCGGAAAGCTTGACGTACAGCCGTTCGGTGGGCTCGACCTCGGTGAGCACCGGCGAGAAGACATCGACAAGCGGTGGGTTGTCGCGGACCCGGACGAAGACCATCGCCGAGCCGGCGCGGATGTTGATGTCACCGTCGGAGTCGACCTGGACCCGGTCCGAGTCCGACCTGAGCATCGTCGAGACGACCGTGCGGACCCGGTCGGCAAGCTCCAGCACCTCGGTCTCGCCGTCCGCACCGGCGACGGCCAACGCCTCCTCCAACTCGGTCTCGATCTCCCGGACCAGGTCGGAGCCGCCGCGTGCGGTGCCCAACGGCGGACCCGGCAACGGTTCGCCGTCGGCATCCTCGATCAGGTAGACCAGGAAAGCCGGGTGCGGAGCACCGTAGATGTCGCGGAGGGTACGCGAGAGCAGAGCCGCCAACCGGGTGCGCTCTCCGGCCACGCAGTGCAGCCCGAACTGATCTCCCGAGCCCTCCACCACACCCGGCGGTGACCAGCCCAGCGCCACCATGTCGGCGACTGCCGCCCGATCCAGCCGATGTCCCTGCGGCAGCGCCGCGTTGCCCACCGCCCGAGCCGCGAACCGGCCATCCGCTTCGATGTCGACGCCAACGGAGTAGACGGCATCATCGGTGCCGGAAGCGGTGGGGTCCAGCGTCAACTCGACGTGCGCGCCCGGTGGCAGGTCGGCCAGCCGGTCGGCCAGCGCCCGCGCGAACTCCTGCCATGCCTGGGTCACCTTCGCCCGCAGGTCGGCCGTGCTCGGCTCGTCGAGCAGAACCGACTCATGGTGCACCGGCCCACCGTGCTGAGCCGTCACGCTCTGCTGAGCTGGTGTGCCCTGGTGGGTCTGTGCGCCCTGCTGGGTTGATGTGCCCTGGTGGGTCTGTGCGCCCTGCTGGGTTGATGTGCCCTGGTGGGTCTGTGCGCCCTGCTGGGTTGATGTGCCTGGCGGCGCCGAGGGGTGGTCTGCCGTCATGATCGCCTCCGTCCGTTCCGGTCACCCTACCCAGGCGACCCGTGGAACGGCTCGACCCGGACGGTGATCGGACATGATCGATGCACCGGGTGGGCTTCAGTCGGCGGGGCGGTCGCCGCCCAGCTCGACCGGCCAGGTGCCGGCCAGCTCGGTGAGGCGGGCGGCGGTCGCGGCGGGATCCGCGCCGCGACCGACGGCCAGACCGAGCAGGTACGCGGTGACCGGGGCACCCGGTCGCAGCACCTGGTGGGCCACATCCCGGGCGAGATCGAGCACCGTCGGCACCGGCACCAGCGCCGGATCGAGATCCAACTCCGTACAGGCCGCAGTGACCCAGTCGTCCATCACGCTCAACGTATCCACTCCTCTGCCCGGCGTACGTCGCGCTCAGTGTCGCAGTCGAACCATGGTGGTGGGCCGCCACCGGACCACGTCACCTCGCGTACGGCGAGCCCGGCGAGCAGCTCCCGCAGTGGCGCACCGGCCAGTTCCCCACCGCGTTGCCGGACGAGTCGGTCTACCGCGGCACGTAGCGCCCACGGACGCCACACCCCGCAGAGCGTCTGTCGCCGTCCGGTCCCGTCGACGAAACACACCCCGTCGACTCCGGGGGGCTCGTCAAGCTGACGGAGCAGCTCGCCGACGGCGGATCGCGTCAATAGCGGCAGGTCCGCCGCGAGCACGACAACCGCCGGTACGCCGACGTCGAGCGCGGTTGGCGCGGCCGTATCGAGCACGGCTGGCGTGGCGGTGTCGAGCACGGCTGGCGTGGCGGTGTCGAGCGCGGCTGGCGTGGCGGTGTCGAGGCGTACCGGCGTGGTGGTGTCGAGCAGGGCCAGCCCGGCGGCGATGGCGGCGACCGGGCCGCCACCCGGGGGCACCTCCCGGGTCAGGCGTACTCCTTGGGGTGCCGGCCCGGGGCCAACCAGGATCCGGGGCGACGCGTCGGCGACCTCGGCGAGCACGCGTTCCCGCATCGGCACCCCGCCGACCGGCAGCGTCGGCTTGTCCCGCC
>NZ_POTX01000237.1 GCF_003236305.1 Micromonospora endophytica | reverse complement strand
GTCAAGGGCTTCCTCGGGAATGCGCCCCAAGGGGTACTGATGTCGATGCCTTGACAGGCCGGGGTCGTCAGTCAACACTTCGACACAAGCCCGAAACAGTCACTGACGTGGATGTTTTCGGCGCGTGATGTTAACGCTAACAAAGTTGGTAAGGAGAGCCTGGATGCCGAGAGTCGTCGCCAGAGTGAGCGCGCTGCTCGCCGCGATCTGCCTGCTGTTGCTGCCCGGCGGGCAGACACCCCGAGCGGAGGCCGCCGCGCTCGATCCGTTCACCGGTTACCTGATGGCCCACTTCACCGGGGAGTCGGCAAACGGTGAGCAGATCTACCTCGCTCACAGCAGTGACGGCCTGACCTGGCGGGACCTGAACAACGGCTCGCCGGTCCTGCTCTCCACGCTCGGCACCCGCGGCGTACGCGACCCCGCCCTGGTCCGCTCACCCGCCGGCGACAGGTACTGGATCGTCGCCACCGACCTGCGCATCGCCAGCGGCACCTCGTGGAGCGACGCACTGAACCGGGGCAGCACCTCCCTCGTCGTCTGGGAGTCCCGCGACCTGGTGAACTGGTCCGCGCCCTGGCTGATCAACGTGGCCGGCGCGATCCCCGGTGCCGGCAACGCCTGGGCGCCGGAGGCGATCTACAACCAGGCCACCGGCGACTACGTCCTCTACTGGGCGACGAACTCACCGCGCAACGGCGTCACCAAGAACCGGATCTGGTACGTCCGCACCAGCGACTTCCGCACCTTCACCGCGCCGCAACTGTTCATCGAGCGGCCCGGCAGCCAGGGCATCATCGACACCCAGATCATCGAGGTGCCGAACAGCGTCGGCGGCTACCGCTACTACCGGGCGTCGGCCGACGGGCACATCCCGATCGAGGCCAGCAACTCGATCCTCGGCACCTGGACCAGCCTGGGCAACCTGTCCCACCTGGGCATCTCCAACGGCACCGGCGGCGGCAACATCGTCGAGGGCCCGATGTGGATGCAGTTCAACGGCCGCAACGAGTGGGCGCTCTACCTCGACCAGTTCGCCACCAACCGTGGCTACCTGCCGATCACCTCGACGAACCTGGGCAGCGTCACCAACTTCCGGGTCCGGTCCGACTACAACATGGGGGCCAGCCGCAAGCGGCACGGCTCGATCCTGAACCTGACCGCCGCCGAGGAGAGCCGGGTGCTCGCCCGCTGGCCGAGCAACACCTCGGTCAACCGGATCCAGTCGTACACCCACCAGGACCGGTACGTGCGGCACGCCGACTACGACGTACGCATCGACGCCAACGTCAACCCCGCCCAGGACGCGCAGTTCCGGGTGGTGCCGGGCCTGGCCAACAACTCCGGGTACGTGTCGTTCGAGTCCGTCAACTACCCGGGCTACTACCTGCGGCACTACGGTTTCGACTTCGTGCTGGCGGCCAACGACGGCACGTCGGTGTTCGCCGCCGACGCCACCTTCCGCCAGGTCGCCGGGCTGGGCAACAGCGCCTGGCAGTCGTTCCAGTCCTACAACTACCCCGACCGCCACATCCGCCACTACGACTACCAGCTCCGCCTGGACCAGATCACCGATGCCCAGTCCCGCAACGACGCCACCTTCCGGCTGACCTCCTGACCCACCCCACCCACCACCCGCGTTGATCATGAGGTTAGCGGCAGTCCAGAAGATCAAGATCGCCGCTAACCTCATGATCAATGGACCCTCGGGGGTTTAAGAGGGCTACTTGCGGCCGCGGCCGGATCCGGATCCGTGGGCACGGTGCCTTCGGGATCTGTCATGGGACGAGCCGCTCGGCTCGCCGGCACCTCTGCTTTCGCCAGAGCCCCGCGTCGACTGCACGGTGGACGCGCGAGGATCCCAGGCGGGGGTCTGGGCCACCTGGCCGGACGGCAGGTCGTTGAGCGTGATCGGCGGCTGCGGCGGCCCGACGAAGGCATAGCGGTTCTCGTAGTCCTGGGTGTGACCGCTCTGGCGTTGCAGCTGATAGTAGTTCGCGAAGGCGTCGTTGTACGCCTGCGTACCCGGCCCCTGGTTGTTCCGGAGCAACGGGACCGTGTTCCGGAAGAGGTCGACGTGCGTGCCGGTGCGCTGGCCGGGCAGCTCGTTGACGAGCCGGCGGTGGGTAACGGCGTTGTCGAACTCGATCCGCTCCACCTCGCGGCCGTAGTACGCCTCCGGCGTCATGCCCTCGCGCGCGGCCCGGCGGGCGATGCGGCCCCGGCCGGCATCTCGGTCGAGGTTCGCGCGCCGCTCGGCCTGCGCGGCATTCATCACCTCGAAGATGGCGGTGCCCAGCAGGCGGCTGCTGCCCTCCCGCTGCACGTCGGCGTGTTCCGGGTTCAGGACGATCGTGCTGCGTTGCCCGGGGGCGCCCTCGCGCCAGACGCCGACACCGCCGCCGTCGGCCTGGCCGAACACGACGTCGACCCGGCCGGCCATCCGCCGGATCGTCTGGAAGTCCGCGGGTAGCGCGGCGAGGGCATGGGTGAGGCGTTCCATCGTGCGGCCGTTGGAAGTGGCCACGAAGTCCATCTCGCCGGTTCGTCCGTGGTAGGCGGTGTCATCGGCTGAACTGTCCGACGACGACCCGCCGAAGGCGAGGTTCGAGTTGTACGAGCTGCTGCTGGTCGGGCTGTTGCCCTCGCTTCCGCTCATTGGAGACCACCTTTGCTGGTGCCGATCGAATTCCGGCGAGAGCGCGCACCGGACATCGCGCCCCTCGCTTCCGTCGTGCTGGAGAAGGATCAAGGACGACCGCTATGACGGCCGACCCCACCCCCGGGTTCACCGCCACCACCAACTTCTGAATGAGCTGGCTGGGCTCGTACGATTGCGGCAGAGTTCGCGGATCGCGGCGGGGAGGGGCCATGGGCAAAGGGATACACGTGCAGGAACTGCCAGGAATCGGCAAGCGGTACGACGTCGACCTGGGCAGCAACACCCAGCGGATCTCGATCGTGGTACGCCGCGACGGCGCCCGCGACCTGTACGTCTTCGCCGCGGGGGTGGATGATCCGGTTGCCGTGATCGAGATGTCGGAGGAGCAGGCCCGCAAGGTGGGCGCGTTGCTGGCCGGCACCTACTTCACCGAGTAACCCGCACCACCCGGTTCCCGCCCCGCCCATCCGAGGAGTCCTCACCCGTGCACGCTGACCTCGTGGGCTTCGGCGCCCTCGTGTTGATCGCGGGACTGTTGGCCCGCTTCGGCCGCCGGATCAACCTGCCCACCGTGCCGTTCTTCATGCTGGCCGGCATCCTGCTCGGGCCGGGCACGCCCGGTCCGGTGCTGGTGGCCCATCCCGAGGACCTGAGCCTGCTCGCCTCGCTGGGGCTGGTGTTGCTCCTGTTCCACCTGGGCGTGGAGTTCCCGGTGGAGCAGGTGCTCGGCAGCGGGAAGCGGTTGTTCATCGCGGCCGGCTCCTACATCCTGCTCAACGTCGGCGCCGGGCTGCTCTTCGGGTTCGCGCTGGGCTGGGGCGGCTACGAGGCGTTCGTGGTGGCCGGTGCGCTGGGCATCTCCTCGTCGGCAATCGTCACCAAGCTGCTCATCGAGCTCCGTCGGCTGGCGAACGCGGAGACTCCGGTCATCCTCGGCATCATCGTGATCGAGGATCTCTTCCTCGCGTTGTACCTGGCCTTGCTGTCGCCGCTGTTGTCCGGCGCCGGATCGGCCGGGGAGCTGACGCTGCGGATCGGGCTGAGTTTCGCGTACCTGGTCGTGCTCTTCGCCGTCGCGCGGTACGGCGCCCGCCTGGTCGGCAAGATCATCGACAGCAACGAGGACGAGCTGCTGGCCATCCTGATGGTCGGGCTGGTGGTCCTGGTGGCCGGCATCTCCGCCGAGATCGGTGTCTCCGACGCCATCGGCGCCCTGATGATCGGGCTGGTGGTGTCCCGTACGCCCATCCGCGAACGGGTGGAACGCCTGGTCCTGCCGCTGCGTGACGTCTTCGCGGCGGTCTTCTTCGTGGTGTTCGGGCTGAGCATCAACGTCAGCGCGATCGGCACCGTGGCGCTGCCGGTGCTGCTGGCGGTGCTGCTGACAGTGGTGACGAACGTGGCCGCCGGGCTGATCGCCGGCCGGTTGTTCGGGCTCAACCAGCGCGGCGCGGCGAACGTCGGCCTGACCGTGCTGGGCCGTGGCGAGTTCTCGCTGATCCTCGCCACCCTCGCGCTCGCCGCCGGGCTGGACGCCCGCCTCGGCCCGTTCATCGCCCTGTACGTGCTGGTGCTCGCCGTGGTCAGCCCGCTGCTCGCGGCGAACTCCCGCTACCTGGCCCGGATCATCCCGGACCGCCTGCTGCACGCGAGCTGGCGGTACGTGCGGGAGGAGACCATCAGCACCTCCTGCACCCACCTCGACCGCATCCAGATCACCGAGTCCGACGCCGAGGCGTGCCCGCAGTGCCAGGAGAGCGGCGACGACTGGGTGCAGCTGCGGCTCTGCCTGACCTGCGGCGCGGTGGGCTGTTGCAGCGACTCGGTGAACAACCACGCCGAGGAGCACTACCGGCAGACCGGTCACCCGTTGATCCGGTCGTTGGAGCCGGGCGAGGAGTGGCGCTACTGCTACATCGACGGCGCGCTGGTCCGCGAACCCATGGGCGCCACCCGGAAGTGAGCCCGTTCAGGAAACGGGCTACCCGCTGTCTCCGCTGCTGCTGGTGGGCGCCGGGGCGAGCCGGCGCGCCACCGCGTGGCAGAGGGCGGCAGCGGGCAGGAGCAATGCCGCGCCCACCGCGGTCGCGCGATCGTCGCGGCGTACGCCGGCCGCGCCCAGACGCCGCCATGCCCACCACGAGAACGGGGCGACGACCAGCGGTGCGGTCACCACACCGGGGGTGTATCCCCGAGTGAGCACGGCCTGCGCCAGGTGGCCGCCCGCGTGTGCCCCGAAACCGACAAGGGCCGCCTGATAGAACCGACTGCGCCCGCCGGTGCTGGCACCACGCGCCGCGGCAGTGGCCATCACGGCTCCCATCAGGCCGATCGCGATACCTGCCTGGGCCGGGCTGACCCGCAGCCGATCCCAGACCCGCTCCGGCACCCAGGGAAGATGGGCCCGCAGCCGGGGGCGGGCCCGATCGACCCAGCCACCCATCGTGGCCAGTTCCTCGCTGTCATGGACGGCCCACGCTGCCAGCAGCCCCCAGGTCACCGTGGCGGGAAGTGCTGCCTTTCCGGTAGCTGTCATGTGTTCATCGTTCACGACAGGCGTGCCCGGGGGCGAGCCGCGCGGTCGCGTCCGGCCTGCCGGGTGCTGTCGGACTCGCGGATGAGGAAGTGTGGGCGGCGTTTGCTCTCGTGGTAGATCCGCCCGATGTACTCGCCGATCACGCCGAGCACCATCAACTGGACGCCACCCATCCCGATCACGGCGCTGATGAGCGTCGCGTAGCCCGGCATGTCGACGCCTTCCACGGCCGCCTTGACGACGACCCAGATGGCGTACCCGAGGGCGATGAGGGTCTGGAGCAGGCCCACGTAGACGACGAGGCGCAGCGGTTTGTGGTTGAACGAGAGCAGCCCGTCCAGGGCGTAGTTGAACAGCTTGCCGAAGCTCCAGGTGCTGGTGCCGGCCTGCCGTGGCTCGTGCGGGAACGGCAGCGAGATGGTGTCGAAGCCGACCCAGGAGAAGAGCCCCTTGGAGAAGCGGTGGTACTCGGGCAGGGCGAGCAGGGCCTCGACCACCTCCCGCGACAGCAGCCGGAAGTCACCCGCGCCGTCGTGTAACCGGACATCGACCCAGCGGTTGACCGCACGGTAGAACAGCCGGGCCGGGATCCGCCGCAGCGTCGGCTCACCGCTGCGGTCGCGGACCGCGACCACCTGGTCGTAGCCCTGCTTGTAGAGCGCGACCATCTGTGGCAGCAGGTGTGGGGGGTGTTGCAGGTCGGCGTCGAGCAGGACGACCGCGTCGCCTTGGGTGCGCTGCAACCCCGCCAGCATCGCCGCCTCCTTGCCGAAGTTGCGGCTGAAGGAGATGTACCGCACGGCGGGATCACGGGTGGCGAGGTCGCGCAGGGCCGCCAGGGTGCCGTCGGTGCTGCCGTCGTCCACGAAGAGGATTTCCACCTCGTCGTCGGGCAACGCCGTGGCTGCCGTGGTGAGCGCCGCGTGCAGGGCAGCGATCGACGGCTCCTCGTTGTAGCAGGGCACCACTATCGACAGCCGCACCCTTTCCTCCAATCCCGCTTAGTCGAGGTGGTACAGGAAGGCGCCGTCGATCTCCTCGCGGGTGATGCCGAGGCCGTCCAGCGGTCGGGTGGCGACGCCGTCCCAGGGCGTGCCGGCGAGCTGATCCGGCAGGACGACCACCGAGCGGATGCCGACCTGCCGCAGGAACGCGACACTGCCCGGATCGGGGAAGCTCATGCTCATCGTGCGGATCTGCTGCTGACTGGCCGGCACGAAGCCGGCGAGGCCGTTGGCGATGCGCGGGTACCCGTCGGTGGACCAGAGCATCACGTGCAGTTCGGCGATGCCGTCGCTGGGCAGGACCAGCAGCGGTTCGGTGGCGGCCCGGACCGCTGCCGGCGCGGTCGGCACGGTGGGGTGGGGGGTGCGGTTGACGCCTTCGACAAGCACCAGCAGCAGCGGCGTCAGCAGCACGATTCTCCCGGCCAGGCGTGGCCACTTCAGCTGGGGAAGCTGCCGCCCGAACTCGGTGATCGCCCCGGCCGCGAGAATGGCGAGCAGCAGGCTCGTCCAGATCATGAGCCGTCCCGGGGTGCGCAGCGCGTCCCAGCCGGGAAGCAGCCGGGACAACGTCAGGTATCCCGGGTCGCCGTCACCGGCGAGGGTGCTGCCCAGCCCGAGCGCACCGCTGACCAGGACCCCGAGCCCGAGCAGGACGCGGTGCCGGACCCGGAACACCGAGTAGCTCAGCCCGACCGCGGCCAGCACGATCAACGTGACGCCGGGCAGCAGCGCCATCTCCGGCGGCCAGGTCAACTGCGCCCGGGCGGTCTGGAAATAGTCACCCCACAACCACGAGTCGGCGGGCGCGACGAAGTATCCCCGCAGCGGCGGGGAGAACATCTCGGTCCAGGACAGGTCCCGACGGGCCTGCGGATTCAGCTCGACCACCCGCAGCAGGGCGGTCCCGAGCCAGAGGCAGACCGCACCGAAGACGGCACCGCCGGCCAGGTTGGCCAGCACCACCCGGCGGTCGAGCACCCAGGTGCCGGTACGCCACCGTGACCAGCCGACGGCCGCCGCCACCACCAGGCCGGTGCCGGCGAGGAAGTACACGAGTGGCAGACCGATGCCGAAGCCGAGACTCACCTGCCAGGCGGCGACCAGCCAACCGGCCACGACCCAGCCGGGACGGTGCAACTCCGGCCGGTGGCCGTGCCGCAGGGACCAACCGTGACCACGGGCCAGCATCGCCAGGCAGAGCGCGATGCCGCCGATGGAGAGGATGTTGAGGTGACCGCTGTGAGCGAGCCGCCACGGCGCGAAGGACCAGGCGACGCCGGCCACGGCCGCCGCCGTCCGGCTGCCGCCCAGCTGGCGGATCAGGGCGTACGCCCCGACGAAGGCGAGTGCGAAAACCAGGACGTAGAGGAGGTTGTACCGGAACACGGCGGCCTCGACGCCCTGGCCGAGCAGTCCGGCGGGGGCGTAACCGAGCAGAGTGTCGCTGTAGGCGAAGGTGTACAGCTCCGGGAAGAACGTATTGGAGTGCCAGAGCCGAAGGGGATCGGTGGCCAGAGCGTGTCCGCCCCACGCGACCTGCCATGCCTGCAATGTGGGATCCCCGATGTCGCCGGGGATGGTCGTCCAGGGCTGCTTCAGAGTGGGCCAGGTGAGAAGCACGGCCAACGCCAACCCGGCGAATGACGCGAGCACCCATTCATGACGCAGCAGTCGACCGGCCGCCGCCCACCGGCCCGGTCCCCGGCCGGGCTGGGCTGCCGATTCTGCCTGTTCCGGGTCGGTCTGCCGGCGGTCGGCGGAAGAGGATCCGAGAAGCCTTCGACGTATCGCCTGCACGTACCCTCCTGCTGATGACCAACGCCGTACGCCCTAGCGTCGCATCGTTGGAAGGGTAAAAGCCATATCGACGCTCACCGAAACTTATTCGGTTACGCCGCCACCGGTTGGGAATGGGTGGAAAAGCGGATCGAGTGCTCAGGACCGCGTCGAATGAGAGCGGCCGGATCAGCGTCCGGCCGGGCGTGGGGTGCCGATCTTGGTGACGCCGGAGCCGTGTTCGACAAGCGGCGCGACAAGCGCGGCCAGCACCCCGCCGAGCAGCGGGAAGATGATGAAGACCCAGAGTTGTCCGACCGCGTGCCAGCCCGAGAAGATCGCCGGTCCGAAGGCGCGCGCCGGGTTCACCGCCGCTCCGGTCAGTGCGATGCCGACCAGGTTCGCCACGCCCAGCGCCAGTCCGATCGCCAGGCCGGCGAAGCCGGACAGGTCCGTGCTGCGCTTGCCCACCACCAGCACCACCAGGACGAACAGGAAAGTGAGCACGGTTTCCAGCAGGATCGCGCCGCCGACGTTGATGTGGGTGCCGTAGCCGTTGGCACCCAGTACCCCGGTCTGGTCGGTGACCCCGCCCCAGCGCACCAGCACCCAGAGCAGGAAGGACGCCAGCGCGGCCCCGGCGAACTGGGCGATCCAGTACGCCACCGCCCCGATCGGCGAGATCTTGCCGGAGAGCAGCACCCCGAGGGTGACCGCCGGGTTCACGTGGCTGCCGGAGAGTTGGCCGATCGTGTAGACCAACGCGAGCATGACGAACCCGAACGCGAGCGCGACCACCACCACGCCGCCCTCGACGCGGGCCGCCACGGCGCTGCCCACCCCGAAGAAGACCAGCAGGAATGTGCCGATGAACTCGGCCACGTAGCGTCTGAC
>NZ_POTX01000236.1 GCF_003236305.1 Micromonospora endophytica | reverse complement strand
GGCGCCACGTGCGCGCGGGCCGGTCCCGCCGGGCCGGAGCGCGCCGGAGGAACCGCACGGTGGTCCACCGTCCGCGCCCCCGCCACGCCGGGGAGCGGCCGAGCCACCCCGCGCCCGACCGGTCGACGGTCCCTGGCCTGGCGTCGCGCCGTCCGGCCCGCCCGCCGGTCCACCGGACGCCGGCGGGCCCCGGCCAGCGACCGCCGCGGTGCCGCCACCCGGTGCCGGACCCCGGCCACCGGCTACCGCCCGGCAGCAGCCGGTGGCGCCTGCGTACCCGCCGCCGGCCGGGCACCATGAGGCCAGCGCCCCGAACACCCCGCCCGCTGGCTGGCCGGCGGCCGACCCGGCGGCATCCGCCCGCCGGCCGCGTTCCGGCCCACCCGCCGAACCGATCTCCGGTCCGCCGACCAGTGCTGCGGCCGGACCGGTAGGCGGCGCAGCAGCCGGTGGCGCACGCCCCGGACGCCGCCGGGCACCCGAGGTCGATCAGCCGGTGGTGCCGCTGTCCGGCAACGCGCCGCCGATTCCCGGTGTGCCGTCCGGCGCCGCCGTCGTACCGGACGGCGGAGCGGGAGGACGCCATGGCCGCGGTGGCGCGCCGGAGGAACCGCCGATGCCGGCGCGTGGCGACCGGGCCGCGCCGCAGGCACCTGTCAACGGTGGGCCGCAGGCGCCGGTGACCGGTGGCCGGTCGGCCGACGGCACGGACCCCTCGCCTCGAGGTCACCGGTCTTCCGAGCCGGTGGAACCGGGGCGGACCGGCGGTGACACCGGTGAGCGCAGCACTTTGCCGCGATCCGCCGGGGGCCGCCCCGGCCGTCCTGAGCGACCGGCCGACTGGCTGCGGCAAGCTGGCCGCACTCACCACACCGATCCAGAACTGTCGACGATCAAGCGGCGGGGCACGCCACCCGGAGCCCCGGCGGATGCCGGCGTCGCCCAGATGCACGACGAACGCGGTACGGAACTGCCCACCGGACCCGCGGCTGGCCGGTCGAACACCGGCGCTGCGGCCAACCGGCTGGCTGCCGGGGCCGTACCGGGCCGCCCGCCCCGCGACGGACGTCCTGGCGAACCAGTCCCGGGACATTCGTCCGGTGACGGCCGACCCGGTCACGGACGCCCCGGCGATGGGTGGCCCGGTGAGGGACGTCTCGGCGATGAGGGGCCCGGTCACGGACGTTCTCGTGACGGACGGCCCGGCGACGGACAGTCCGCCGCGCCCGGAGCAGGACGGCCGGGGGGTGGTGCGCCGCGTCGTGCCGGCGAGCCGCCCACCGGCCGAGGGCGGGCCGTGCCCGAGTCCGGAGCCTCCGCCGCCGCATCGAGGACGAACGAGCCGCCGGCCGGCCGAGCGGGACCAGAGGCACCCACCGGGCGGGCCGTGGCGTCCGCACGGCCCGACGGTGCGCCGGGCGGCCCGCCGCGTGGCGCGGCCCGTCCCGACGGGATGCCGCCGGCGCAGGGAGCCCGGCCCGAGGCACCCATACGTGGCGCGGCCCGTTCCGAGGCACCCATGCGTGGTGCGGCCCGTTCCGAGGCACCCATGCGTGGTGCCGCCCGACCCGAGGGGCCGGCGCGTGGTGCGGCCCGACCCGATGGTCCGGTCGGCGGCCCCGGCCTGCCCGCCGGCATGCCACCGGGCCCGGCCCGGGGCGCGGCCCGTCCCGGGACCGACCCGGCCCGGCCGGATGGCGGTCCGGGTCGACCGGGCACCGCGCCGTCGGCCGGTCCACCTCCGGTGCGTCCCGGCGGGGCGGCGGGGGAGCGGACCGAACCGACCGGCCCGGGGACGGCTCGCGCCGGGGCTCCGCCGGTCCGGCCGGACGACCGTCCGGCCGGGCGAGCCGCACCACCGCACCGCGGCCCCGAGCCCGCCGACACGCGACCGGGACCGCCACCGCCGCGCGCCGGCGAGAACCCGGCCGTGGCCCGAGCCGCCGCGGTGGCGCCCGTCGAGCCGATCGTGCAGCGGCAGCCGGCCGAACAGCGGCCCGGTCCGGATCCGGCGCTGCGGCGGCCCACCGAGCCGGAGCACCCCGACGCTGACCGGCCCGGGGACGATCTGCCCGACGCCGGCACGGAACCGCGCCGGCAGGTGGCGGGCCAGCAGCGGACGCGGGTGATGATCCTGGCGCTGGTCAGCGCGCTTCTGCTCGGCGGCGTACCGGCCTTCTTCGGGTTCCAGGCGATGAACCGGGATCCGGTATTCGTCTCGCTCGACGAACTGGACGTGCCGACCTGGGCCGATGTCGACCCGGTCGACGACGTCAGCGGCAGCCGCTGGTGCCTGCTGGACTGCCGGCTGCGGGAGCGTACGGTCAACTCCGAACGTTCGCCGGAGGAGACGGCGCAGGTGTACGAGGCCGCGCTCAGCCAGGACGGCTGGCAGCCGTGGACCCCCGCCTACTGCCCTGAACAGCAGGAGAAGGGGAGCTACACCTGCTGGCGGCGGGACGAGCTGACCCTCGACCTCTGGGTGCGGTCACCCGCCTGCGTGCCGCCCCCGGTGGACGGTGAGCCGGCGGTGGTGCCGGAGCCCGACCCGGCGACCGCGGCGGAGGAGTGCCCCGGATCGTTGGTCTCGGTGAAGGTACGCAATGCGATCGATGACGAGCGGACCCGACCGCAACCGACCACCGACCCGTCACTGACCGGTGTGGACCCCTATCCGACGCTGGGCGAGGATCCACTTGGCGATCTGACCCCGTCACCACCGTCCTGAGCCGATCGTCATCACGGACGGTAGGGTCTGCTTCTGGCGGCCCGTGCGGGCCCTGACCCGGGCCGCCGGGTGTTGTCGTGGCGAGACCGTCGTGCGTCTCGGGGCCGTCCCGGTCCCGAGTCATCTGGTTGAGGAGGACAGGCGTGGGGATTCTGGAGGTCGCGGCGTTGGTCGCGGCGATCGCGTTCGCGATGCTGGTGTTGATCCTGACGCTGCCCATCCTGCGGCTGCGGCACACGGTGGACGCCACCACCCGGATGATCAACGACCTCAACGACCGGACCGGCCCGCTGCTCGGCGACGTCAACGCCACGGTGCGCAACGTGAACGTCACGCTGGAGCAGGTGCAGACGTCGCTGGACGGGGTGAACCTCCAGCTGGCCAAGGTCGACACGATGACCAGCCACGCGCAGAACATCAGCGCCAACGTCGCCAACCTGGTCACCGTCGTCTCGGCCGCGGCGGCCAACCCGCTGGTCAAGGTGGCCGCCTTCGGCTACGGGGTACGCAAGGCCGCCGCCACCCGCCGGCACGCGGAGACCGAGCGTGAGGTCCGCGACACGATCAAGGCCCAGCGGCGCGCTGCCAAGCGCGGGAACCGCTGACGCGGCGAAGGCGGAGGTACGAGCATGAGGCGCCTGTTCTGGCTGGGCATCGGCCTGGCCGTCGGTGTGGTGGTGGTCCGCAAGGCGACCCGCGCCGCGCACGCGTACACCCCGGCCGGCATCGCCGACAACCTGTCACAATCCGCTGGCGGTCTGGTGGAGGAACTGCGTAGCTTCGTGGCGGACGTACGCGCCGGGATGGCCGAGCGGGAGCAGCAGATCCACGAGGCGTTCGCCCAGGGTGAGGCGTTCGACGACCAGTTCGCCGAGTTGCGGGAGGACCCGCGCATCGGTGACCGAGAGATCTTTCCGGAGGAACACCAGCGATGAAGACGGCGGAGATCAAGCGGCGGTATCTCGCCCACTTCGAGGCGAACGGCCACGCCGTGGTGCCGTCCGCTCCGCTGCCCGCCATCAGCGACCCGAACCTGCTGTTCGTCAACGCCGGCATGGTGCAGTTCGTCCCCTACTTCCTGGGGCAGCAGACGCCGCCGTACCCGCGTGCGGTGAGCGTGCAGAAGTGCATCCGTACGCCGGACATCGACGAGGTCGGCAAGACCAGCCGGCACGGCACGTTCTTCCAGATGAACGGCAACTTCTCCTTCGGTGACTACTTCAAGGCCGGGGCGATCCCGCTCGCCTGGGAGCTGACCACCAAGCCTGTCGATCAGGGTGGTTTCGGGCTGGACCCGGAGCGGGTCTGGGCGACGGTCTACCTCGACGACGACGAGGCGTACGACATCTGGCTGCGTACCGGGGTGCCGGCGGAACGGATCGTGCGGCGGGGCAAGAAGGACAACTTCTGGTCGATGGGCATCCCCGGCCCGGCCGGACCCTGCTCGGAGCTGTACTACGACCGGGGCCCTGAGTACGGCCTCGAAGGCGGCCCGGAGGTCGACGAGGACCGGTACCTGGAGTTCTGGAATCTCGTCTTCATGCAGTACGAGATCGCCGACGTCCGGAGCAAGGAGGAATTCCGGATCGTCGGTGAGCTGCCGCGGAAGAACATCGACACCGGCATGGGCCTGGAGCGGATGGCCTCGATCCTGCAGGGCGTCGACAACCTCTACGAGATCGACGAGGTTCGGCCGATCCTGGACCGGGCGGCCGAGCTGACCGGCAAGCGGTACGGCGTGCACTCCGGGCACGCGGCCAACCAGTCGCACCCCGACGACGTACGGCTGCGGGTGATCGCCGACCACGTGCGGACCGCGCTGATGCTGATCGGCGACGGGGTGACCCCGAGCAACGAGGGCCGGGGATACGTGCTGCGGCGGATCATGCGCCGGGCGATTCGCGCGGTGCGGCTGCTCGGCTGGCAGGAGCGGGCCCTGCCGGAGCTGTTGCCGGTGGCCCGGGACTGCATGGTGCCGTCGTACCCGGAGTTGGCGAAGGACTTCGACCGGATCTCGGCGTACGCGTACGCCGAGGAGGACGCTTTTCTCGCCACGCTGCGGGCCGGCACCACGATCCTGGACACCGCGATCACCGAGACCCGCACCTCCGGCGGCAAGGCGCTCTCCGGTGACAAGGCGTTCCAGCTGCACGACACGTACGGCTTTCCGATCGACCTGACCTTGGAGATCGCCGCCGAGCAGGGGCTCGACGTCGACCAGGAGGGCTTCCGCCGGTTGATGGCCGACCAGCGGGCTCGGGCGAAGGCCGACGCGCAGGCGCGCAAGACCGGGCACACCGACCTGTCGGCGTACCGGTCGGTGCTCGACAGCGGTGGGCCGGTGACCTTCACCGGTTACACCGAGGTGACCCGCGAGTCGACGGTGCGGGCGCTGCTCGGCGCCGAGGGTCCGCGTGCGGCGGCGGTCGAGGGCGACCTGGTGGAGCTGGTGCTCGACACCACCCCGTTCTATGCCGAGGGCGGCGGGCAGCAGCCGGACCACGGCATGATCACTGTCGGCGGCGGCCAGGTCGAGGTGCTCGATGTGCAGCAGCCGGTGCCGGGGCTGATCGTGCACCGGGCCCGGGTGATCCGGGGTGAGGTGCGGGCGGGGGAGACCGGCTATGCCGAGATCGACACCAACCGGCGGCGGGCCATCTCCCGGTCGCACACCGCGACGCACCTGGTGCACCAGACCATGCGGAACTTCCTCGGCGAGTCCGCCACCCAGGCCGGGTCGCTGAACGCACCGGGCCGGTTGCGGTTCGACTTCAACACCGCCACCGGCGTGGCGCCGAGCGTGCTGCACGACGTGGAACAGCAGATCAACGAGGTGCTCCTGGCCGACCTGGAGGTGCACGCCTTCATCACCTCGCAGGAGGAGGCGCGCCGGATCGGCGCGATGGCGCTGTTCGGCGAGAAGTACGGCGAGCAGGTCCGGGTGGTCGAGGTCGGTGACTACGCCCGCGAGCTGTGCGGCGGCACCCACGTGTCCCGTTCCGGCCAGCTCGGCCTTGTCAAGATCCTCTCGGAGGGGTCCATCGGCTCCGGCGTACGCCGGGTCGAGGCACTGGTCGGCATCGACGCGTTCAACTTCCTGGCCCGCGAGCACCTGCTGGTGGCCCGGCTCGCCGAGCTGTACCGGGTCCCCGCCGAGCAGGTCGCCGACCGGGTCGAGCAGACCGTCACCCAGCTGCGCGACGCCGAGAAGGAGCTGGAGAAGCTACGCGGCCAGCTTGTGCTCGGCGGTGCCGCGGCGCTGGCGGCCCAGGCCAAGGACGTGCGGGGGGTGGCATACGTCGGCACCGAGGCGCCCGAGGGGGCGGCCGGTAACGACGTGCGGACTCTTGCCCAGGAGATCCGGGGCCGGATCGATCCGGCCCGGCCCGGTGTGGTCGCGGTGGCGGCCCGCTCGAACGGCAAGGCGTCCCTGGTGGTGGCCGTGAACGCGGCGGCCCGCAGCCGGGGCCTGGCCGCGAACGACCTGGTCAAGGCGGCCTTCTCGGGTCGCGGCGGCGGCAGCCCGGATCTCGCCCAGGGCGGCGGGTTGCCCGGGTCGGAGGTGCCGAACCTCCTGCTCACGGTGGAGAAGGCGGTCGCCGAGGCGTGAGGCGTCAGCGAGGCAGGTCAGGGCGGACCGGATCGGTCCGCCCTGACCCGTTTGTCGGGGAAGGTAACGCGGCGTGACGGAGCTGTCCCGCGGAGTGCGGCTGGGTGTGGATGTCGGCCAGGTCCGGGTGGGGGTGTCACGGTCCGATCCGCACGGGGTGCTCGCCACCCCGCTGGTCACCGTGGCGCGGGAACAGAACCCCAGGCCAGACGCGGTGCCGTCGGATCTGGCCGAGATCGCCGCGCTGGTCGCCGAGCATGAGGCGGTGGAGGTGGTGGTGGGCCTTCCGGTCAACCTTGCCGGAAAACATGGACCCGCGGCGGAGCACGTGAAGGCGTACGCTCAACTTTTGGCTGATGTGATTTCGCCCGTACCGGTGACACTTACCGACGAGAGGATGTCTACGGTCGTGGCAAGTCGCAGACTTGCCGAGCGGGGTGTCCGGGGGAAGCGACAACGCGCGGTGGTCGACCAGGCCGCTGCGGTGGAGATTCTGCAGAGCTGGCTGGATGCGCAGCGGAGGCGGACGCGATGATGGACGATCTGGATCTCGGGTTCGACGAGCGGGAGAGGGGGGACAAGGGCAAGCACCGGCGGGGGCGCAAGCGCAGCGGCGGTTCCGGTGGTGGCCGGGGCAAGACCGTGCTGGCTCTGCTGCTGGCGTTGGTGCTGCTCGGCGGCATCGGCGGCGGCGCGTACGTCGGTTTTGACCGGATTCAGAACTTCCTCACCACGCCCGATTACGACGGCGCCGGCACCGAGGAGGTGACGGTCCAGATCCCGGAGGGCGCGTTCCTGGCCGACATGGCGGTGGTGCTCTACGAGGCCGACGTGGTCAAGAGCAGCAAGGCGTTCATCAACGCCGCCAACGACAACTCCCGCAGCCGCAACATCCAGCCGGGCACGTACAAGCTGCGCAAGCAGATGAGTGGCGAGAGCGCCCTGGAGGCGATGCTCGACCCGGCCAACCGGATCGTCAACGGGATCACCATCCCCGAGGGGCGCACCGCGAAGAGCATCTACAAGCTGCTCAGCAAGGAGACCGACATCCCGGTCAAGGAGTTCGAGGCGGCCGCGAAGGACCCGGAGGAACTCGGCGTACCGGACTACTGGTTCAAGCGCAGCGACGGCAAGAAGTCGAAGAAGTCGATCGAGGGTTTCCTCTTCCCGGACACCTACGAGATCCCGCCGGACGCCACCGCCGAGTCGATCCTCAAGCAGATGGTCAACCACTTCCTCACCGTCACCGGGCAGATGGAGTTCGCCGACACGGTGGAGAAGGAACGCAAGATCAGCCCGTACGAGGCGCTGATCGTCGCCTCTCTCGCGCAGGCCGAGGCCGGCACCAAGAAGGATCTCGGCAAGGTCGCCCGGGTCGCCTACAACCGGGTCTACTCGGGGACGTTCGACTGTAGTTGCCTGGAGATGGATGTCACGGTCAACTACTACTTCGAGTCGATCGGGCAGGAGGGCAAGACCTCCGCGCAGATGTCGCCGAGCGATCTCGACAACCCGAAGAATCCGTACAACCGCAAACTGCCGGGCATGATCCCGACCCCGATCAACAACCCGGGCAAGGACGCGCTGGAAGGCGCGATGGATCCGCCGAACGGGGACTGGCTCTTCTTCGTGGCCATCGACAAGGAGGGCAACTCCGCCTTCACCCCGGACTACAGCCAGCACGAGCGGAACATCGAGAAGGCCAAGGAGGCCGGCGTCCTGTGACGCCTACGGTGGCTGAGCGCAGGGCGGCGGTGGTGGGTAAACCGATCGCGCACTCACTCTCCCCGGTGATCCACAACGCCGGTTACGCCGCCGCCGGGCTGACCGGGTGGTCGTACACCCGGATCGAGTGCGCGGCGGCGGAGCTGCCGGACCTGGTCGCGGGCCTGGGCCCGGAGTGGGCCGGGCTGTCGGTGACCATGCCGGGCAAGGAGGCGGCGCTCGCGGTGGCCGCCGAGGTCTCGCCGGTCGCCGCCGCGGTGGGCGCGGCGAACACGTTGGTACGCCGCCCCGACGGCTCCTGGTACGCCGACAACACCGATGTCAGCGGCATGGTCGAGGTGCTGACCGGTGCGGGCGTACGCCCGGGTGCCACGGTGACCGTGCTCGGTGCCGGCGGCACCGCGCGGGCGGCGCTCGCGGCGGCGGCCCGGCTGCACGCGGCCGGGGTGACGGTGGTGGCCCGCCGTCCGGCAGCCGTCGCGGAACTGGAGCCGGTGGCCGACCTTCTGGGACTGGCGCTGACCGCCGCACCCTGGTCCGAGGCGGCAACGCTGGCCGAGGCCGACGTGGTGATCTCCACAGTGCCCAAGGGCGCCGCCGACGCGTTGGCCGCCAGCGATGCTGCCGATGGGTCCGCCGGCCCGGTGCGGTGGCGGTCGGCGACGGTGCTCTTCGACGCGATCTACGATCCCTGGCCGACCCCGCTGGCCGCCTCCGCCGCAGCGGCCGGCTGCGGCGTGGTCTCCGGCCTGGACCTGCTGCTGGCCCAGGCGATCGGCCAGTTCGAACAGTTCACCGGCGTCCCCGCCCCCCGC
>NZ_POTX01000235.1 GCF_003236305.1 Micromonospora endophytica | reverse complement strand
CCGCCCCGCCATGTCCGCCGCCCTGCGCGCGGCCGTGTCCCTTCGGTGAGCCACGCAACTTCAGGGTTGTTGCTGCCTCGCGCCCGGGCTGACACAGCAACATCCCTGAAGTTGTGTCGATCAGCGGCTTCTCGGCGTACGGCGATGGCTCTCGGCCTGACGCTGGTGCTCGGGTCGGCGGCCGTGGTGTCGCTGCGCGCCGATGCGCCGCCCGCCCCCGCCGCCGCCACGTCCTCGGTCGGCGCAACGGGGTGTGGGGGCGTCTCGGAGAAGTTGGTGCCCGAGTGCGGCGCCTGGTGGGGGATGTACTCGCGGACCGACCCGGCGACCTGGGACCACGGGCGGGCGATCACCGACGTGGAGGCGAAGGTCGGGCGGAAATTCGACATCGTCCATCGCTACCACGACTTCTCCGGTGTCGGCAGCAACGGGGCCTTTCCGGACGGCTTCCAGCAGCAGTTGATGCGCCAGGGGCGGCTCATGTTCTTCGCCTGGGAGACCCGCGTCTTCTCCACTGGTGCCGTGCTCACCTGGTCAGATGTCTACAGCGGCCGACATGACGCCACGATCGACGCGGTGGCCGGGCGGATCCGGGCCGCCGGGGTGCCGGTCTTCCTGGGATTCGATCATGAGCCGGAGGACGAGCCGGCCAAGGGCAGCGACGCCGACTTCGTCCGGGCCTGGCGGCACGTGCACGACCGGTTCACCGCGGCCGGGGCCGGCAACGCGGTATGGGTGTGGACGGTGATGGGTTGGTCCGGCCACTACGACAGGTACGCCGGCCTCTATCCCGGTGACCGCTATGTGGACTGGGTGGCCTGGGATCCGTACAACTTCCATGCCTGCACCGGCAACCCGGTCTGGAAGAGCCCGCACGACACGATCGGCCCGTTCTACCGCTGGCTGGACGAGCACGGCATCGGCGCGGGCAAGCCACGGATGCTGGCCGAGTTCGGCACGAACTTCGACGCCGCCGACCCGACCGCCAAACGGCGCTGGTTCGAGGAGTTCCCGGCGGCGCTGAAGGTCCATCCGAAGATCAAGGCGGCGATCTACTTCAACTCGCCAGGCGTGACCCGGACGACGCCCACCTGCGACATGACCATGGATCACGACGCGGCGGCGCTGGCCGGCTTCACCGCCGCCGGTCGGGACGGCTACCTGCGGCAGCCCACGGGAGGGCGCTGACGGCGTGTCGCGTCGGCCGGACGGCGGCGGGGCCCGCCCTGCTGTCTGGTTCCGGATCCGCTAAACGGCCAATCGGCGGATATCGCCCTTCGTGGTTGACGGGGGACGCTACGTGAACTGTCGTCCACTCTGGAGGCGTAGCGTGCCCAGAATCTCCCTACCACGGCGTGCGGCCCGGCGTCGAGCCGGTCTGATCGCGTTGGTGACCGTGGTTGCCGTGCTGGCCGTCTCCACCACGGCAGCCGTGGCGGCGGTGGTGCCGGTCCCCACGCCGGGCACCCTGGTCTCGGCGAACCCCGCCGACCACACCCCGCACGCCCGCGACGGTGAGGTCCGCGCCTTCGCGCAGGTGGGCAACATGGTGTACGTCGGCGGCAGCTTCAGCCAGATTCGGCAGACGGCCAGTTCGTCGTGGCTGAACCGGGGCTACCTCTTCGCGTACAACCGGACCACCGGGACCATCTCCACCACCTTTCTGCCGGTGCTCGACGGCGCGGTCAACGCGCTCATCGCCGGGCCGGGCGGGACGTTGATCGCCGGCGGCGCCTTCAAGAACGTCAACGGGGTCGCCCGGCGCAACCTGGTGGCGCTCGATCCCGCCACCGGCGCGACCGTCGCCAGCTGGGTCGGCCGCTCCGACGGCGGAATGATCCGCGACATGGTGCTGTACCAGAACCACCTGTACCTTGCCGGCGCCTTCAACTGGATCAACGGCGTCGCGCACTCCGGACTGGCCCGGCTCAACGCCACCACCGGCGCCGTCGACCCGGCCTTCACCCTGGACGCGACGGTCGGCCGGCACGGCACCGGGTCGTACGCCTGGACCATCGACATCACCCCGGACGGCCGCACCCTGGTCGCCGGAGGGAACTTCCAGTACGTCGACGGCCTGCCCCGCAACCAACTGGCGCTGATCTCCCTCGCCGGTACGCCGAGCGTGCTCAACTGGAGCAGCGAGAAGTTCGTGCCGCCGTGCTCGAAACCGGAGACCTTCACGCACTACGTGCAGGACGTCCGCTTCAGCGCGGACGGCAGCTGGTTCGTGGTCGGCACCAACGGCGGTTCCGGCTGGCCGGCGGCGTACTGTGACGCGCTGGTCCGGTTCGAGACCGCCGCCCGGGGCGCCAACCAACTGGGCACCTGGGTCAACTACACAGGCAGTGACACCATCACCTCGGTCGAGGTGGCCGACAACGTCATCTACCTCGGCGGGCACTTCCGCTGGCTGAACAACCCCAACGCCAGCGACGCGGCCGGTACCGGCGCCATCGACCGGCTCGGCATCGCTGCGGTCAGCCCGGCCACCGGCATGCCGGTGAACTGGAATCCCGGCCGCCGGGGCGGCAGCGCGCTGCCGGACGGTGCCAGCAACTGGGGTTCGCAGGTGCCGGTGCTCTGGCGGGGCAGCGACGGCCTCTACTTCGGCCACAACTCCGACGGGATGGGCAACGAGTACCACGGCCGGCTCGGTGTCTTCCCGCTGGCCGGCGGGCGCGACGTGGTCCTGCGCAACCCGCCGACCGCGACCACCGGGTACCTGTATCTCAGCGTCGGCGAGGGGCGGCTGGCGAAGGTCCCCTTCAACGGCACCACCCTCGGCACCGCCACCACCGTGAACCAACCGAACTACACGCAGGCCGGGGCGACCTGGCGGGTGAGCGATCGGATCTACTGGTCGCGTCGGGTGGCCGGCACACCGACCGGCAGCCGGATCGACATCTCCATGTTCACCGGCGGCACCATCGGGGAGCCGTGGGAGTCCTCCGGCTACAACGCCTGGTTCAATCCGGCGCAGCTGACCGGCGCGTTCCATCTCGACGGACGTCTCTACTACACGCGCAGCGGGACCAACGGACTGTATTACCGCTACTTCGAGCCGGACGGCAACTATCTCGGCGCGACCGAGTTCAGCCTGCCCACCACCGGCGTCACCTGGTCGTCGGTGCGGGGCATGGCCTGGGTGGGCGGGCGGATCGTGCACGGCAGCACCGACGGTTCGCTGCGCAGCGTCCCGTTCGACCCGACGGCGGCGCCGGCGGCGGTCGTCAACGGTGCGCAGAGCACGGTACTCAGTACCGGCAGTTCGGGGTTAAGCTGGTCTACCCCATCGATGTTCTTCTCCGTGCAGTGAGCGCCACGGAGACCTCGCCACGGCAGGACCCGACCGACGGTGAAGCCTGATGACTGACGCCTCGCACGGCCCCTGGGCCACTCGGCCGGCCGTCGCCGAGGGCACGCCGGACCGGACCGTGACCCTCGGCGACCTGCTCCGGGTGCCCCGGCACCGCACCGGACTGGTGGCGACGGCCGCCGCGCTGGGCCTCGTCTTCGTGCTCGCTTATCTGGTGCTGATGCCCGGCCGGTACACCGCGAGCGCGGTCGTGGCCGTGCGCCCGGTCGTCACCGACGCCTTCAGCCCCAGCGGGGCCGCCGCCGACCGGGCGGTGAACATGAACGTGGAGAGCGGCATCGCCACCGGCACCGAGGTGGTGCGGCGGCTGGCCGAGCAGAATGGACAGGACCAGGGCGAGGTGCGGGACGCGCTCGATGTCGAGGTGCCAGCCGGCGGGCAGATCCTGCGTTTCTCGTACGCCGCGCGTTCGGTGGACGAGGCGGTGCGCAACGTCAACCTCGCCGCCGAGTCCTATCTGGCCGTCCGGCGGGCGATGTACGAGCGGCAGCGCGACGAGATGCTGCGCTCCTACGACGACAGCATCGCCAAGGTGGCGGCCCAGCAGGCGGCGATCCGCAAGCGGATGGCCAACGCCGGCCCGGGGGGCAGCGACACGGCCGCCGCCGAGCTGACCGGCATCAACAGTCAACTGACCCAGCTGAACTCCGCGCGTACCGAGATCGCGGCGGTGGACGTCAACCCCGGCTGGGTCACCCGGGCGGCCGAGCCGGCGATGGTCTCGCCCGGCGGCGGCCGGGATGCGCTGTTGCTGCTGGCCGGTCTGCTCGGCGGCGCGCTCGTCGGCGTTGTGCTGGCGTACGCCTGGGAGTCGGTGGACCGGCGGGTCCGCTCGGTCGACGACGCGCGACGCGCCAGCGGTCTGCCCCTGCTCGGCACGGTCCGGGGTCGGGGCGGCATCGCCAGTCGAAGCAGCCCCGTCGACGCCGACGTCAGGTACGTCGCCATGGCCATCGCGGAGCGGGTCCACCAGCCGGCCCGGGTCACCCTGCTGAGCGCCCGGGAGGATCCCACCCCGATCACCGCCCGGCTGGCCGTCGCGCTCGCGGTCGCCGGGCGGGAGGTGTTCGTCGCCGACGACAGCGGGCGGCTGGACCGGCTGCGCGCCGCGGTGCTCGCCGACCGGGACCGGTTGCCGGCGTACGCCGACCCGAGCCGGCCGCCGCTGCCGAAACCGCGTTCCGCGCCGAGTGGCGTCGACGGTGTCAGCGACCGGGTCGGCCCGGTCCGTCGCCGCCCGTCGCCCTATCCGGCAGGTACGCGTACCCCGTCCGACTACGACGTCACCCTCACCCTGCCCCGGACGGCGCCCGGCGCGGTTCCGGCGAACGGCCGCCATCCCGACGACGGGGGGCTGCCGGTGGGGGCCGGCAGCATCCTGCTCGGCACGTTCCGGCAGGGTGCCCACCAACCCCTGCTGCTGTTCAACGCGCCGCCCGCCGAGTCCGACGAGCGGGGGGTTGCGGTGGCTCGCCAGGGCAGCGCGGTGGTGGTGGTGGAACGGGACCGGACCCGGCAGACCGAACTACGGCGGCTGACCGAGCGGCTGCGGGCCGCCGGGGTGAACACGCTGGGCTTCGTGCTGACCCGTGACGGGCGGGGCTGAGCCGTGCCCGCCACCCGAGCGCCCGCGGCGACCTACCCGGTCGGCGACGGGCCGCCGGAACCGGTCCGGCCGGACCCGCCAGCGTCGCCGCCCCGGCTGCCCGGCTGGCCGTTGCTGCTGATGTTCGGCCTGGTGCCGCTCTGGTGGCTGCTCGGCGGCTTCTACCTGGGCTGGTCGCTGTTCGGCGCGGTGCTGTTCGCGATGCTGGTGGTGCGGGGTCGGGTGCCGCTGCCGCCGGGCACCGGACTCTGGTTGCTCTTCCTGGCGCTCGTCGTGCTCAGCGCCATCCGCCTGCCGTCGCTGGTGTCGCTGGCACCGTTCGCCCTGCGGCTGGGTTTCTACCTCACCGCGCTGGTGGTCGGGGTCTACGTCTACACCCGGGTACGCGAGGGCACCGACCCGGCACGGGTGCTCGTGCCGCTCTGCGTGTTCTGGCTCGGTCTGGTGGCGCTGGGCTGGCTGGGTGTGCTGGCACCCCGGCTCGCCCTCACCACCCCGGTGGAGCTGCTGCTGCCCGCCGGGCTGGCCGACCACGAATACCTGCGGGACCTGGTGCACGTGGCGACCACGGAATACCGCTCGCGGTCGGTGGATCCGGCCTACCGGCCGACGGCGCCCTTCCCGTACACCAACAACTACGGCAGCGTGTACGCGATGACGCTGCCGTGCGCGGTGGCGTTCACCATGCTGCGTCGGCGGGGTGTCCTGCGCTGGGCGGTGCTGGTGTCGCTGCCCCTGTCGCTGGCGCCGGCCTTCCTCACCCTGAACCGGGTGATGTTCGCCAGCCTCGGGGTGGGGCTGGCGGTGCTCGGCGTGCGGGCCGCGCTGCGCGGCAACGTGCGGGTGGGCCTGTCCGTGCTCGGGGTGCTCTGCGCGGCGCTGCTCACCAACCTGTTCATTCCGGTGACCAGGTTGATCGGTGACCGGGTCGCGGGCAGCGACACCAACGCCGACCGGTTCGGGCTCTACGCCGAGGTGCTGCGCCGCATCGGTGACTCGCCGTGGCTCGGTTACGGCGCGCCGGTCAGCGCGGACACCGTCTCCGCGCAGGAACCCATCGGCACCCAGGGTCAGCTCTGGATGGTGCTGTTCAGTCACGGCGTGCCAGCGCTCGTCTGCTTCCTGGCCTGGTTCGTGGTGGCCACCGTGATCTGTGCCCGGGCCACCGGCGCCGCCGGGCAGTGGCTCGCCGTGGTGCCGGTGATCTGCCTGGCGCAGCTGCCCTTCTACGGGATGGCGAGCCCGGCCGTCTCCGTCGCCTGCTTCGCCGTGGCCGTGCCGATGGCCCTTGTCGCACGGGAGGCGACGCTCCGGCGTGACGACTCACCCGCCATCGCCGAGGCGGTGCCGGGATGAGGGCCGCGGCGCGCCCCGATGGCCGGACGGTAGCGGCGGACCGGCCGGCGGTCGCGCCGGACCGGCCCGACGACCAGGTGCCGGCGACCGGCCGGCACGACGGTACGGGGGAGACCCGGCGCAGCGCCCGTACCGCCTCGGCGAGCCTGGTCGGTGCGGCGGTCAACGGACTGCTCGGCTTCGCCCTGGCCGTGGTCATCACCCGTGGCTACGGCACCAGCGGCTCGGGCGCGTTCTTCGCCGCGATCGGGGTGGTGACGGTGGCCGCCGCCGTCTGCACCCTGGGCGCGGAGACCGGACTGATCTGGTTGCTGCCGCGACGCCGTGCCGGCGCGTCCGGCGACGCGGCCCGGCTGCTGCCGGTGGCGCTGCTACCGCCCCTGTCGGTCGCGGTCATGGTCGCCGTCGCCGGCGTGCTCGTGGCCGAACCGGTCGCCGCCCGGCTGCTGGACACCGCACCTGTCGACGGTGCCACAGTGATCGCGCTGAGCAGTGCCGCGATCCCCGTGGTGGTGGCCATGACGTTGCTGCTGGCGGCGCTGCGCTGCGTCCGGCCACTGCGCGCCTACCTCACCGTGCAGTCGGTGCTGCTCCCGCTGGCCCGCCCCACGCTCGTCGGCCTGGCGCTGCTGACCGGGGGAGGGCTGGTGGTCGGGCTGACCGGGTGGCTGGTGCCGGCGGCGCTGACCCTGCTGCTCTGCCTGGCCCTGGTCGCCGGCCCGCTCGGTGTCGGCCGGGGCGTCGGGCTCCGACCCGCACCGGAGGACTGGCGTACGTTCTGGCGGTTCGCCCTGCCCCGGGCCGCCTCGGCGGCCATGGACGCCGGTGCCGTCTGGGTGGGGGTGCTGCTCACCTCGGTGCTCGCCGGACCGGCCGAGGCCGGTGTCTTCGGCGCGGTCGGCCGCTACATCCTCGCCGGCCAGCTCGCCATGCAGGGACTGCGGGTGGCGGTGTCGCCGCAACTGTCCCGGCTGCTCGGGCAGGGCCGGCCGGCGACGGCGGCGACCGTGCACCGGCAGATGACCGCCTGGTCGGTGGCGCTCTGCTGGCCGATCTATCTGCTGCTGGCGCTGCACGGCGCGGTGTTCCTGCAGGTGTTCGGGGCGGACTTCGCTGTCGATGGCACCGTCGCCATGGCCGTGCTCGCCGTGGCGATGCTCGTCAACACCGGGGTCGGCAACGTGCAGAGTCTGCTGCTGATGAGCGGGCACAGCGGACGTCACCTGGGCGCGACCTCGGCCGGGCTGCTGGTCACCGTCTCGCTCGGGGTGCTGATGATCCCCGCCCACGGCGCGACAGGCGCGGGGCTGGCCTGGGCGGCGGGGATCGTGGTGGAGAACCTGGTCGCGTACGCCTGGGCCCGCAGGGTGGTGGGTCAGCCGCTGCTCGACACCACAGTGTTCCGCGTCGCCGGGCTGGTCCTGCTGGTGGTGGGCGGCGCGGCCCTGCTCGGTCGGCTGGTGCCCGCGGGCGGCCCGGCCGGCCTGATGGTGGCGGTGGGTCTGTCGGCCGCCGGCTGCCTCGGCCTGGTGACCCGGCCCGGGGTGCGCGCCGGCCTCCGCACGGCCCTGGGGGCAGATCCGCGTGGGCGTGCCGGAGCTGCCACACACCGTCAAGCCGCAACCGATAGTGAAGGGTAGGTGAGTGGTGGTGCCGTCGCTGCGGGACCGGGTGAAGCAGGTGGTGCCCGCCCAGGTGACGAAGAGGGTCCGGGAGGGCCTTGTCGACTACGGCATACGCACCAGCGAACGCCGGCCGCTGCCGGACTTCCTTATCATCGGCACCAAACGGGGTGGCACCACCTCGCTGTGGAACTACCTGATCCGGCATCCGCTGGTGCCCCGGCTCTTTCCGGCCTGGAACGCGAAGTCGTCGCACTATTTCACGCACAACTGGGGCCGTGGTGAGGCGTGGTACCGCTCGCACTTCCCGACTCTGCGCCAGCGGGAGGCGCTGGAACGCCGGCACGGTGGTCCGGTGCGGGCGGGGGAGGCGGCCCCGCTGTACATGTTCCATCCGCTCGTCGCGGAGCGGGTCGCCGCGCTGATGCCCACGGTGCGGCTGATCGTGCTGCTGCGCGACCCGGCGGAGCGGGCGTACTCGCACTGGAAGGAACGGCGTGCCAACGGCGTCGAGCCGTTGGGTTTCGCCGCCGCGCTGGCGGCCGAGCCGACGCGGACGGCGGGGGAGCGCGATCGGCTGATCGCCGATCCGGCCCATGCCAGCGCGTCCTACGACTGGTACAGCTACCGGGCCCGGGGCCGCTACCTGGAGCACCTGACGCCATGGCTGGCACGTTTCGACAGCTCCCAGTTCCTCTTCCTGCCCAGCGAGGATCTTTTCCGCGACGCGCGGGCGACCTACCGGCGGACCCTGGATTTTCTCGGCCTGCCTCCGTTCACGCCTGGTGACTTCGAGGTCTTCAACGGCAGTCACCAGGCACCGCCGGAAGGGGCGGCGCGGGCCGAGTTGGCCGCGTACTACCGCCCGCACAACGAGGCGTTGCGGCAGCGCCTCGGATTGACCCTCGACTGGCCGGAGCGGGCGCCGTGACGGCCACCGGCCACCTGACCCGAACCACAAACCGACTCTCCAACTCTTCGACGGTGCCGGCCG
>NZ_POTX01000234.1 GCF_003236305.1 Micromonospora endophytica | reverse complement strand
GGGTCGTCGGGGGTGCTCAGGTCGGCCAGTTCGGCGTGGATGCGGGCGGAGAGGCGCTGGTGCTCGCGGCGGCCCCGGTCGGTCAGGTAGGCCCGGATCCGGCGGCGGTCGAACGGGTCGATCCGGCGGAACACCAGGTTACGGTCGACGAGCTGGTCGACAAGCTTGGTCAGGGTGCCCGGCGGTAGCGAGGCCGCGGCGGCCACCTCGCTCATCGGATGTCCAAGATGGTCGGCGAGCAGGCAGAGCACCCGCCACGCCTCGATGCTGAGTGACTCGTCGGCGAGCACCCCGCCGACCCGACGGGAGAGCAGACGCTCGGCGCGGGTGAGCAGGGGCAGCAGGTCGGCTGCGGAGCCGGGAAGATCTGACATGGCACTCCCGCCTGGCGGTTGCCGTGCCATCGTACCGAGACGTCCCGGTGGCTGGGGAAGACTGGTCTTCGGCACCGGGTGCCGCCACCATGTGTTCATGTCCGCGCCGGCACCGGGGTACGGGCGCCCGCAGGCGGCGGAGAGCATCACCGCCGGGGCGTCCTTTCTCACCGTCGACCGGGGCGTGGTCAGCATCGCGCTCGTCTATCCGATGCGGGGCCCGGCGGGCATGTTCGGTCCGAGCTGTGAGCTCTGCGCCCAGTTGGCGATGGAGGAGGTCAACCGGCGCGGCGGGGTGCTCGGCCGGGAGCTGCGGTTGGTGCCCGTCGACGGCGGCGCGCCGCCGGCCGAGGTCGCCGCCGAGGTGGAGGCGCTGGTCTCCATGGGGGCGGTGCAGGGCGTCACCGGTTGGCACATCTCCTCGGTACGGCAGGCGGTGGCACCGCGCATCGCGCACCGGGTGCCGTACGTCTACACCGCGCTGTACGAGGGCGGTGAGCGTACCGAGGGGGTCTTCCTCACCAGCGAGACGCCGGACGCGCAGCTCTGGCCGGCGATGCGACTGCTCGCGGCGGACCTGGGGGTACGGCGCTGGTTCGTGGTGGGCAACGACTACGTTTGGCCCCGGCGGACCACCCGTGCCGCCCAGCGGTACGCGCTGCGCAGCGGTGGCCGCCTGGTCGGGCACCACTTCCTGCCGCTGGAGACGCACGACTTCACCGAGGTGCTGCGCCGCATCGAGCGCAGCGACGCCGACGCGGTGCTGATGCTGCTGGTCGGCGCGGACGCGGTCCGGTTCAATCGGGCTTTCGGCCGGTCCGGCCTTGACCAACGCTGCCTGCGGTTGAGCACCTTGATGGACGAGAACATGCTGCTGGCCAGCGGGGCGGCGAACACCCGGCGGTTGTTCAGCACCGCCGGTTTCTTCGCCGGTCTGGTCACTCAGGAGAACCTCGACTTCCACGGCCAGTTCGCCCGCCGGTTCGGGCTGGAGGCGCCGCCGCTGGGCAGTCTGGGGGAGTCCTGCTACGAGGGCGTGATGCTGCTGGCCGCGCTGATCGCCGAGGCCGGCACGCTCGACGTACGGGCGGTGGAGGCGTCCGCGGAGGTGGTGTCGTACGACGGCCCCCGGGGTGAGCTGCGGCTGCGCCGCCGCCACGTCCGGCAGCGCATCTATCTGGCCGAGGCGGACGGCCTCGACTTCACCGTCCTCGCCGAACTCTGACCCGCCGTGACCCGACGGTGCCTTGACACGACAGTCGGCTGGCCGCATAAGATACTTCCTGTGTGAAGTATCCGGTCCTCGTGCCGGATACCGCCACTTGCCCACGGTGGACGGGAATTGCCGTTCCATGGTGGCATTAATCGTGTGCCGGTGCCATTTTGCCGTTTCTTCGACGGTGAGGCGCCGGCATTTTTTCATGGTCCGGTGTCACCAACGCCAGGCAGCGGAAACAGTCTATTGAGGATTGGGAAACATCCGCGCAATGAAGCGGATCGAAGCTTTCCCTGCCCGATATCAGAATCGGTGCCCGGCCGGTGTCCACCCATCGTGCCGGGCAGCGCCGAGAGTTCCGCCGGACCGCACCGCACCACACCGATCCGCATCCTCCACCCGGGACCGACGTGCGTTCCCGGTGAGCTGACACCATGCCTCGCCCGCACATGCAGGGAGAATTGATGAC
This sequence comes from Micromonospora endophytica, assembly GCF_003236305.1. Classification (GTDB taxonomy): domain Bacteria; phylum Actinomycetota; class Actinomycetes; order Mycobacteriales; family Micromonosporaceae; genus Micromonospora; species Micromonospora endophytica. The sequence continues at coordinate 7,099 of NZ_POTX01000234.1, read as the reverse complement.
ATTGTTCCAGGGACGCCGCATCCTGGCGGGTGCCATGACCCTGGTCGCCGCGGCCGCGTTGGCCGCGTGCGGCAGCAAGACCACAGATGAGAACAGCTCCGCAGGTGTCGCCGCCGACGTCTCCGGCGACACCGTCAAGGTCGGCCTGCTCAACTCCCTGTCCGGCACGATGGCCATCAGCGAGGTGACCGTCCGCGATTCGATCATGCTCGCGATCGAGGAGATCAACGCGGCCGGCGGCGTACTCGGAAAGAAGATCCAACCCGTCGGCGAGGACGGTGCCTCGGACTGGCCCACCTTCGCCGAGAAGGCCGAGAAACTGATCCGTGAGGATCGCGTCGCTGCGGTCTTCGGCTGCTGGACCTCGGCCAGCCGAAAGGCGGTCAAGCCGGTCTTCGAGAAGAACAAGGCGCTGCTGTTCTATCCCGTGCAGTACGAAGGGTTGGAGCAGTCGCCGTACATCTTCTACACCGGTGCCACCACGAACCAGCAGATCGTTCCCGGCCTCGACTACCTGAAGGCACAGGGGGCCAAGTCGCTCTACCTCGTCGGCTCCGACTACGTCTTCCCGCGCACCGCGAACAAAATCATCAAGGCGTACGCCGAGGCCAATGGAATGGCGGTGCTGGGGGAGGACTACGCGCCGCTCGGCTCCACCGAGTTCGGCACCATCACCAACAAGGTGAAGTCCTCGGGTGCGGACGCCGTCTTCAACACCCTCAACGGCGACAGCAACGTGGCGTTCTTCAAGGAGTACAAGTCCGCCGGACTGACCGCGGCCAGCATGCCAGTGGTGTCGGTGTCGATCGCCGAGGAAGAGGTCAAGAGCATCGGCACCCAGTATCTGGAGGGCCAGCTCACCGCCTGGAACTACTACCAGACCACCGCCGGCGCGGCGAACGAGAAGTTCGTCGCGGCGTACAAGGCCCGCTACGGCGCGGACAAGCCGACGAGCGACCCGATGGAGGCCGCGTACGTCTCGGTTCACCTGTGGAAGGCCATGGTGGAGAAGGCCGGCAGCTTCGACGTGGAGAAGGTGCGGGAGGCATCCAACGGCATCACCTTCGACGCGCCCGAGGGTCTGGTCACCGTGGACGGCGCGACCCAGCACATCGCCAAGACGGCCCGGATCGGCAAGGTCGGCGCGGACGGGCTGATCACCGAGGTGTGGAACTCCGGTGAGCCGATCACTCCGGACCCGTACCTGAAGAGCTACCCCTGGGCCGGCGGCCTGAGCTGACCAGCGGGCCCGGGCGGGACGCGACGTCCGCCCGGGCCCCTTCCCACCAGCAGTTCGGAGTACGCACTGTGACAGTTCTCATCGGCCAACTCTTCACCGGCGTCAGCATCGGGGCGGTGCTGCTGCTCATCGCGCTCGGCCTGGCGCTCACCTTCGGCCAGATGGGCGTGATCAACATGGCGCACGGCGAGTTCATCATGGCCGGCGCCTACACCACGTACGTCCTCCAGCAGGTCATCACCGCGGCCGGCTGGTCGCTGCTGGTCGCCCTGCCGGTCGCCTTCGTGGTGGCCGGCGCGATGGGCGTCCTGCTGGAGTTCCTGCTGATCCGCCGCCTCTACGCCCGCCCGCTGGACACCCTGCTGGTCACCTGGGGGGTGTCGCTGATCCTGCAACAGCTGGCCCGGGACATCTTCGGCAGCCCCAACGTGCAGACCCGCGCCCCGGAGTGGCTCACCGGCAACGTCGCCCTGCCCGGCGGCATCACGGTGGCCAACAACCGGCTGTTCATCCTGGTCCTGGCCGGTGGCGCGGTGGCCGCGCTCACCGTCGCGCTGCAGGCCACCCCGCTGGGCCGCCGGATCCGGGCCGTGGTGCAGAACCGCGACCTGGCCGCCGTCTCCGGCATCGCCACCGCCCGGGTCGACCGGATGACCTTCTTCATCGGCTCCGGCCTGGCCGGCATCGCCGGTGTCGCCCTCACCCTGCTCGGGCCGATCGGACCCACCATGGGCACCAACCTGATCATCGACGCCTTCCTGGTCGTCGTGGTCGGTGGCATCGGCCAGCTCAAGGGCACCGTGATCGTCGCCTTCGCCCTGGGCGTGCTCCAGGCCACCGGCGAATACCTCACCACCCTCAGCGTCGCCAAGGTGATGGTCTTCGTCGCCATCGTCGCGTTCCTCCAGTGGCGACCCCAGGGCCTGTTCACCCTGCGTACCAGGAGCCTCGCATGACCACCGTCGCCCGTGATCCCGTCACCGCCGATCCCGTGCCGCCGCCGGAGAAGCCGGCCGCCGGGCCGTCGCGCCACCGCTACCGGGCCGCCGTCGGGTTCGCCTTCGGCGCGGCCCTGCTCTTCGCGGTGGCGCCGCTGCTGCTGTCGGACTTCCGGCTCTCCCTGCTGGCCAAGTACCTCTGCGTGGCGATGGTCGCGGTCGGCATCGGCCTGGCCTGGGGCCGCGGCGGCATGCTCGCCCTCGGCCAGGGCGTGTTCTTCGGCCTCGGCGGCTACGCGATGGCCATGCACCTCAAGCTGGCCGACGCGGGTCCGGGTGCGATGCCCGACTTCATGCTGCTGTACGGGCAACTCGACGAGTTGCCGCTGTGGTGGCGCCCCTTCGCCAGCCCCTGGTTCGCGCTGCCCGCCACGGTGCTGCTGCCGATGGCTGTCGCCTTCGTACTCGGCTCGCTGGTCTTCCGTCGCCGGGTTCGGGGCGCCTACTTCGCCATCCTCAGCCAGGCCCTCGCCGCGGCCATGGTGATCCTGCTGATCGGCCAGCAGGGCACCACCGGCGGCACCAACGGCCTCACCGACATCCAGGGTTTCTTCGGCTACGACCTGGACGACCCGGTCAACCAGCGGATGGTCTACTTCATCATCGCCGGCACCCTGCTGGCGCTGCTGGCCCTGGCCCGGCACCTGATGCAGAGCCGCTACGGCGAACTGCTGGTCGCGGTCCGCGACGGCGAGGAGCGGGTCCGTTTCCTCGGTTACGACCCGGCCACCGTGAAGCTTGTCGCCTACGTGGTCGCGGCCGGCATGGCCGGGCTGGCCGGGGCGCTCTTCGTGCCCGCGGTCGGCATCATCTCCCCGGCGTTGATCGGGATCGTGCCCTCCATCGAGTTCGTCATCGGCGTCGCGGTCGGTGGCCGGGCCACCCTGCTCGGGCCGGTCCTCGGCGCGGTCGCGGTGGCGTGGGCGCGTACCGCCCTGTCGGAACGTTTTCCGGGCACCTGGACGTACCTGCAGGGCCTGCTCTTCGTGGTGGTGGTGGCGTTCCTGCCCGGCGGCCTGGCCTCGCTGATCGGCCTGGCCCGCCGCCGCGACGACGGTGAGCGGCCCGGCCTGCTCCGGCGGCTGCGGCGGCGCGCAGCGGAGGTGTCGCCGTGACCGAGCAACTGCACGGGCTCTACGTACGCGACCTGCGGGTCAGCTTCGACGGGTTCACCGCCGTCGACGGGGTCAGCCTCGACGTGGCACCGGGGGACATCCGGTTCCTCATCGGACCCAACGGCGCCGGCAAGACCACACTCGTCGACGCGGTCACCGGGCTGGTCCGTGCCACCGGCTCGGTCCGCTTCGGCGACCGCGAGCTGCTCGGCCGCCCGGTGCACCGGATCAGCCGCCTCGGGGTCGGCCGCACCTTCCAGACCTCGACGGTGTTCGAGGAGCTGTCCGTGCTGCAGAACCTCGACATCGCGGCCGGCGCCCGGCGAAGTTGGGCCACGCTGCTGCGCCGCCGGCACGGCGTACCGGACGAGGTGGCCGAGGCACTTGAGGTGATCGGCCTGGCGGGCCGGGCCGACCAGCTCGCCGGCACCCTCGCGCACGGGCAGAAACAGTGGCTGGAGATCGGCATGCTGCTGGTGCAGGACGCCCGGCTGCTGCTGCTCGACGAGCCGGTGGCCGGGATGAGCCACGAGGAACGCGACGCCACCGGAGCGCTGCTGGAAAAGGTCAGCCGGGACCGCACGGTGGTGGTGATCGAACACGACATGGACTTCCTGCGCCGCTTCGCGCGGACCGTCACGGTGCTGCACGCTGGCAAGGTGCTCAGTGAGGGCACCGTCGCCCAGGTGCAGGCCGACCCGCGGGTGCAGGAGGTCTACCTCGGCCACCCGGTCGACGCCGCTGCGACCCCTCTGGAGGCATGATGCTGACCATGCGCGGCGTGCACGCCGGCTACGGGCGCAGCCGGGTGCTGCACGGCGTCGACGTCACCGTGCCGGCCGACGGGGTCGCCACGGTGCTCGGCCACAACGGCGCCGGCAAGTCCACACTGCTGCGGGTCGCCGCCGGCCTGCTGCGCCCGTCCGCCGGCCGGGTCGAGTTCGACGGCGAGGACATCACCCGGCTCGCCCCGCACGCCCGGGTGGCCCGGGGCATCGCGTACGTGCCGCAGGGCCAGCAGTGCTTCCCGCACCTGACCGCGGCGGAGAACCTGCGGCTGGTCGCCGACGGCCGGCGGGACGGCCCGGTCGCCACCGCCGAGGTGCTCGACCTGTTCCCGGCGCTGCGCCCGCTGCTGCGCCGGCGGGCCGGGCTGCTCTCCGGCGGCCAGCGCCAGCAGTTGGCCATCGCCCGGGCTCTGATCACCCGGCCCCGGCTGCTCATGCTCGACGAACCGACCGAGGGCATCCAGCCCTCGGTGGTGACCGAGATCCAGGACCGGATCGTGGCGCTCATCGCGCAGACCGGCTTCAGCGTGCTCCTGGTCGAGCAGCACCTCGGGTTCGCCCTGCGGGTCGCCGACCGCTACCACGTGTTGGAGTCGGGCCGCGTCACCTCCGCCGGCACCGCCGGCCCCACCGCCGAACCCACAGTCCGCCAAGCCCTCACCGTCTGACCCGTCACGCCCCCACGGTTGATCAAGAAGTTTTGGTCGCGTCGTGCCGGTGGGTGCGACGCAAACTTCTTGGTCAACTCAACGTGAGGTGGGGCCGTCCGGGGGCGGGCAAGCCCGTTCCGGACGGCCCCGCGCGGCCCGGGCCTGGGGTGGGCCGCGTCTTGCGTGTTCGCGACGGCGGGCGACCTGGTCAGGCCAGCCGGATGGCGTCACCGTCGATGGTGACGTTCGCGGCGGGCAGCGGGGCGTTCGCCGGTCCACTGCGTACCGAGCCGTCCGCGATGTCAAACACGCTGTTGTGGCAGGCGCAGGTGATCACGCCGTCGGCGACCGAGGTGACCGTGCAGCCCTGGTGCGTACAGGTGGCCGAGTACGCCTTGATGGCACCCGCCGTGGGTTGGGTGACCACCACGCCCGCGTCGGCGAAGATCTGTCCACCGCCGACCGGGATGTCCGCCAGGGTGGCCAGCGCCGGGGCGGCGGGTGCCGCGTCGGCAGCCGCGGTGCCCGAGGGGTCGGCAGACGGATTCGCGCTGCCGGCGGGTGCGGCGGCGGGCGGCGGCGGAGCCGCTGCCGGTTGACCGTACGTCGCGCAGCCGGTCAACGCGGCCACCCCCACCGCACCGGTGCCGGCCAGCATGGCCCGTCGCGACCGGCAGCAACCGGCCTGCTCGTGGTTCATTCTCAGGTGCCTTGCCTTTCGAGTTGCGAAGCTGCTTCGAATTGCGGAGCTGCCGGGGGTCAGAGCTGGAAGCCGAAGGTGGTGAAGTACCAGACCGACGAGGTCAGGAAGACACCGATCAGGGCGACGAACACGGCACCGCCGATCACCGGCAGCACCCAGCCGGCCAGCCCACGCTTGGGCAGGGTGAGCATCTTGGTGGCGAACGCCCCGAAGAAGAAGCAGCCGAACAGGGAGTGCAGCAGCGTACGGGTGTCGTAGTCGGCGAAGCCGAGCGCGTACAGGCAGTGCACGGCGACCGGCACGGTGAGCAGGAACGCGATCCGGCCCGACCAGCGGTGCACCGGGCCGGCCCAGGACGGGGAGAACCCGCCGAGCCGGCCCCACATGGCCATCGCGGTGAGCAACTGGATGACGGCGAAGAACGCCGCCCCGGTGCCCAACCACACCTTCACCGTCAACGGCGAGGAGAAGCCGGCGACGTTCACCGCGATCCCGGTAGGGGTGTGGGTGCGACCGTAGACGCCAAGCGCCACCGCGACCCCCGCCCCGACCACCAGCGGGATCAGCAGCGACGGTCGTCGCTGCGGCGCGCTCGGCGGCGGGCCGTCGAAGTCGCGCATCACCTCCATGGTGGGCTCGGGCGGGCGGCGCGGCACCGTGCGTACGCCCGAGCGGTGCCCGGCCATCAGCGTGCCCCGGGGACTACCGGATCGGCGGTGACGGTGACCCCGTTGACCACGGTGCTGTAGAAGGCGGGATCCAGCGGCGGCGCCGGGATCGGCTCGCCGTTCCAGGTGACGATGCCGATCTGGTTGCCGTCGGGCAGGAAGATCCAGCCGCCGTCGATGCCGGCCTTGCGGGCCTCGTCGCTGGCGCGGTAGATCGCCGCAGTGGTGGCCTCGCCGACCTTGACGTTCGCCTCCTCGACCACCTTCTCCTCGGGCTGTGCCTCGAACTTCCACCGGCGGACACCGACGACCATCTCACCGCTGGCGCTGTCGCCGCGGATGATGCCGTCGAGCTTGGCGTCCTTGCCGGTCAGCTCGATCTTCCCGTCCCGCACTGTGCCGGAGAGCCACACCTCCATCTCGCGGCCGTCGCAGACGTACGCCTCGGCCTTGCCGTTCTTGACGGTGATCGCGATGGTCGCGCCGTTCTCCAGCTGGCCGATCCAGTTCTGCTCGACCGAGTTGACCTCGGTGCCGGCGGACGACGGATCCTGCTCGGTCGGTGGTGAGGTGCCGGGCGGTCGGGCGTTCGCGGCATCCGGATCCGCGGCACCCCCGTCCGCCTCGGGTTCGGCATCGGCCTCAGGCACAGCCTCAGGATCGGCCTCGCTCGTGGACGCGGAAGCCGGTGGGGCACCTCCGGCCACTGGCTGAGTGCTCGGCGGGGATGCCTGTGCACTCATTGTGAACAGCACGGCAGCCGTCACCGCCCCCGACAGGAGGGTTAGCAACGGGGTCAGGCGCTTCATGGGCCACTCCCTTCCCCCACAGGTACGCACCACCGCCCCACATCGGTTCAAAGGAAGGGCCCCCTATTAACGCCTCGTGTATAGGAGGGGCCCCCTCCTAACATCTCGCCTGCGAGGCGGTGTGGCGT
>NZ_POTX01000233.1 GCF_003236305.1 Micromonospora endophytica | reverse complement strand
GGTCACCGGGGGGCCCGCGAAGGACGGAGGGTGGCGTGCAGGTCCTGGAGGGGGCGTACCTGCATGTCGCCGCGGATGCGGGCCTCGATGCCCATCACCGCGGCGGCGGCGCCGGGGACGGTGGTGATGCAGGGGATGTCCGCCGTGACGGCGGCGCTGCGGATCTCGTAGCCGTCGGAGCGGGCGCTGGCGCCGGAACCCTGCGGGGTGTTGATCACCAACGCCACGTGGCCGCCGAGGATCAACGACACCGCGTCGTCGCCGGAACCTGCCTCGTAGTGCTTCGGGGCCTGCTCGCAGGCGATGCCGTGCCGGCGCAGCACCTCGGCGGTGCCGGCGGTCGCGACGATCTCGAAGCCCAGGTCGGCCAGGCGCTTCACCGGGAAGATCATGCCGCGCTTGTCCCGGTTCGCCACCGAGACGAAGATCCGGCCCGAGGTCGGCAACGACCCGTACGCCGCCGACTGCGACTTGGCGAAGGCGTGCCCGAAGGCGGTGTCGATGCCCATCACCTCGCCCGTCGACTTCATCTCCGGCCCGAGCAGCGAGTCCACGCCCTTCCCGGCGGGCGTGCGGAACCGCTTGAACGGCAGCACCGCCTCCTTGACCGCGATCGGCGCGTCCGGCGGCAGCGTGCCACCGTCCCCGGTGGCCGGCAGCAACCCCTCGTCGCGCAGCTCGGCGACGGTCGCCCCGAGGGCGATCCGCGCCGCCGCCTTGGCCAGCGGCACCGCCGTGGCCTTGGAGACGAACGGCACGGTACGCGAGGCACGCGGGTTGGCCTCCAGCACGTACAGGGTGTCGTCCTTCAGCGCGTACTGCACGTTGAGCAGGCCGCGTACGCCGATGCCCCGGGCGATCGCCTCGGTGTACCGGCGGACCTGGGCCACGTGCGAGCCGGCCAGTGTGATCGGCGGCAACGCGCAGGAGGAGTCACCGGAGTGGATGCCCGCCTCCTCGATGTGCTCCATGATCCCGCCGAGGTAGACCTCACCGTCGGCGTCGCAGAGCGCGTCCACGTCGATCTCGATGGCATCGTCGAGGAACCTGTCCACCAGCACCGGGTGGTCCGGGGAGATGTCGGTGGCCCGGCCGATGTAGTCACGCAGCGTCGCATCGTCGTAGACGATCTCCATGCCCCGCCCGCCGAGCACGTACGAGGGGCGGACCAGCACCGGATAGCCGATCTCCTCGGCGATCTCCTTCGCCTCCTCGTACGAGGTGGCGGTGCCGTGGGCCGGAGCACGCAGGCCCGCACGGGCGAGCAGTGAGCCGAAGGCCCCCCGCTCCTCGGCCAGGTGGATCGACTCCGGTGAGGTGCCGACCACCGGCACCCCGGCGTCCTTGAGCCGCTGCGCCAACCCCAGCGGGGTCTGCCCACCGAGCTGCACGATCACCCCGACCACACCCGGCCCACCGGCCTCGCGGCCGGAGGAGTCCTCGGCGTGCCAGACCTCAAGCACGTCCTCGAAGGTCAGCGGCTCGAAGTAGAGCCGGTCGGCGGTGTCGTAGTCGGTGGAGACCGTCTCCGGGTTACAGTTGATCATGACGGTCTCGAAACCGCCGCCGGACGCCTCGGCCGGGCCGGCCGGCGCGCCACGCAACGCCTGCACCGCGTGCACGCAGGAGTAGTCGAACTCGATGCCCTGCCCGATCCGGTTCGGCCCGGAGCCGAGGATCAGCACCTTGGGCCGCGCCGAGCCGACCACCTCGGTCTCCGCGTCGTACGAGGAGTAGTGGTACGGGGTGGTCGCCTCGAACTCGGCCGCGCAAGTGTCCACGGTCTTGTAGATCGGCCGGATGTCGAGCCGGTGCCGCAGCGTCCGTACGCCGTCCTCGGCGGCCAGTTCCGGGCGCAGCGCAGCCAACTGCCGGTCGGAGAGGCCGGCCCGCTTCGCCCGACGCAGCAGCTCCGCGTCGAGCACCGGCGCGGCCACGATCTCGGCACGCAGCTCGACCAGGGCGGCGATCTGGTCCAGGAACCACGGGTCGATCCCGCCCGACGCCGCGGCGACCTCGCCGATCGAGGCACCCAGCCGCAGCGCCCGCTCGACCGTGTAGAGCCGCCCGTCATGCGGCGTACCCAGTGCGGCGAGGGTGTTCTCCTTCGTCGCGCCCGGCGGATCGGCGACGGTCCAGAACCCGGCGGCCTTGGTTTCCATCGACCGCATCGCCTTGTTCAGCGCCTCGGTGAAGTTGCGCCCGAGGCTCATCGCCTCACCGACGGACTTCATCGTGGTGGTCAGCTCCGGGTCCGCGCCGGGGAACTTCTCGAACGCGAACCGGGGGATCTTCACCACCACGTAGTCGAGCGTCGGCTCGAACGCGGCAGGGGTCTTGCGGGTGATGTCGTTGGGAATCTCGTCGAGGGTGTAGCCGATGGCCAGCTTCGCGGCGATCTTCGCGATCGGGAAGCCTGTCGCCTTCGAGGCCAGCGCCGAGGAGCGGGAGACCCGCGGGTTCATCTCGATGACCACGATCCGGCCGTCCGCCGGGTTGACCGCGAACTGGATGTTGCAGCCGCCGGTGTCCACCCCGACCTCGCGCAGCACCGCGATGCCCAGGTCCCGCAGGCGCTGGTATTCCCGGTCGGTGAGCGTCATGGCCGGGGCCACGGTCACGCTGTCGCCGGTGTGCACGCCCATCGGGTCGAGGTTCTCGATCGAGCAGACCACCACCACGTTGTCGTGACGGTCCCGCATGAGTTCGAGTTCGTACTCCTTCCAGCCGAGCACGCTCTCCTCGATCAGCACCTCGTGCACGGGGCTGGCGGCCAGCCCGGAACCGGCGATGCGCTCCAGGTCGGCGTCGGTGTGCGCCATGCCGGACCCGAGGCCACCCATGGTGAACGACGGCCGGATCACCACCGGCAGGCCCAACTCCGCCACGGTCTCCCGGACCTCGTCCATCGAGTGGCAGACCCGCGAGCGCGGCACCAGGCCCGCCGGGTCCTCGATGCCGATCCGTACGCCCGCCTTGGCGACGATCTCCTTGAACAGCTGCCGGTCCTCGCCGCGCCGGATCGCCTCGATGTCCGCGCCGATCAACTCGACGCCGTACTTGTCGAGCACACCGGCCTCGTGCAGCGCGACAGCGGTGTTCAGCGCGGTCTGCCCACCCAGGGTGGGCAGCACCGCGTCCGGCCGCTCCTTCGCGATGACCAGTTCGACGAACTCCGGGGTGATCGGCTCGACGTAGGTGGCGTCGGCGTACTCCGGATCGGTCATGATCGTGGCCGGGTTCGAGTTGACCAGGCTGACCCGGATCCCCTCGCTACGCAGCACCCGGCACGCCTGGGTGCCGGAGTAGTCGAACTCGCACGCCTGCCCGATGACGATCGGCCCGGAGCCGATCACCAGGATGTGCTTGAGGTCGGTCCGCTTAGGCATTCGCGCGCCCCTCGCTGTGGGTCCGGGCGGCCTGCGCCCGGCCCTCGATCAACTCCGCGAAGCGGTCGAACAGGTAGTCCGCGTCGTGCGGACCGGCCGCCGCCTCCGGGTGGTACTGAACGGTGAACGCGGGCACGTCCCGGGCCCGCAACCCCTCGACCACGTTGTCGTTGAGGCAGAGATGGCTGACCTGCACACCGCCGAACTCGGTCTCGATCACCTGGTCCGGCACCACCGCACCCGGCCGTACGCCCGGCACCTCGACCGCGAAGCCGTGGTTGTGGCTGGTCACCTCCACTTTGCCGGTGACCCGGTCGAGCACCGGCTGGTTGATGCCCCGGTGACCGTAGCCGAGCTTGTAGGTGCCGAAACCGAGCGCCCGGCCGAGGATCTGACTGCCGAAACAGATACCGAAGAGCGGCACCTGCCGGCGCAGCACCTCGCGGGCCAGCTTGACCGGCGCGTCGGCGGTCGCCGGATCGCCCGGGCCGGGCGAGAAGAAGACCGCGTCCGCGCCGGTGGCCAGCAGATCTTCGATCGTCGAGTGCGCCGGCAGCACGTGGGTGGTCACGCCACGGGCGGCGAGCCGGCGCGGCACGTTGCGCTTGATGCCCAGGTCGAGGGCGGCGACGGTGAACCGGTGCGCGCCCTCGGCCTGCACCACGTACGGCTCGGCCGTGGTCACCTCGGCGGAGAGGTCCGCGCCGAGCATCTGCGGCGACTGGCGTACCCGGGCCAGCAGCGCACGCGGATCGTCGTCGACGCTGGAGATGCCGACCCGCATCGCGCCACGCTCGCGCAGGTGCCGGGTCAGCGCCCGGGTGTCCACCCCGCTGATGCCGACGATGCCCTCGGTGGCCAGCCGATCCTCCAGCCCGCCGGTGGACCGCCAGTTCGAACTCACCCGGGCCGGGTCACGCACCACGTAACCGGCCACCCAGATCCGCCGCGACTCGTCGTCGTCGCCGTTCACGCCGGTGTTGCCGATGTGCGGGGCGGTCTGCACCACCACCTGCCGGTGGTACGACGGGTCGGTGAGCGTCTCCTGATAGCCGGTCATGCCGGTGTTGAAGACCGCCTCGCCGAAGGTCTCCCCGACACTGCCGTACGCCTCGCCGTGGAAGGTGCGCCCGTCCTCCAGGACGAGAATCGCCGACCTGCGCTTCATTATTTGACAGCCTTTCCGTCGAGCACCGTCGCCTCGCCACGCAGGAAGGTCGCCACGATGCGACCCGGCAGCGTCATCCGGGCGTACGGGGTGTTGCGACTGCGACTGGCCGACTCCGCCGGGTCGATCAGCCGACGGGCCGCCGGGTCGACAAGGGTCAGGTTGGCCGGCGCACCCGGGGCGGGATCGTGGCCGTGCTCGGTCAGCCCGGCGATCCGGGCCGGGGTACGCGACATCCGCTCGGCGATCAGATCCCACTCCGGGCCGAGCACGTCGAGCGCGATGGAGAGCGCCGTCTCCAGCCCGAGCATGCCCGGTCGGGCGTACGCCCACTCGCACTCCTTGTCCTCCACCGCGTGCGGAGCATGGTCGGTGGCGACGATGTCGATCACCCCGTCGACGAGCGCGGCGCGCAGGGCGGCGATGTCGGCGGCGGTCCGCAGCGGCGGGTTGACCTTGAACACCGGGTCGTAGGACTCGGCCCGGCTGTCAGTGAGCAGCAGGTGGTGCGGGGTCACCTCGGCGGTGACGCGTACCCCCCGGGCCTTGGCGTGGCGCAGCACCTCGACGCTGCCGGCGGTGGAGACGTGGCAGACGTGCAGTCGGCTGCCGACGTGCTCGGCCAGCAGCACGTCCCGGGCGATGATCGCCTCCTCGGCCACCGCCGGCCAGCCGGTCAGACCCAGCCGGGTGGAGACCTCGCCCTCGTGCATCTGGGCGCCCTCGGTGAGCCGGGGCTCCTCGGCGTGCTGGGCGATGATCCCGTCGAACGCCTTGACGTACTCCAGCGCCCGGCGCATCAGCTTGGGGTCGGCGACGCAGTGCCCGTCGTCGGAGAAGATCCGCACCCGGGCGGCGGAGTCGGCCATCGCGCCCAGTTCGGCGAGGCGTTCGCCGGCCAGGCCGACGGTGACCGCGCCGATCGGCTGCACGTCGACCAGCCCGGCTTCCCGGCCCAACCGCCACACCTGCTCGACCACGCCTGCGGTGTCGGCGACCGGCGAGGTGTTCGCCATCGCGCAGACCGCGGTGTAACCGCCGAGCGCCGCCGCCCGGGAACCGGTCTCGACGGTCTCGGCGTCCTCCCGGCCCGGCTCGCGCAGGTGGGTGTGCAGGTCGACCAGGCCGGGCAGGGCGACCAGGCCGTCGGCGTCGACCACGCTCGCGTCGGGCGCGGACAGACCCGGACCGGCCTCGGCGACCACGCCGTCGCGCAGCAGCAGGTCGGTAGGTGCCGCGCCGAGCACGCTGACGTTTCTGATCAGGTACGAGTTCACCGGTTGTTCCCCCCGAGCAGCAGGTAGAGGACGGCCATTCGGACGGAGACCCCGTTGGCGACCTGTTCAACGATTGTGGAGCGGGGCGAGTCGGCGACCTCCGGGGTGATCTCCATGCCCCGGTTCATCGGGCCGGGATGCATCACGATCGCGTGCTCCGGCAGCCGGCGCATCCGCGCGCCGTCCAGACCGTAGCGGCGGGCGTACTCGCGCGCCGACGGAAAGTACGAGTCGTTCATCCGCTCCCGCTGCACCCGCAGCATCATCACCACGTCCACCGACGGCAGCACCGCGTCGAGGTCGTAACAGACGGCGGTGCCGGGGGCGAGGGCCGCGGCGATGTCGACCGGGATGAGGGTCGGCGGCCCGACCAGCGTGACCTTCGCGCCGAGCGTGGAGAGCAGCAGCACGTTGGAGCGGGCCACCCGGGAGTGCAGCACGTCCCCCACCACCGCGACCGACAGGCCGGCCAGCCGGCCCAGCCGGGACCGCATGGTGTACGCGTCCAGCAGCGCCTGGGTGGGATGCTCGTGGGTGCCGTCGCCGGCGTTGACCACCGAACCGTCGACCCAGTCGGCGAGGCGGTGCGGTGCGCCGGAGGCGGAATGCCTGACGACCACCGCGTCCGCCCCCATCGCCTGCAGGGTCAGCGCGGTGTCCTTCAGGCTCTCGCCCTTGGCCACGCTCGACCCCTTGGCGGAAAAGTTGATCACATCGGCGGAGAGCCGCTTCGCCGCCGCCTCGAAGGAGATGCGGGTGCGGGTGGAGTCCTCGTAGAAGAGGTTCACCACCGTGCGACCGCGCAGCGCGGGCAGCTTCTTCACCTCGCGGCCGGCCACCGCGGCCATCTCCGCGGCGGTGTCCAGGATCTCGGTGGCGGTCCCGGCGTCCAGGTCGGCGCCGGAGAGCAGGTGCCTGATCATGAGGTGGTCCCCCCGTGCAGCCGGACCTCGTCCGTGCCGTCGGTCTCGGCCAGCGTCACCTTCACGTTCTCGGCGAGCGCGGTCGGAATGTTCTTGCCGACATAGTCGGCGCGGATCGGCAACTGCCGGTGCCCCCGGTCGACGAGCACCGCGAGCTGCACCGACGCCGGCCGACCGAGGTCACCCAACGCGTCGAGCGCGGCCCGGACCGTCCGGCCGGAGAAGAGCACGTCGTCGACGAGGATGACCCGCCGGCCGTCGATCCCCCCGGGCGGCAACTGGGTGGGGCCGACCGCGCGGGTGGCGTGCCGGCGCAGGTCGTCGCGGTAGAGCGTGATGTCGAGCACACCGACCGGCACGGCGACACCTTCGAAGGCGCTGATCCGGGCGGCGAGGCGGTGCGCGAGCGGGGCGCCTCGGGTCGGGATGCCGAGCAGTACGGTGTCGGCCGCGCCCTGGGTCTTCTCCAGGATCTGGTGCGCGATCCGGTCGACGACGCGCTGGACATCCGCGTTTGTCAAAATCACCTTCACCGAGGGTTGTCGCGGTGACGGCGAGCGGGCAGCCGATGGGAGAGCCACGGCGGACCTCCTTCCCCGCCTCACGGGACGGGTTGTTAAAGGACGTCTGGATCACCCCGGGGGCCGATCAAGCAGGCCAGCGGAGGTTGCGGCCACGTTACCAGTGGTCGGCGGCGCCATCACGGTCGGGCACGAGTGGCTCCGGACACGTCGGGCGTCATTCCGCTGCGTATCGATTCAGCAGACAGAAAGGGATCAAGTTCCCCTGGGTGCCAACGGGAAGGTCACGACCACTTGACCCGGTGTGCGAATCCCCGTACCGTCACGCTCCGTAGCGATCGCTGGGAGAACCCCGAGCAGCACTGGGAGTGTCCGAATGCCCTCTGAATACGCCAAGTCTCTGGGCGCCCGTCTGCGCTCCATCCGCCAGCAGCAGGGCCTGTCCCTGCAAGGGGTGGAGGAGAAGTCGAACGGGCGCTGGAAGGCGGTGGTGGTCGGCTCGTACGAACGCGGCGACCGGGCCGTCACGGTGTCCCGTCTGGCCGAGCTGGCCGAGTTCTACCGCGTTCCGGTCTCGGAGCTGCTGCCCGACGGCAGCGGCGTGCGGCACGAGCCCACCAGCAAGATCGTCCTGGACCTGGAGCGGCTCTACGACGAGGCCAGCGAGGATCTCGCCTACGTCGCCCGGTACGCCCGCGCCATCCAGCAGCAGCGGGGCGACTACAACGGCCGGGTTCTCTCGATCCGCGCCGACGACCTGCGCGCCCTCGCGATCGTCTACGACGCCTCACCGTCCGGCCTGATCGAGCGGCTGACCGAGCACGGTGTGCTGGTCGCCGACCCCCGGGCGTTCTTCGCCAGCTGAGCCTCGACCGAAAGGGCCCGTGCCGTCCGGCACGGGCCCTTAGTCGTCGTCATCCCACCCGGCTGATGCCCGGTTTCGGGGTCGGCTCAGCGGGTGGCGTACTCGGCGATCCGACCGAGCAGACCATTGAGGAAACGCGGCGAGTCGTCTGTCGACATCTGCCGGGCCAACTCGACGGCCTCACTGATCGCCACGGCGTCGTCGATCTCGTCGATGTAGAGCAGCTCGTAGACGGCGATCCGGGCCAGATTACGGTCGACCACCGGCATCCGGTCCAGCGTCCAGCCCTCGGCGTAACTGGCGATCAACTCGTCGATGCGGTCCAGGTGCTCGGCCACCCCCTCGACCAGCCCCACCGCGTACCCCAGGTGTTCGGGGCGTGGCTTCTCGATCCGCTCGATGTAGCCGGCGAGCACCTCGACCGGTGGCCGATCCCGCAGGTCCGCCTCGAAGAGCACATCCAGCGCCCGCTTGCGCGCCTTGCGGCGCGCCGGCATCTGCTGCTTCGGACCCTCGGCCATCAGGCGCGGCCGAGGTAACGGCCGTCGCGGGTGTCGACCTTGATCTTCTCGCCGGTGGTGATGAAGAGCGGCACCTGCACGGTCGCGCCGGTCTCCACCGTCGCCGGCTTGTTACCGCCGGTGGACCGGTCGCCCTGCAGGCCCGGCTCGGTGTAGGTGACCTCCAGCACGACCGAGGTCGGCAGCTCGATGTAGAGCGGCACGCTCTCGTGCGTGGCCACGGTCGCCTCGGCCTCGGGCAGCAGGTAGTTGGCCGCCTCGCCGACCGTCCCGCCCGGCACCGTGATCTGGTCGAACGTCTCCAGATCCATGAAGACGTAGTCTTCGCCGTCGGCGTACAGGTATTGCATGGTGCGCTTGTCGACGGTCGCCGTCTCGACCTTGGTGCCCGCGTTGAAGGTCTTGTCGACCACCTTGCCGGAGAGCACGTTCTTCAGCGTGGTACGCACGAACGCACCACCCTTACCGGGCTTGACGTGCTGGAACTCGACGACGGACCAGAGCTCCCCGTCTAGGTTGAGTACCAGGCCGTTCTTCAGGTCGTTGGTGGTGGCCATTTCCTGCCTTGATCATGATTTGGCGGACAGACCTGGCAAGTCTACTAGCCGCCGCCGGATCCGCCCGCCGCCGC
>NZ_POTX01000232.1 GCF_003236305.1 Micromonospora endophytica | reverse complement strand
CCCCGGCGCAGTCCGGGCCCCCCGCCGCCGGTGCGCCCGCCGGCGCCCACGCCGTGGTGGACGTGACAGAGGCGAACATCCAGGCCGAGGTGCTGGAACGCTCGCTGGCCACACCCGTGGTGGTCTTCTTCGGTGCCGCCGGCTACCCGGAGAGCGACCAGTTCGCGCCGGTGCTGGAGCGGCTCGCCGCCGAGGGCGCCGGCACGTGGGTGCTGGCCCGGGTCGACGTCCAGACGAACCCTCGGATCGCCCAGATGTTCCGGGTGCAGGGCATCCCGATGGTGTACGCGGTGGTCGGCGGGCAGCCGGTCGACGCCTTCTCCGGCGTGGTGCCCGAGCCGCAGCTGCGACAGTGGATCCAGGCCGTGCTCAAGGCCGGTGGGGTGGAGGTCGCCGCCCCGGAGGACCCGCGCCTCGACGAGGCGGACGACGCCCTGATGAGCGGTGACCTGGACGCGGCCGAGCAGGCGTACCGGAAGATCCTGGCCGAGACCCCGGCGGACGCCGCAGCCGAGGCGGGGCTGGCCCAGGTCGGGCTCGCCCGCCGGGTGGCCGGCACCGACCCGCGGGCGGCGCTCGACGCCGCGGCGGCTGCTCCCGACGATGTCGACGCCCAGTTGCTGGCCGCCGACATCGAGGTGCTCAGCGGCCTCGCCGAGCAGGCTTACCAGCGTCTCGTCGGGCTGGTTCGGCGCACCGCCGGTGAGGACCGGGAAAAGGCACGCCAACACCTGGTCGGCCTCTTCACCATCGCCGGTCCGGAAGATCCCGCCGTCGCCTCGGCCCGTCGGGCTCTGGCCAGCGCCCTGTTCTGAAGACACAGCCACGCCAGCGCGGGCCGGCGTAGCGCCGCCGGCCCGCGAGGAACACCGGAGGACGGGAGCCCATGATGCGCCGGATCGCCGTCCTCGACGCACCGAGCAACCTCGGTCTGCGACCACCCACATCCACCTCGGTGCCGGGCTGCGCGAAGGCCCCCGGTGCCCTGCGTGACCAGGGCCTGCTGCCCCGGTTACGGGCCCGCGACGCCGGCTGCCTGACCCCGCCCCGCTACGACGCGGGAGACTGGCGGCCGGGCGACGGGGTGTGCCACGCGCGGGAGATCGCCGACTACTCGGTGGCGCTTGCCGACCGGATCGGCTCGGTCATCGACCGCGGCGAGTTCCCCCTGGTCCTCGGCGGTGACTGCTCGATCCTGCTCGGTTCGGCGCTGGCCATGCACCGGCTCGGTGAGGCGGTAGGTGGCCGGATCGGCCTGGTCTTCGTCGACGGCCACTCCGACTTCCGGCACCCGGGCAACGCCTCGTACGTGGGCGCGGCGGCCGGCGAGGACCTCGCCCTGGTCACCGGCCGGGGGCAGGCCGACCTGGCGGCCATCGAGGGCCGGCGACCCTACTTCCGCGACATCGACGTGGTGGTGCTCGGCATCCGGGCCCAGGACGAATACCGTCTCGACCTCCAGGCCGCCGGGATCATCACCAGGCCGGTGCCGGCGCTGCGCGCCGAGGGCGCGGCACGTACCGCCCAGTGGGCGCACGAGCAACTCGCCGACTGCGCCGGCTACTGGGTGCACGTCGACGTGGACGTACTCGACCCGGCCGTGATGCCGGCGGTGGACGCCCCCGATCCCGGTGGCATCGCCTTCGCCGAGCTGGAGATCCTGCTCGCCGGCCTGGTCGACACCCCGCACTGCCTCGGCGTGGAGCTGACCGTCTTCGACCCCGACTACGACCCGGACGGCGGGTACGCCGCCGAGATCGTCAACACCGTGGTGGCCGGTCTGCGCCCGGTCACCGCCCCCGGCTCGGTGCCGCCCCGGCTGCGGCCGGAGACGGCCGAACGGGCCGCCCCGTCGCCCCACCGCGGCAACGCACCGCTCATACCTCGCCCGTTCGGACCGGACGCGGATGCCTCTGACGTACCGACGGAGTCGCCGGCGCAATCGATGTTCGACGAATCGGGCCAGGACACCATCGGTGATCCAAGCGGGGATCCCACCCGTTCCGCCGCCACTCCCGGTGGTCTGACCGCCTGAATCGTCGCGGTTCGTCAGTCGGCCAGGGCGCGGAGGAAGCGTTCGGCGATCGGGACGGCGGTGCCGCTGCCCGAACCGCCCTGCTCGACGAAGACCGCGAACGCGACGTCGCCCTGCCAGCCGACGAACCAGGCGTGCGTGTTCTTCGGGTTGTCGTCGTACTCCGCGGTGCCGGTCTTGCCGTGCACCGGATCACCCGGCACGTCCTTTAGCGCGGTGCCACTGCCAGCGGTGACCACCTCCCGCATCATCGTCCGCACCGCCGCCACCGCCTCGGACGTCAACTCCGGGCCCGGTTCGCCCGCCTGCTCCGGGGTCGGCTCCACGACCAGCTTCGGCGGGGTGAAGCTGCCCCTGGCCACCGCGGCGGTGGCCGCCGCCATGGCCAGCGGGCTGACCACTGTCGTGCCCTGCCCGATCGCGGCGGCAGCCTGCTCGGTGGCGCCGCCGTTCGCGGAGACCTTGCCGGTGAAGGCGTCCAGGCCCACCTGCCACTGCCCCTCCAACCCCAGCGTCCGGCCGGTGACGGCGAGCCCGTCCGGGCCGAGCTGCGGGGCCAGCGCGACGAAAGCGGTGTTGCAGGACTTGGCGAAGATGGTGCGCAACGGCACCTCACCGAGGGCGAAGTTGTCGGAGTTCTTGAACGACCGCCCGTCGACGGTAGCGGTCTTGGGGCAGTCGACAGTGGATTCCGGGGTGACCGCGCCCCGCTCCACCAGCCCGAGGGCGCTCACCATCTTGAACGTGGAGCCCGGCGGCACCTGCGCGGTGAAGGCGAGGTTCTCCCCGGCGGCGCCGGGACCGTTGGCCGCGGCGAGCACCGTGCCGTCGCTGATCCGTACGGCCACCAGGGCGGAGCGTCGACGCTGGCTGCGTAGCGCCTGATCGGCGGCGTTCTGGGTGGCCACGTCGAGGGTGGTCCGCACCGGCTCGCCGGGCTGCGGCTCGCGCTGGAACACCTCGGTGCCGGTGGACTCCAGCGTCCCGTCCGGCTTCGGCCGCTTGATGATCACGCTCAGCCCCGGTGCGCCGCGCAGCCGCTCGTCCCAGTGGCCCTGCAACCCGCCGTGCCCCACCAGGTCACCGGGGGAGTAGCGGTCGGGAAACTTCGCCAGGTCGTCGGCTTGCGCCGGATCGACGGTGCCGAGCACCGCCCGGGCGAACTCGCGGGTCGGGGCGAGGTCCAACTCGTCGGTGCTGAACTTGGTGCCCGGCAGTTCGTGGATCCGCGGCTTGATCTGCCGGTACGCCTCGTCGCGCAAGGTGACGACCTCGACGAAGGCGGTCGGCTCCGCCTCCTCGACCCGCTTGGCCAGGCCGGACACGTCGATCGGTGGCGTGATCGCCGGCCGGATCGCGCGGAACGCGGTGTCCAGCTCGCGGGTCAGCGCCTTGATGTCGGTCACCTCGCTGGGCTGGACCCCGACCCGGACCACCGGGCGCGGCGCGATGAGCGGCTCGCCGGCGGCGTCGAGCACCCCGGCCCGGGGCGCCCGGTCCCGGCGCAGACCGAGCCGGTCGCCGCTGGTGAGCTGCTCCTGCACCAGCTGCGGCTCCCAGATCACCTGCCACGCGTCGTCCCGGCCCTGGGTGAGTCGCACCGGGCGGTCGTACGTCCAGGTCGTGTCGCCGGGCAACGCCCACTGCACCCGGATCGTGGCGGTCGCGGTGTTCTGCTGCACCTCGGGCTTGCCCTGTCGGGTCAGCGTCGGTGGCGTCTCGGCCAACTCGCCGGAGAGTTCCTTGATCTCGCGGGCGACGTCGGCGGCGGCGACCTTCGCCCCGGTCGGGTCGACGAAGCCGACCGCGTTGAGGTCACCCGAGCGCCAACCGCTCAGGAAGGCGTCCACGCTCTGCTCCGGCCCATCCTCGCCGGAGCAACCGACCAGGGCGGCCGAGGCGAGCAGGACGGCGACGACGGCGAGAGAACGTGACTTCCGGTGACGAGTGCGCTGCGGCCGGTGCATCGGGTGGCTTTCCTCCTGATCGGGCTGCCCTGCACGCTAGTACGTCGAGGCGATTCGGAGGGCCCCGGTCGAGGGCCGGGGGACGGAAAGACAGTGCTCGACGATGTGATGAACAACATCAGGCGGGGTACTCCGGAGCCGGCCGAACCTCGTACCGCAACGGGTGAAAGGACGACCGTCCCAAACCGGAAGTCCGGCCGGGGTCCGCCGACGTGGGAACCGGTCGGTCGGCCTAGGCTTGGCGGCAGAGTGACCCACAACGCGGTGGGTCGAGGGGAGTGGCACCGATGGACCGGCGTCCGGCTATCTCACCGGAACCCGACCTCCGGCCGGCTGACACCGGCCGGGACGACAGTTTCGACACGGCGACCGACGGGGACGGCTTCGGCCGACTCGACACAGGAGTGACCGGGATGACCGGTTCGAGCATCGACACCCTCTACGATCTGGGCCTGCCGCCAGACGCGCTGGCAGACGACGTGGAGGACGCCGAACTCGACGAGCCGGTGCCCAACGCCGAGCGGCTGGTGGCCCAGGCGGTCGCCCTGGCCGGTGACGACCACGACGTGGCGACACTTGTCAGCCGGTTCTGGCGGTTCGCGCCGGACGAGGAGCTGATCGGCTTCACCGCCGAGGAGATGCTCGACGCCGCCCGCGCCCACCGCGAACTGGCGCGGCAGCGGGTGCCCGGTGAGCTGAAGCTGCGGATCCACTCACCCGACGCGGAGCAGCACCACAGCGTCGTCGAGATCGTCACCGACGACATGCCCTTCCTGGTCGACTCGGTGACCGCCCTGCTCAACACCCACCACCTGGACGTGCACCTGCTGGTGCACCCGCTGGTGGTGGTGCGCCGGGAGCCGCTGGGCCGGCTGGTCGAGGTGGCCGCCGACGTCGAGCCGGACGACGCGATCGACGGCGACCTGGTCGAGAGCTGGATGCGGATCGAGATCGACCCGGTCCGCGACGCCGAGGAGCGCGACAACCTGCGCCGCGAGCTGCAGCGGGTGCTCACCGACGTGCGTGAGGCGGTGGAGGACTGGCCGAAGATGCGCCAGCGTGCCCTCGCCCTCGCCGACGAGCTGGCCAGCGCGCGCACCAGCGACAACCGCCCGCCGGTGCCGGAGAAGGACATCACCGACTCGGTGGAGCTGCTGCGCTGGCTCGCCCACGACCACTTCACCTTCCTCGGCTACCGGGAGTACCGGCTGGTGCCGGACTCGGCCCAGGGCGGACCGGCGCTGGAGGCGGTGCTCGGCACCGGGCTGGGCATCCTGCGGCAGGACTCGCCGGAGGCCCGTGCGCTGTCGTCGATGACGCCGGAGGCGCACGAGAAGGTCACCGAGAAGCGGCTGCTGATCATCACCAAGGCCAACTCGCGGGCCACCGTGCACCGCTCGGCCTACCTGGACTACATCGGCTTCAAGATTTTCGACGAGAACGGTGACGTGGTGGGGGAGCGACGCTTCCTCGGCCTCTTCTCCACCGCCGCGTACCGGACCAGCGTGCAGGAGCTGCCGGTGGTCCGGCGCAAGGTCGCCGAGGTGCTGGACCGCTCCGGCTTGAGCCTGCGCAGCCACTCCGGCAAGGATCTGATGCAGATCCTGGAGACCTACCCGCGCGACGAGCTGTTCCAGATCAAGACCGACGACCTCTACCACGCGGTGATCGGCGTGCTGCGGATGGCCGGCCGCCGGCAACTGCGGGTCTTCCTGCGCCGCGACGCGTACGGGCGGTTCATCTCCTGCCTGATCTACCTGCCCCGGGACCGGTTCACCACCCAGAACCGGCTGCGCATGCAGGACATCCTGCTGCGCGAGCTGAACGGTGTCGGGGTGGACTACACCACCCGGGTGACCGAGTCGATGCTGGCCCGGGTGCACTTCATCGTGCGTACCGACCCGACCCGGCCGCCCGGTGACATCGACGCCGACCTGCTCGCCGAGGAGTTGGCCGACGCCACCCGGCTGTGGGACGACGACTACCGGCTGGTGCTGGAGCGCAAGCTCGGCGACGAGCAGGCCAAGCACCTCTTCGGACGGTACGCTGACGCGTTCCCGGAGGGCTACAAGGACACCCACACGCCGTACGAGGCGATGAAGGACCTGGCCAAGCTGGAGCTGCTGGAGGAATCCGGCCAGCTGGAGATGCACCTGTTCCGCAAGCAGCTCACGCCGCGTGCCGGTGGCCGCAGTGCCGAAGTCGACGAGTCGATGGACGTGCGGTTCAAGGTCTACCGGTACGGCGAGCCGATGATGCTCTCGGCGGTGCTGCCGGTGCTGCACTCGCTCGGCGTCAAGGTGGTCGACGAGCACCCGTACGAGGTGGAACGCGTCGACGGGCGGATCTGGCTGTACGACTTCGGGCTGCGGCTGCCCGAGGGGCACCAGGACCTGGCCGAGGTGCGCCCGCACGTGGAGAACGCCTTCGCGGCGGCGTGGCGGACCGAGGCCGAGGTGGACGGCTTCAACGAGCTGGTGCTGCGCGCCGGGCTCACCTGGCGGCAGGTGGTGGTGCTGCGGGCGTACGCGAAGTATCTGCGCCAGACCGGCACCGTCTTCTCCCAGGACTACATGGAGTCGACGTTCATCGCCTACCCGCACCTGGCCACCCTGCTGGTGCAGCTCTTCGAGGCGCGCTTCCAGCCGGGGCCGCTCACCGCCGAGCAGCGGGCGCGGCGCAGCGCCGAGCTGGTCGACGAGTTGCGGGCCGCACTCGACGACGTGGCCAGCCTCGACCAGGACCGCATCCTGCGGTCGTACCTGACCCTGATCCAGGCCACCCTGCGGACCAGCTTCTACCAGAAGCCGGTCGGCGGGCGGCCCAAGCCGTACGTGGCGTTCAAGTTGGACCCGCAGGCGATCCCCGAGCTGCCCGCGCCGCGGCCGAAGTTCGAGATCTTCGTCTACTCGCCCCGGTTCGAGGGCGTGCACCTGCGGTACGGCCCGGTGGCCCGGGGCGGACTGCGCTGGTCGGACCGGCGGGAGGACTTCCGCACCGAGGTGCTCGGCCTGGTCAAGGCACAGATGGTGAAGAACGCGGTGATCGTGCCGGTGGGTGCCAAGGGCGGCTTCGTGCTCAAGCAGAAGCCGGGCGACCGGGACGAGGCCGTGGTCTGCTACCAGCAGTTCATCGGCGCGCTGCTGGACGTCACCGACAACATCGTGGCCGGTGAGATCGTGCCGCCCGAGGACGTGGTCCGGCACGACGGTGACGACCCGTACCTGGTGGTGGCGGCCGACAAGGGCACCGCGAGCTTCTCCGACATCGCCAACGAGATCTCCGTCGCGCACGAGTTCTGGATGGGCGACGCCTTCGCCTCCGGCGGCTCCGCCGGGTACGACCACAAGAAGATGGGCATCACCGCCCGGGGTGCGTGGGAGTCGGTCAAGCGGCACTTCCGCGAGCTGGGCCACGACACCCAGCGACAGGACTTCACAGTGGTCGGCGTCGGCGACATGTCCGGTGACGTGTTCGGCAACGGCATGCTGTTGTCGGAGCACATCCGGCTGGTGGCCGCCTTCGACCACCGGCACATCTTCCTGGACCCGGACCCGGACGCGGCCACCTCGTACGCCGAACGCAAGCGGCTGTTCGACCTGCCCCGCTCCACCTGGGAGGACTACAACGACGAGTTGATCTCCGCGGGCGGTGGGGTCTACTCGCGTACGGCGAAGTCGGTGCCGATCTCGCCGCAGGTCCGCGCGGTGCTCGGGCTGGCCGACGAGGTCGGACAGCTCAGCCCGCAGGAGCTGATGAAGGCGATCCTGACCGCGCCGGTCGATCTGTTCTGGAACGGCGGCATCGGCACCTACGTCAAGGCGTCCACCGAGACCAACGCCCAGGTGGGCGACAAGTCCAACGACGCGATCCGGGTGGACGGGCGCAGCCTGCGCTGCCGGGTGGTGGGCGAGGGCGGCAACCTGGGCTTCACCCAGCACGGCCGGACCGAGTACGCCCAGGCGGGCGGCCGGATGTACACCGACTTCATCGACAACGCGGCCGGGGTGGACTGCTCCGACCACGAGGTGAACATCAAGATCCTGCTGAACACCGCGGTGGCCGACGGCGAACTCACCGTGCCCGAGCGGGACGACCTGCTCGTCCGGATGACCGACGAGGTCGCCGAGCTGGTGCTGCGGGACAACTACGACCAGGCCCGAGCGATCAACAACTCGCAGGCCCAGGCCACCTCGCTGCTTCCGGTGCACCGACGGATGATCAGCGAGCTGGAGCGCTCCGGGACGTTGAACCGGGCGCTGGAGGGGTTGCCGCCGGACGAGGAGCTGGCGACCCGGACCGAGGCCGGGCTGACCGCGCCGGAGTTCGCGGTGCTGCTGGCGTACGTCAAGATCGCGCTGGAGAAGGAGATCCTCGCCGAGGGGCTGGCCGACGAGGAGTGGACGAACGACGTCCTGATCAAATACTTCCCGACGCCGATGCGGGAACGATTCGCCGACCGGATGGGCCGGCACCGGCTGCGCCGCGACATCGTCACCACGGTGCTGGTCAACGAGGCGGTCAACCGGGGCGGCATCTCGTTCGTCTTCCGCGTGGTGGAGGAGACCGCGGCGACAGCAGCCGACGTGCTCCGGGCGTACGTGGTGGTCCGCGAGGTGTTCGGGCTGCGCGAACTCTGGGCCGAGGTCGAGGCGCTGGACAACAAGGTCGACCCGCAGTTGCAGACCGACGTCTACCTGGACACCCGCCGGCTGCTCGACCGGGCGGTGCGGTGGCTGGTGACCAACCGGCGCTCGCCGATCAACGTGCCGGCGGAGATCCGTCGCCTGCGCGCCGGGGTGGCCCGGCTGCTCCCGCAGCTGGAGACGCTCTTCTTCGGCGACGAGCGGGCGGCGATCGCGGCGCACATCGACTCGATGACCGAGCGTGGCCTGCCGCGGGAGCTCGCCGAGCAGAGCACCCGCCTGATGTACAGCTTCGGCCTGCTCGACGTGGTGGAGACCGCCGGCAGCGAACGCGATGTGAGCGAAGTGGCCTCGATCTACTTCGTGCTCTCCGACCGGTTCCGGGTGGACGCGCTGCTGTCGAAGATCTCGCTGCTGCCGCGGGAGGACCGCTGGCAGACCCTGGCCCGGATGGCGCTGCGCTACGACCTGTACGCCGCGTTGGCCGCGCTCACCGGGGAGGTGCTCGAATCGACTTCGAGTGACCTGCCGCCGCACGAGCGGGTGCAGCAGTGGGAGCAGTCCAACGCCACCTCCATCCACCGTGCCGAGCGGGCGATGGAGGAGTTCGACGAGTCCCGCGCCGACCTGGCGGCCCTGTCGGTCCTGCTCCGCCAGATCCGCACCCTCGTCCGCACCTCCGCCGCCACCACCTAACCCACCCCACC
>NZ_POTX01000231.1 GCF_003236305.1 Micromonospora endophytica | reverse complement strand
CCACCCCACCCCGCCTCGTCGATCATGGAGTTGTGGTGGGGACAAAACGTTCACTGCGCCCAAAAACGGGCACCATAACTGCATGATCGGCGGCGGCTAGGGCGGGTCGAGCAGGGAGACCTCGCCGGTGGCCAGGTCGTAGAGGGCGCCGGCCACGGCGATGCGGCCGGTGTGCAGGGGCGCGGCCAGCAGCGGGTCGGCGCGTAGCGCGGTCACCGTGCGGCGGACGTGGCGGCGGATCGCCAGGGGGCGCACCTGGGGTTCGTCCAGCCCCACCTCGGCCACCGCGGGCGCGATCCGGTCCACCAGGTGCGCCAGCGCGCCGGGCGGCCGGTGGCCGGTGCGCAGCGCGTCGACAGTCGCGTCGACCGCGCCGCAGCGTTCGTGGCCCAGCACCATGATCAGTGGTACGCCCAACACGTCGACCACGTACTCGATCGAACCGAGCACCGCCCGGTCCAGTACGTGCCCGCCGGTGCGGATGACGCAGATCGAGCCGAAGGTCTGGTCGAAGATCGCCTCCAGCGGCACCCGCGAGTCGATGCAGCCCAGCAGGACCGCGTACGGCTGCTGGTCACCCGAGGCGCTGGCGGCCGCCGCGGTCACGTCGTGCCCGTGCACCGGCTGACCGCTGACGAAGCGCCGGTTACCGGCGAGCAGGTCGGCCAGGGCCGCCCGAGGCGTACCCCCGGGTGCCCGGCCGCCCGGCGCGGACCCGGCGGTTGTCGCCCGAGACACCGTCATGTCCTCAGCTTGACCCTGCCGGTCCGGTCAAGGGGACGGTTGATGAATCTTCCGCTCATCGACGTTCGCGTGGTGTCATGACGGATAGCCGGTGTTACCACTGGGTATCTCTGGCGTTACGCATCCGCGCGGCCGTGGGGAGGTGGCGATGCCAGAGCCCGTCGAGGTACAACTCGCCGACGACGTACGCCTGCACGTGACAGTCACCGGGCCGGCCGACGCCGAGGTCTCGGTGGTGCTGGTGCACGGCTGGACGCTGGACGGGCGCAGTTGGCACCGGCAGCTGGCCGCGCTGCGGGAGACGTTCGAGTCGGTCCGGGTGGTCACCTACGACGCGCGCGGGCATGGCCGCTCCAGCTGCATGGAGCTGCCCACCGCCACCCTGGCCCAGCTCGGCGACGACCTGGCCGCGGTGCTGGACGCGGTCGTACCGTCCGGTCGGGTGGTGCTGGGCGGCCATTCGATGGGCGGCATGACGGTGATGGAGTACGCCCACCGCCACCCCGACCACTTCACCCGGCGGGTGGCCGGGCTGGTCTTCGTCGCCACCACCGCCGAGGGGCACACCCACACCGTCTACGGCCTGTCGCCCCGCATCGCCCGGTTGATCCGGCTGGCCGAGACCACCGGCGCCGGGGTGCTGGCCCGGTGCGGCGCGTGGCGACCGCCCCGGGCACTGCTGCGGGCGCTGCGACCGAGCATCCGGTGGATGCTCTTCGGCGAGCGCTGCGACCCGGTCGACATCCGGCTCGTCACCTCGGCGGTGGCCCGTGCCACGCTGCGTTCGATAGGTGGCTTCCGGGCCTCGTTCGGCGCGCAGCACCGGCTGGAGACGTTGGCCGCGTTGGCCCCGCTACCGGCGGCGGCCCTGGTCGGCGACCGGGACCGGCTCACCCCGCCGCCGTGCGCGGAGTCGATCGCCGCCGCGTTGCCGGACACCGAGTTGACCGTCTGTCCCGGTGCCGGACACATGCTGATGATGGAGCGGCCCGATGAGGTCAACGCCGCCCTGTACGGCGTGCTGCGGCAGGTCCTCGACGCCACCCCCGCCCCCACCGCCGGGCGCGGTTGTTAACAAGGGGCCCCTCCTATACCTCAGGCGTTGACAAGGTGCCCTTCCTTGCAGCTGGGACGTAGGGCGTAATCTCGTGCGGTTGGGCGGGCGGCGTCACGAGGAGAAGCGCGGTGGATCAGAGCACCCTGGATCAGGAGATCGCCGTCGAGCAACGGCATCTCGACCGGGTGTACGCGCGACTGGCCGAGCTGCGTCGCGCCGCGGTCCGCGCGGAGCGGGACGGCTACCGGCTGGCCCGGGTCGGCAACTTCGGTGCGCTTGTCGAGCGGGACGCGATGGTCTTCCACGCCGCGCAGCGCCGGCACCTGCTCGACGCCGAGTACGAGGGACTGGTCTTCGGCCGGCTCGACCTGCGCGACGGCCAGGTGCTGTACGTGGGGCGACTCGGCATCCGCGACGAGGACGCCAGCACGCTCGTGGTGGACTGGCGGGCCCCGGCCGCCGCCGCGTTCTACCGGGCCACCCCCGCCGAGCCGCTCGGCGTGGTGCGGCGCCGGACGATCCAGTCCAGCCGCGAGCGGGTGACCCGGATCGAGGACGACCTGCTCGACCCGGAGGCTGCGCCGGCGGAGATGCCGGTGGTGGGCGACGGCGCGCTGCTGGCCACCCTGTCCCGGGCCACCGGCCGGGGCATGCGCGACATCGTGGCGACCATCCAGCGGGAGCAGGACGAGGCGATCCGCTCCCCCGGTTCGGGAGTCACCATCGTTTCCGGTGGTCCGGGCACCGGCAAGACGGCGGTGGCGCTGCACCGGGCGGCGTACCTGCTCTACGCCGACCGCAGCCGGTACGCCGGCGGCGGCATCCTGGTGGTCGGCCCGTCTTCGGTCTTCGTCGGCTACATCGCCTCGGTGCTGCCGTCGCTGGGTGAGGACGACACCGCCACCCTGCACTCACTAGGCAGCCTCTTCCCGGGGATGGCCGCCACCCGCACCGACCCACCCGAGGTGGCGGCGATCAAGGGTTCGCTGCGGATGCGCCGGGTGCTGGAACGGGCGGCCCGGGACGCGGTGCCCGACTCACCGGTCGAGCTGCGCCTGCTCTACCGGGGCCAGTTGCTGCGGCTGGAGCGGACCGAGCTGGACGCCATCCGGGAGCGGGCGTTGCCCCGGGGTGCCCGCCGCAACGAGGTGCGCCGGGCCGGCTTCGACGGTGTGCTCGCCGCGCTGTGGGCGCAGGCCCGCAGGTTGGGCATTGCCGGGTTGCCGGAGCAGCGCGCCTTCGAGGACGAGTTGATCGACCGTACCGACTTCCGGGATTTCCTGAAGGCCTGGTGGCCTCGGCTGCATCCCCGGCACGTGCTGGGCTGGCTGGCGTACCCGGACCGGCTGCGCCGCTACACCAACGGTCTGCTCTCCGGCGCCGAGACCCGGCTGCTGGCCCAGGCGTACCAGACTCTGGCCGAGCAGGGGCCGAGCGTGGCCGATGTCGCGCTGCTCGACGAGTTGGACGCGCTGCTCGGCAAGCCGATGCGCCCGGCCCGGAAGAAGCGGGATCCGTTCCAGTTGGCCGGTGGGGTCCGTGAGCTGAGCACGGCCGCCGATCGGCAACGGGCCGCCCGGCAGGCGGCCCGCGAACGCCCGGAGGACTACCGCGACTACGCCCACGTGGTGGTCGACGAGTCGCAGGACGTCTCGCCCATGCAGTGGCGGATGATCGGCCGCCGGGGGCGGTTGGCCTCCTGGACGGTTGTCGGCGACCCGGCGCAGACCGCCTGGACGGGTGACGAGCAGGAGTTGGCTCGGGCCCGGGACCAGGCGTTGGGTCGGCGGCGTCGGCACCGGTTCACCCTCACCACCAACTACCGCAACTCGGCGGAGATCTTCGCGGTGGCGGCGGCCGAGATCCGCCGGACGTACCCGGATCTCGCGCTGCCGACCGCGGTCCGCACCACCGGGGTCGACCCGGTGCAGCTCGCGGTGCCGGCCGCGGAGCTGGAGTCCCGCGTGGTGGCGGCGGCACGCGCCCTGCTCGACGAGGTCGAGGGGACGGTCGGGGTGATCACGCCGGTGCCGCGCCGGGACGAGGTCGCGGGCTGGCTCGGCGGGCTCGGCAGCGAGCGGCTCCAGGTGGTGACCAGCCTGGAGGCCAAGGGCATGGAGTACGACGGGGTGGTGCTTGTCGCGCCGGGTGAGATCCGCGCGGAGCCCGGCGCGGGGGTACGCACCCTCTACGTCGCCCTGTCCCGGGCCACCCAGCGGTTGACCACGGTCGACCCCACCAGTTGAGCAGGTCGAGCAAAACATCCCTTTAGTCGCCTTTTGTCTGATTCACT
Organism: Micromonospora endophytica; assembly: GCF_003236305.1. GTDB lineage: Bacteria > Actinomycetota > Actinomycetes > Mycobacteriales > Micromonosporaceae > Micromonospora > Micromonospora endophytica. The sequence goes on along the minus strand of NZ_POTX01000231.1, from coordinate 5,297 downwards.
GGTGAGTGAGCCAGTACCAGGAGTCACACCGGCTGCATGGGTCACACCAGCACCGGTAGGCTCGGACCCGGCCTCCGCCAGGCGGCACCCACCGGTGCCGGCGGCGGCCGCCGCCTAATCGCCCGCCAGGGCGAACCGGGGAACCATGTTCCTGGGGTGCATCCGCGGTCACGCGGTAGGGATCTTCCGTCCCGAACCCGTCAGCTAACCCGGTCGGCGGCTGACGGAAGGACATCTGCATGCCAGCAGTGGCAACCGTGAAACCGGCCGCCAGGATGGCGGCCCTGACCGCCGCGGGGCTCGCCCTCGCGTTGAGCGTGGCGCTCGCCCCGTTCGGTCCCGCGTCCGCCGCCCCACCGCAGGGGTTGCGCGCGGCGGCCCCGAGCGACGTGGACGACGAGGGCGGCACTCCAGCGCTGCGCGACCAACTGGAGGCGGCAAGCAAGGGCTTCATCGACGCCAAGGCCGCGCTGGACCGCTCGGTCAAGCGGCAGAAGCAGCTCACCACCCAGCTCAAGGCCACCGAAGCGCAGCTCGACGAGCGCAACGCCAAGGTCGCCGAGATCGCCGCCCAGGCATACCGCGCCGGGCGGCTCAGTGCCGCCTCGGCGCTGCTCAACAGCGGCAACCCGGCCGGCTTCATGGACCGGGCGGCGGCACTGGACGTGGTGGCCGCCAACGAGGATCGGGCGGTACGCGAACTCCAGGCCACCCACGACGAGATCACCAAGACCAAGCGGGACCTGGACGCCGAGGTTCAGGAGGAGCGCAAGCAGGTGGCCGTGATGGCCAAGCGCAAGGATCAGGCCGAGCGGGCGCTGACCGTCGCCGTCGAGCGGGAGGAGGCGGCCGAACGCGCCGCCGCGGCGGAGAAGGCCAAGGCCAACCCGGCACCGACCAGCAGCGGTGGCTCCAGCCGCACCGCCAAGCCCGCGCCACGCAACTCCAACGGGTCGTGGCCGCCGGAGTCGTGCAGCGTGAACGACCCCACCCCGGCCAACGGCTGCATCACCCCGCGCACCCTGCACGCGTTGAACCAGGCCAAGGCGGCCGGCTTCAAGCGGTACGTCTCCTGCTTCCGCTCCGGCGGCTCGGGTGAACACCCGAAGGGTCGAGCCTGCGACTTCGCCGCGCAGAAGAACGGCTTCGGTGGGGTGGCCACGGGTGGTGACCGGACGTACGGCAACAACCTGGCCGCGTACTTCGTGGACAACGCCGACCGGCTCGGCGTGCTCTACGTGATCTGGTACAAGCAGATCTGGCTGCCCAGCAGCGGATGGAAGGCGTACAGCGGCGGTCGCGGCGACCCGTCCAGCGATCACACCAACCACGTCCACCTGTCGATGTACTGACCGATCGGCAGCGTTTCGGGGGTGGATCGCCGGTCGGCGACCCACCCCGCGCCGTTTGACAGCGCATTGACCAGGGCGGTTGGCCATCGCGCCGCCCGTCGCCGTGCGCGACCGGGCCACAGCGGTTACGGTCCCACCAGTAAGCGGACATTTCGTCGCACCTGGGAGGAACGCGCATGAGCAGGTGGCAGCCGTGAGCGGGCGGGTGATGGTCTTCGCGCCGACGCCACTGCTCACCGTCACGATCGATCAGCCGAACGACACCCCGGAGCTGCACCTTCATCCCGGCGGGCAGGGCGTCTGGCAGGCCCGGATGGTGCTGTCGCACGGCGTCGAGGTGGTGCTCTGCACCGCGCTCGGTGGCGAGATCGGGCAGGTGCTGAAGCCACTGCTGGTCAGCGAGGGAGTCGACCTGAAGGTGGTGACCCGCGACTCCGGTGGCAGCGGCGGTTATGTGCACGACCGCCGCCAGGGCACCCGGCAGGAGCTGGTCGACGTCACCGGCCAGCCGTTGAGCCGGCACGAGTTGGACGAGCTCTACAACCTCGCGCTCGGTGAGGGGCTACGGGCGGCGGTAAGCGTGCTCAGTGGCCCCAACGATCCGTCGCTCGTCCCGGCCGATCTCTACCGACGCTTCGCCGCCGACCTGGGCGCCAACGGCAGCCGGGTGGTGGTGGACCTCTGTGGCGAGCACCTGAACGCCGTACTGGACAGCGGGGTCTTCTTCCTCAAGGTCAGCCACGAGGAACTGATCGCCGACGGGCGTGCCGACGACGACAGCGCAGCGCAGATCATCCACGCGATCCACGAACTGCACGCCTCCGGCGCGGAGAACGTGGTGGTCAGCCGAGCCGACAAGCCGGCGCTGGCACTTGTCGACGGCGAGGTGTTCGAGGTGCTGATGCCGCGACTGGAGGCCGCCGACCCGCGCGGCGCGGGCGACTCGATGACCGCCAGCGTGGCGGCCGTGGTGGCCCGGGGTGGCGACGTACGCACCGCGATCCGCACCGGCGCGGCAGCCGGCGCGCTGAACGTCACCCGGCACGGCCTGGGCACCGGACGACTCGACTCGATCACGGGTCTGGTCGACCGGGTCCGGCTGGAGCCGGCCGGCACCGTCCCGCAGGAACGCACCACCCCGGACGAGCTGGCCCAGCGGGTGGCGGGACGATGACGCTACGGGTGCTGATCACCAACGACGACGGCATCGGCGCCCCGGGCATCCAGGCGCTGGCCCGCGCCGCAGTCGCACGCGGGCACGACGTGGTGGTCGCCGCGCCGCTGGAGGAGGCGAGCGGCACCAGCGCCGCGATGAGCGCGGTGGAGCAGGACGGCCAGGTGGTGGTCCACCAGCACCCGCTGCCCGAACTGGACGGGGTGCCCGCGTACGGGGTGGGTGGTTCGCCCGGTTTCATCGCGCTGATCGCCGTGCACGGCGCCTTCGGGCCGCCACCACAGGTGGTGCTCTCCGGCATCAACCGGGGTGCCAACGCGGGCCGCGCGGTGCTGCACTCCGGCACGGTGGGCGCGGCGTTCACCGCCGCCGCCAACGGTTGCCGGGCGATGGCCGTCTCGCTTGACGTGTTGTCGGTGGGTGAGGCCACCGCCGTCAGCGGCGGCGCCGCGGTGGCTGCCGCCGCCCTGGTCCGCGACGCCGACCGGCACTGGGCGACCGCGGCCCGGGTCGCGCTGGACCTGCTGCCCCGGCTGCACACCGGGCCGGTGGAGAGCGTGCTCAACGTCAACGCGCCGGACCTGCCGTTCGACCTGCTACGCGGGGTCCGCCGGGGCAGCCTGGCCACCTTCGGCCAGGTGCAGATGACAGTCGCCGAGTCCGGTCACGGCTTCGTGCGCACCTCGCTGGAGGAGCCGGGTGAGGCGGTGCAGCCCGGCACCGACCTGGCTCTGCTCGCCGAGGGCTACGCGTCGGTGACGGCGATCCGGGCCGTCACCGAGGTGGCCGACGTCGACCTGGCCGGATTTGACGACTGGTGAACGCTCAGGCGCCGGGCAGAACCTCCGGGGTGGCGGCCGCGCCGGCGTAGTACGGCTCGGGTGCGCCGAAGAGGCCGAGCAGGCCGGTTACCCAGAGCTGCCGGTGCACGAACCGGCTCGGTTCGGTGACGACCAGGCGCACGCCGCTGACCTCCGCGGTCTGGAAGCCGGCGACCATCGCGCTGATGCCCACCGAGTCGATGAAGGTGACCAGCCGCATGTTGAGCTCGATCCGGGCCGGGCGCCCCTTGGCCAGCACCTCGGCGATGGCTTCTTTCACCTCGTACGCGGTGTCGACGTCGATCTCGCCCCGGGGAGCGATCTCGATGACACCACCGGGCCGAACCGTTTGCAGGATCGACAGGCTCACGCGAGCACCTCCACTCGCCCGTCCGACGGGCGCCTCATCAGTACGCGGGCCGCGACCGAGAGTATTCCTCCAACGGCCTCGGTCGCCACCCCTCGGGATGAGCAATTCGCGAATGTGAGCACAGTAAAAGCCCCACATCCGGACCTTCCAGGACCAAACTACTCGGTGTCGGCCGGGTCACCCACACCGCCGAACCAGGGTAGCGGGCCGGCGCCAGCCCGACAGCGATCGGCGCACCGGCGTCGGCCCGGCCCGGGGGCACCGCCGCGCTGGCCAGGGCGCAGCTGGTCACCGGGAGCCACTGGCACGGTGTGCCTAGCATCACGGATGACCTGACGAACGAGAGGACGACGAGATGCTCCGCAGACTTGCCGCGCTGGCTGGTGTCAGCGCCCTGCTCGCCCTCGTACTGGCCTGCGGCTTCGGCGGCGGGGGCGATGACGACGATGACGATGACGACGACTTCGCCCGGGCGGGAACCGTCGCTGTCGTCTCCCGCTGAGCAGCGCACGACCCGAACCCGCCGGACGCCGACGCGCAGCGGGGTTTGTGACGGCGTCCGGCGGGGCACAGCTTGCGTGGCGAGCCCTGCCGCACGAGGGCGAGCCGCCGAGGAGGTCTGACGTGGTCACCGGCCTCGGCCCTGTCGAGGAGGGAGCCACCATGTTCGGAACCAACCTGCTGGAGCGCCGCAGCAAGCCGGAGCGGATCGCGGATCAGGCGTGGCAGCACCTTGTCTCGGCCGTCAGCACGGCGGGCGACAGCATCCGCGACACCGCCCGCTCGGCCCGGCACACCTCCGCCGGCTTCGCCGACGACGCCGGCGACCTGGTGGGATCGGCCGCCGACGAGGCCCGCAACCGGGCCATCCGGGCCTTCGACGCGCTGGCCGGACGCCAACCCGCGCTGCCCTGGGCCCTGCTGATCGGCACCGCGCTCGTCGGCGCGGCGATCGGCTGGGCCGCGGGCACCGCGGCACGCGCCGCCGGCAGCCGGGACCGTGCCGTCGACGACATCGAGTTCGTCGACGTCCAACGCCCCAACGACGTGTAAGGCGGGGCCCCCTGTTAACGCCTGGTGTATAGCAGGGGCCCCCTTTTAACAGGCTGCTACCGCGACGGGCCCCGCTCGACCGAAGAGGTCGGGCGGGGCCCGTCGCCGCTGGCCGCGGTGTGGTCGGTCAGCGGGCGGTGCAGGTGATGGTGGTCGGTGCGGTGTTGGCCGCAGTGGTGCTGGCCAGGAAACCGACGCTGCCGGTGGCACCGGGGGCGAGGGCCCCGTTGTAACCCGCGTCCCGCACCGAGACGCTCGCGCCGGTCTGGGTGTGGGTGCCACCCCAGAGTTGGCTGATCCGCTGGCCGTCCGGGAACGTCCAGCCGAGGGTCCAGCCGCTGATCGCCGAGGTGCCCGCGTTGCGGACCACCACCTCACCCTGGAACCCACCGGGCCAGGAGCCGGGCCGAGGCGTGCTGGTGCTGGGCCAGCTCGTGCGCGTGTTGCTGGCCGAGCAGGTCGGTGCGGCCGGTGGTGCCGAAGAGCAGCGATCCGCCGGTGAACACCCCGGCCGGGGTCCAGCCGGT
>NZ_POTX01000230.1 GCF_003236305.1 Micromonospora endophytica | reverse complement strand
GGGGTACGGCGGGCGGGCCGAGTGGACGTACCGTCGGGTCGGTCAGCTCGACCCCGGCGGGCGCGGTGTCGTTCGCGACCACGGTGCCGACCACCTCGACGACGGTCTCCTCCGGCAGCGCCTCGACCTCGGCGCGCACCGCCGGGTCGGTGACCACGACCTGGGCGAACCCGGCGGCGTCCCGGACAATCAGGAAGGCCACCGACTTGAGCAGTCGGCGGCGGTGGACCCAGCCGGCTATCCGGACGGTACGGCCGGTGTGCCGGGTGAGTCGGTCGGACAGGATGCGTTGCACGGCTACCTCCTCGATCAATCGCAACGCGATCCCCGGGAGGTGTGGGCGAGCGGGAACCTCGCGGTGCCACCACACCTTCGCTCCCGCCTGGGCGGGTGCCTCGTTCGTCGCCTTTTCACCGGGGCCAGCCGGGCGGGCTCTACTGGGCACGCGGTTGTTAAGAGGGGGCCCCGCCTCTACCGCAGGCGTTAAAAGGGGGCCCCTCCTTGCACCGCGGGCGGTTCTTCCCGCAGCTCGGGAGGGTCTTCGCGGCCCGACGCCAGACCGCCTCGCAGCAACCGGCGGCTCTCTTCAACTGGCGGGGCGGGGCGCTACTCGGCTCCGTCGTCGCTTCGTGCCGGGGACGCTAACACCGCAGGACGCTGCCGTGTGACCCGTTTCTGCCGCCATCGGTGTCCGGCGTCACAGGGTTGGTGGGGTGATGGCCGTCGCCCGCAGTTCATCGACGGGTGCCGTCCGGCGTAGGCTCGTTTTTGTGACGATCGAGCACTCCGCGCCGACGACCGGCCCGGCCGCGCGTACCGCGACGCCCGCCCCGGAGGGGCGGCGGCTGCTGCGGATCGAGGCGCGCAACGCCGAGACGCCGATCGAGCGCAAACCGCCGTGGATCAAGGTCAAGGCCAAGATGGGCCCGGAGTACACCCAACTGCGCGGGCAGGTCGCCCGCGAGGGGTTGCACACCGTGTGCCAGGAGGCCGGCTGCCCCAACATCTACGAATGTTGGGAGGACCGCGAGGCCACCTTCCTCATCGGCGGGGACCAGTGCACACGTCGCTGTGACTTCTGCCAGATCGACACCGGCAAGCCGGCCGAGTTCGACGCCGACGAGCCACGCCGGGTGGCCGAGTCGGTGCGGTCGATGGGCCTGCGGTACGCCACCATCACCGGCGTCGCCCGCGACGACCTGCCCGACGGCGGCGCCTGGCTGTACGCCGAGACCGTCCGGCAGATCCACGCCCTGCAACCCGGCTGCGGCGTCGAGCTGCTGATCCCCGACTTCAACGCCGTTCCCGAGCAGTTGGCCGAGGTGTTCGGCGCCCGGCCCGAGGTGTTGGCGCACAACGTCGAGACCGTGCCGCGGATCTTCAAGCGGATCCGGCCGGCATTCCGCTACGAGCGTTCGCTCGACGTCATCCGGCAGGCCCGCGCCGCCGGCCTGGTCACTAAGAGCAACCTGATCCTGGGCATGGGCGAGGAGCGGGCCGAGGTCTCCCAGGCCCTTCGTGACCTGCACGCCGCCGGCTGCGAGCTGATCACCATCACGCAGTACCTCCGCCCCTCCCCCCGGCACCACCCGGTCGAGCGCTGGGTCAAGCCGGAGGAGTTCGTCGAGCTGAGCGCCGAGGCCGAGGAGATCGGCTTCGCCGGGGTGATGAGTGGGCCGCTGGTGCGCTCGTCGTACCGCGCCGGCCGCCTCTACCAGCAGGCCCTGGCTGCCCGCGAGCCCGCCACCGCCCGCTGACCCTTCCTGCGGTCAGGAGGGGTCGGCGAGGAGGTTCAGGCGGTGGGCGACGGCGGCGGCTTCGACCCGGTTGCGTACGTCGAGCTTGGCGATGATCCGCGAGACGTGCACGCTCGCCGTCTTCGGTGAGATGAACAACTGCTCGGCGATCCGGCTGTTGCTGTGTCCCTCGGCCACCAGCCGCAGCACCTCCCGCTCCCGCTCGGTCAGCAGCTCCGCGCCCGGCCCGGTCCGGCCCGCGCCGCGCAGGCCGAGCCGGCGGGCCAGGGTGGCGGCCTGCTCCGCGAGCAGGGTCGCGCCGAGCCCGTCAGCGATCGCGGCGGCCTCGCGTACCGCCGCCGCCACCTCGTCCCGCTCTCCGGTGCCGGCGGCCACCTCGGCGAACGCCAGCAGCACCCGGGCCAGGGCCGCGGGCTGGCCGGCGGCCCGCCACGCGGTGACCGCCCCCCGCCAGGCGGCGAGCGGATCGTCACCGGGGGCCACCGTGGCGGCGACCTCGGCGGCGTACGCCCGTTCGGCGGGAAAGCGTGCCGGAACGGTGGTGACCAGCGCGGCCACCCGCGCGGCGAGTTCGCCGTCGGCGGTGTGCCGGGCGACCCGGGCCAGGGCGGCGACCACCGGCCACCCGTAGCGGGGATACGCGACGACCGCCGGATCGGCCAGGCTGGCCTCGACGGCACGCCGCGCCTCGTCCCGGTCGTCGGTGGCGAGCGCCGCCGCGATCCGCAGCTCCGCCAGCGGCAGCCGGTTGTGCGGATGCAGGTACGGCTTGCTGAGGAAGGCCAGCGCCCGGCCCACCGTCTCGTCAGCGTTCGGATGTGCCTGGGCCAGTCGCAGCCCGGCCCGCAGTTGCAGCCAGTGCAGCCCGCTCACGCCCGGCGGGTCGAGTCGGGCCGCCTTGGCGCAGATCTGGTCGGCCTCGGCCCAGCGGCCGAGCGCCAACAACGCCTCGGCCTGGTTGGAGAGCAGGTATTTTCCGGTGGAGCGGCTGATGCCGACCCGGCGCGCCTCGATCATCCCGTCGGCGGCGGTCCGGGCCGACTCCTCGTACCGGCCGAGTTCGAAGAGCACGTCGGAGATGTGCACCAACGCCTGGACCAGCGCCGGCACCTCACCGGCGGCCCGGGCCAGCCCCGCGCACCGGCGCAGCTCGGCCAGGCCGAGATCGGGCGAGTCGCCCCGCCACAGCACCGCGAGCTGCACCGGCAGCATCGCGTCCTGCACCCCGGCGGCCGTCACCGTCTGCACCACCTCGGCGGCGATCCGCGCCCCCTCGATCAGGTCGACCCGGGCCAGGTGGTCGGCCAGGTCGGCGAGCAGCCGCAGCCGCTGCGGCCCGTCCGGCACCTGCGCCGCCAGCTCGTACGCCTGGCGCAGCTCGGCCGCGCCGTCGCTCTTGCCGAGCATGGCCAACATCCGGCCGCGCTGGTCCAGCAGCCGCGCCGCGCGCAGCGGCTCGCTCTCGGTGTCCACCTCGGCCAGGGCGGCCCGGGTCAGGGTCAACGCGCGATGGTAGTCACCGGCGGTGGTCGCCGCGTCGAGCGTCTCCTCCAGCAACGCCAGGTGGTCCATGCCGAGCCGCTCGGCCGCGTCGGGCACCAACTCCCACAGTTCCAGCACCCGTTCCAACAGCCGGCTCTGTTCGGCGTACGCGTAACGGTCCGCGGCGGCCCGGGCGGCCGCCCGGGCAGCGGTCAACGCCCGGGGATGGTCGTGGGCGGCGTACCAGTGGTGGGCGATCTCGGCCGGGGCGCGGCCGGCGGCGACGAGATGGGGCTGGGCCTCGACGGCGGCCGCGAACCGGGCGTGCAGCCGGGCGTGCTCGCCGGGGAGCAGGTCGTCGTGCACCGCCTCGCGCACCAGCGCGTGGCGGAACTCGTAGTCGCCGTCGGGGTCGGCCACCAGCAGTTGGGCGGCGACGGCGGCGCGCAACGCGTCGTCCAGTTCCGCCTCGGGCAGCCCGGCCACCTCGGCGAGCAGGTGATGGGCCAGCCGGATGCCACCGGCCGCGGCGATCCGCAGCACCCGCTGGGCCGGCTCCGGCAGCCGATCCACCCGGGCCAGCAGCAGGTCGCGCAGGGTCTCCGGCAGTACGGCACAGCCGATCGGGCTGCCGGCGGCGGCCAACTCCTCGATGAAGAGCGGATTACCCTGGGTACGGTCGTGGATGTCGTCGACCGCGCGGGCGGAGGGCTCGGTGCCGAGCAGCCCGGCGACGATCGCGGCGGTGCCGTCCCGATCCAGCCGGCCCAGCTCCAGCCGGTCGACGCCCCGGGCCCGGTCCAGCTCGGCCAGGAACGGGCGCAGCGGGTGTCCCCGGTGCAACTCGTCGGTGCGGTAGGTGCAGACCAGCAGCACCCGTGCGGTGCGCGCGGCCCGCACCAGGAAGCCGATCAGATCCCTGGTCGACCGGTCGGCCCAGTGCAGGTCCTCGACCACCAACACCAGCGGCTGATCGGCGGCGAGCCGGCCGAACAACTCCGCGACCAGGTCGAACAGGTAACCCCGGGGTGCGTCCGAGGGCGCGACGGCCGACGGTACGGCCGCGCCGGCCGGCACCCGCGCCAGCTCCGGCAGGAGGCGGGCGAACTCTGCCTCGTACCCCTCGAAGACGGCCGCGCCGTCGGTACGCAGCACCGTGCGCAGCGCCGCCGCGAACGGGGCGAAGGGCAGGCCGGCCTCACCGAGTTCGAGACACTGCCCCACCAGCAGCCGGGCGGCGTCGCCGATCGTCCGGCCGAACTCCTCCAGCAGCCGGGTCTTGCCCACCCCGGCCTCGCCACCGACGAGTACGGCGACCGGCGCACCGGCGCGGGCCCGGGCCAGCGCGTCACTCAGCTGCGTCATCTCACGCTGGCGGCCGACGAGTGTGGTGCTGCTGGCACGGGCGGTCACGGCACCGAGCATGCCGCCCGCCGGCTTGCCGCTCGCCCGCATGCCGCTCGGCCGCTTGCGGCACACCCGCTTGCCGCTCGCCGGCTTGCCGCTCGGCCGGGACTTGTTAATAGGGGGCCCCTGCTCTACACCAGGCGTTAGCAGGGGGCCCCTCCTTACGTTTGTCATCGGCGGCGGGTCAGCCAGCCGCGTGCTGAGCGCTGCGGCAGGGTGCGGGCCAGCCGGTCCCGGGCGGCCTCGGCGCGCAGCTCGGCGCTGTGCGTACGGTGGACGGTGAGGAAGAATTCCGAGTCGGTGGTGAACATGTCGGGCTCCTTCGGTAGTGGTCGACTGCCCGACTCTGACTCTGCTCGGGAAGGTGGCGCCGGAGCATTGGTGCGCCGCCTGATCTCGGTACGCCGTGCCTCCTTACTTTCCGGCGACCAGGCACCTGCGGGGCCGTAAGGTACTCAGCCGGCCGGGCACCGGACGCGGATCAACGGGGCGCTGGCCGACCACTAGACTCGATGCCATGGCAAAGCCCCAGGAGAAGGTGTCGTTCGGCCAGCGGCTGAAGCAGATCGGGTTGGTGTTCCGGTTCACCGCCCGGCAGGACAAGTGGTTCGCGCCACTGGCCGCCGGCGCGGTGCTGATTCCGCTCGCGCTGACGGTGGTGGCGGTGCTGCGCTGGGGCTGGCTGTGGTTGCCGCTGGGCATCCTGTTCGCCCTGCTCTGCCTGCTCATCGTGCTCAACCTCAGGTCGAACCGGGCGATGATGAACGCGGCCGAGGGTCAGCCGGGCGCCGCCGCGCAGATCATCGAGAGCATGCGTGGGGATTGGCGGGTGCGGCCCGCGGTCAGCTCCACCACCCAGATGGACATGGTGCACCTGGTGATCGGCCGGCCGGGCGTGATCCTGCTGGCGGAGGGGAACCCGCAGCGGATCCGTGGCCTGCTCGGCCAGGAGAAGCGCCGGCTGGCGAAGGTGATCGGCAACGCCCCGCTCTACGACTACGTGATCGGCCAGGAAGAGGGCGAGCTGCCGATCCGCAAGCTGCGGATGACGCTGATGCGGCTGCCGCGCAACCTCAGCGGCAAGGACGTCAACGCCCTCGACAAGCGGCTCAAGGCGCTGACGGCCCGCCCGCAGATGCCCAAGGGCGCCGTCCCGAAGAACCTGCGCCCGCCGCGTGGCGCGTTCCGCCAGTCGCGCGGCCGCTAGGCCTTCGCGGGGACCATCACCGAGCGGGTGAGGCGGTCGTGCAGGCCGCGGCGGTGCTGGTCCATCAGCAGGGCGGGCACCACGAGGGCCAGGAGCACGCCGCGCAGCAGGGCCCGGAGCAGGCCGATCCGGCCACCGTCGGCCCAGTCGACGCAGCGGATCCGGGTCAGGTACATGCCCGGGGTCTGCGCGAACAGGCCGAGGAAGACGGCGTACTCCACGATGAGTACGGCGACCGGCGCCCAGGCGTCCCGGGCGGGGCTGGCGAACAGGCCCGCCGCGAGCAGGCAGAGCACCCAGTCGACGACGAGCGCCCCGAAGCGCCGTTGCACGTCGGCGGGGACGAAGTCGGGGTCCGCGGCGGGCGGCGGGGCACGGTGGGGCTCGGTGGTCACAGCGGACAAGCCTAGCCAGGCGGGCGTACGCGGCCGGGACGCAGGCCGCCGCGCAGCGCCGAAAAGGACCAATGACCTCAAGTTTCACTACACTGGCGGGGTCGGACCCGTTCCTGCGCTGGCGCTGGCCGGCTTGGCCAGCGAGAGTGACACAGCGCGAGGGACGTAACACGGCAGAAACACTGGAGACATGGCCGGGCAACCGCACGGTCATAGCGTCGCCAGGAGCCTAGCTACCCCGTGGACGTGCCAGGAGGACGAGTGTTCGCCAATCCCGAGGAACTCCTGCGTTACCTCAAGAACGAGGACGTGAAGTTCGTCGACGTACGTTTCTGTGACCTGCCCGGCGTCATGCAGCACTTCAACCTGCCGGTGGAGTCCGTCGACGACGACTTCTTCACCAACGGTCTCGCTTTCGACGGGTCGTCGATCCGGGGCTTCCAGGCGATCCACGAGTCGGACATGCTCCTGCTCCCGGACGTCGCGACCGCCTTCATCGACCCCTTCCGCGCGCAGAAGACCCTCGCGCTGAACTTCTTCATCCACGACCCGTTCACCCGTGAGGCGTACAGCCGCGACCCGCGGAACGTGGCGAAGAAGGCCGAGGCGTACCTCGCCGCCAGCGGCATCGCCGACACCGCCTACTTCGGCGCCGAGGCGGAGTTCTACATCTTCGACTCGATCCGCCACGAGACGTCGGCGCACCAGTCGTTCTACTACATCGACTCGATCGAGGGCGCCTGGAACACCGGCCGCGAGGAGGAGGGCGGCAACCGCGGTTACAAGACCGCGTACAAGGGCGGCTACTTCCCGGTGCCGCCGGTCGACCACTACGCCGACCTGCGTGACAGCATCGTGCGCCGGCTGATCGACACCGGCTTCACCGTGGAGCGCTCGCACCACGAGGTCGGCACCGCCGGCCAGGCGGAGATCAACTACAAGTTCTCCACCCTGCTGCACGCCGGTGACCAGCTCCAGCTCTTCAAGTACATCGTGAAGAACGAGGCCTGGGCCGCCGGCAAGACCGCGACCTTCATGCCGAAGCCGCTCTTCGGCGACAACGGCTCCGGCATGCACACCCACCAGAGCCTCTGGCTCGGCGGTGAGCCGCTGTTCTACGACGAGACCGGCTACGCCGGCCTCTCCGACACCGCCCGCTGGTACATCGGTGGTCTGCTGCACCACGCGCCGTCGCTGCTGGCCTTCACCAACCCGACTGTCAACTCGTACCGTCGCCTGGTGCCGGGCTACGAGGCGCCGGTCAACCTGGTCTACTCGCAGCGCAACCGCTCGGCCTGCACCCGCATCCCGGTCACCGGCAGCAACCCCAAGGCCAAGCGGGTCGAGTTCCGGGTGCCGGACCCGTCGGCCAACGTCTACCTCGCCTTCTCGGCGATGATGATGGCCGGCCTGGACGGCATCAAGAGCAAGATCGAGCCGCCGGCGCCGATCGACAAGGACCTCTACGACCTCCCGCCGGAGGAGTGGGGCGACGTCAAGCAGGTGCCGGGCTCGCTGCCGGCCGTGCTCGACTCGCTCGAGGCCGACCACGACTACCTGCTCGAGGGCGGCGTCTTCACCCCGGACCTGATCTCCACCTGGGTGGACTGGAAGCGGGCCAACGAGGTCGACCCGGTGCGCCTGCGCCCGACCCCGCACGAGTTCGCCATGTACTTCGACTGCTGAGCACCTTCAGCACGCCTCCGGGCCGGTTCCGCACCTCGCGGAGCCGGCCCGAGTGCTATCCCCAGGTTGATCAAGAAGTTTGCGTCAGGGATTCCGGCGACCGCCGACGCAAACTTCTTGATCAATGGGGCGATTGGAGCGGGCAGGGACCCCCGCATACCTTCGCGTCCGATATATTCAGGACGTGGACACACCGTTGCGCGAACCCACGTTCCTGATTCTCACCGCGTTGGCGCGGGAGCCGATGCACGGTTACGCGATCATCGGAGAGGTCGCCGACCTCTCCGGCGGGCGGCTCTCGCTGCGCCCCGGCACCCTCTACGGCGCGCTGGACCGGCTCACCGACGCCGGCCTCGTCGAACTCGACCGGGAGGAGACCGTCGATGGCCGGCTGCGCCGCTACTACCGCCTCTCCCCCGCCGGAGACGCCACGCTCACCGCCGAGACCGAGCGGCTACGCCACAACGTCGAGGCGGCCACCGTCCGGCTCAACGCCCGCCGGGCCGCGCCGCTGACGCCGCGTACCGCCGGGGGGTTGGCATGACCGAGCTGGAGCGCCGCTACCGACGCCTGCTGTGGGCGTACCCGGCGGACTACCGCCGGGAACGCGGCGACGAGATCGTCGGGACGTACCTCGACCTCGCCGACCCGCAGCGGCGTCGCCCCTCGCCGGCGGAGGCCGCGGACCTCGTGCGCGGCGGCCTCCGCCAGCGACTGCGGGCCGCCGGCGCCAACGACCTGGTCCCCGGGGTACGCCTCGGCGCGCTGCTCGCGCTGACCACGGCCGCCTTCCTCGCCGCCTTCTGGGTGTTCGCCGAGCGGCACCTGCCGCCCGCCGAGTGGGGTGTGCCGGTGTTCGGCCCGTTCGTCTCGGTGGGGATCGTCGCCTGGTGCGGTTGGCTGCTGGCCGCGCTTGTCGCCGCCGTCGCGCCGGGCCGACCCACCCGGGCGGCCATCACCGTGGCGTTGCTGGTGACGGCGGCGCTGCCGGCGATCAGCGTGGTCGCCGGTGTGCCCCGCCCGCCGCTGCTGGTGCTGGTGCCGCAGGTAGCGCTCGGCGTGCTGGCGCTCGCGATCGGTGACCACCTGCCGGCGCCGGCCCGCACCCTGCCGGTAGCGGCGGCGGTCGCTGGTGGCGGCCTGTCGTACGCAATGGGCTTCGATGCACTTTGGGGTGCCTACCGCGGCGGCGGTGAGGAGCTCCTGCCGCCCACCGGCACGGTGCTGCTGACTGTGGCCCTGCTGCTCGCGGTCGGGCTCGGCATGCGGCGGGACGCCAGTGGCGGATGGGCCGTGGTGGCCCTGCTCACCCCGGTCGGCCTGCTCAACGTGCACCTGCTGGCCGGCGCGGTGGACGGTGTGGTCAGCGCCGCCCCACGCCCGACGTACCCGACCCTTGTCGCCACCGCCATCACCGTCGCCCTACTCGGTCCCGCCCTCCTGCCCGCCGCCGTCGCCCTGCGCCGTCGCCTCGGCACCCCGCCCGCCGCACCCTGCCCCACCAGCGGCGCGCGCCGCTGAGGATCGCCCGGATCGCTGACGGTGCAGCCAC
>NZ_POTX01000022.1 GCF_003236305.1 Micromonospora endophytica | reverse complement strand
GCCCCCACCGTTGTCACCGCCGCCGTTGTCGCCCCCGCCGCCGTTGCCGCCGCCAGGCGTGCCCGGCTCGTCATCCCAGACGTTGCAGTTCGGCTGTGCCGGTGGGCACTCGGCACCCGGGTCGGCCGCGCTCGCCGACAGCACCGGTGCGGTCACCAGCATCAGGGCCAGGGCCAGACCGAAGATCACCAGCCGGTTGCCAGCGATCCGGTGGCGCCGACGCTGCGGCCGGGCCGGGGCGCGGTTGCTCCGACCGGCTGGGTTGTGGGTGCTGCGGCGGGCCAGGTCGCGGTCGTTCCGGCCGGCCGGGCGGATGTCGGCCGGGGTCAGCACGGCTGGTCCTGGTAGGCCGCGCCGGCGCTGATCCGCCAGCGGCCGTCGGGATGGCGGGTGGCGGTCGCGGTGGCCAGGTGCCGGGTGCCCCGGGTGCCGGGCACGCCCTTGCCGCCGTCGAGGTAGACCAGCCGGTAACCGGTGGCGTCCACGCAGTCCTGGATCTCCACTGTGGGCGGTGTGGCATCCAGCGCCACCGAGATCACAGTGGGGTCGGAACGCAGCGTGCCCACGCTGACGGCGCCGTGCTCGCGGGCCTGTTGCAGGTTGAACCGGACCCGGGTCAGCAGCGGATCGGCGAGGAACCGGGTGAGGTCCGGGTGGTGCGGGTCGCTGCGCTGGCTCGCCGTACGGGAAGCGGCGAGGTATCCGGCGTACGCCTTCAGCGCCGCCTGTTCCGCCGCCTGCTCGTCGGCGACCTGCGCCGCGTCGACGGGCCTGCTTCGTTCCTTGCCGTCGCCGGTGGCCACCTCCTGCGGGCCGCCGCACGCGGTGGTGGTGCCGACCGCTGCCACCGCGACCAAGCCAGCCGTCCAGCAGCTCAGCTGCCGTGCTCGCACCGTCGTGCCCTCCTCGGTGCCGAACCGGCGATCGCCGTCGCCGGCGTTCGGGCCTGCGGCAGCGCCGCGGGAAGGGCCGCCGAGGTCCTGTCCAATACGCAGCCGCATTTACCCTTGCGGATCTTTGTGGAAATGCCAGGTGCTGGGTGATCGTGGCCGATGGACGTGGGTTTCGTCACATCCAAGGGGCGAGCATAAGCTGATGTCGGCCGATGCAACAGAGGCAATTTGCCCGAACACTCTGAGTCATGAACGGTGGTGGTCCAGGTTGGTTACCCGCAGGTTGCCGGCTGCGCCCGACGCGGCTTGGGCAGTGCGTCGGCGGCACCGCCGCCCCGACCCGGCACGTCCGGCGACGTCCCACCGGCGGGCCGTTCAGAATGGGGTGGGAAATGGTGGGTCGCCCGTTCTGTCCCCTGAATTAAGCGCGCCTTATGTGTGCCAATTGTTTCCCGTGGGAATTCCATCGGGGCGTCCGGAGTGGCTCGGCGCACGCGTCCACACCTACCGGACAGCAGGGTCACAACGGTCGGGCAATCATCCCGAACGGACGGCCAGATTACTTAACGTGGTCACCGTTGGCGGGTGGTCGGCGTGAGTCACCCACCCGCCACCGAGCAAGTGCGCGGCGCGGGCCCGACCGCCGGTCCGGCACCGCAGCGCCCCCGGCCGCTGGCCGTGCTGGCACTCACCCCACTGCTCCGGTACGTCGTCGCCCGGCACTGCGTACCGTCGGGCACCCCGCGGCGTAGTGGCTGCGATGCCTGCGGTACGGCGATCAGCCTGGCCCGCCCCTGGCCGGCGCTCGGCCCCCGGGCACGCTGCGGCGGCTGCGGTGCCCGGGTCGGCGCGCCACCGGCCGCCGTCGAGGTGACAGTCGTCGCCGCGATCGCGTTGCTGCTGCTGGCCGGGCCGCCCACCGGTGAGCTGGCCGCCACGGCCTGGTGGCTGGCCTTCGCGGTGCCGCTGACCTTCGTGGACGTCGCGGTGCACCGGCTGCCCGACCGGCTCACCCTGCCGGCCGCAGCCGGCACCTGGCTGCTGCTCGGCATCGCCGCCCTGGCCGGTGCCGGAGCGGCACCGTGGTGGCGGGCCACCGCCGCCGGGCTCGGGTTGGCGTTCTTCTTCGCCGCCACCACGCTGCTGCTCGGCGCACGCGGCTTCGGCATCGGTGACGCCAAGCTCGCCCTGGGCGCGGGCGCGCTGCTCGGCTGGTACGGCTGGACCGTGCCGCTGCTCGGGCTGCTGCTCGCGCTGACCCTCTC
Source organism: Micromonospora endophytica (assembly GCF_003236305.1). Lineage (GTDB taxonomy): Bacteria > Actinomycetota > Actinomycetes > Mycobacteriales > Micromonosporaceae > Micromonospora > Micromonospora endophytica. The sequence goes on along the minus strand of NZ_POTX01000022.1, from coordinate 40,932 downwards.
CGGCCTGGTCGCCCTGGTGTTGCTCGTCACCCGGCGGGCCGCCTGGTCCAGTCACCTGCCGTTCGGGCCCTACCTGGTGCTCGGCACCCTCGGTGCGCTCCTGCTGGTCTGGTGAGCCGGAATCGGGTGTGCCGGACCGGCCGTCGGGGAATTTCGGTGGCACTGGCGTAATTCCCTGGAGGACGCTGTGCACCGTACCCCCGATCGGCCATCACCCGACGAGCGCTGGCGGATCCGGCGTAGCGCCGACGATCTGGACCGGCTCGGCGAGACCGAGTCGATCTTCGCGTTGAGCAACGGCTGGTTGGGCTGGCGCGGCACCCTCGACGAGGGGTGGCCGTACGGCATGCCGGGCACCTACCTCAACGGGTTACACGAACGGCGGAAACTGAACTACCCCGAGGAGGGGTACGCGTTCCCGCAGTTGAGCGACACGGTGATCAGCCCGCCGAACGCCACGCTCATCCGGCTCTGGGTGGGCGACGAGCCGCTGGACCTGCGGACCGGGACGCTGCGCAGCCACGAACAGGTGCTGGACCTGCGCGGTGGCGTGGTCGAGCGGTGCACCGAGTGGATCTCACCGGCCGGGCACGGGGTGCGGGTACGCAGCACCCGGCTGGTGTCGTTGCCGCGTCGACGGGTCGCCGCCGTCGACTGGACGGTGGAGCCCCTGGACGGGCCGGTCGAGCTGCGGATCTGCGCCGACCTGCTGGCCAACGAGCGGATCCCGGAACGCGCCGACGATCCCCGCGCGGCCTCGGTGATCTCCGAACCGCTCATCGCCGAGCGGCACCACGCCGAGGGTGTCGACGGCGTACTCGTGCACCACACCGAGCACAGTGGACAGCGGGTGGCCGTCGCCGTCGCGCACTCGCCGTCGACCCCGGAGCACTTCGCCACCGACCTCGACGCCACGCCGGACCGGATCCGGCTGAGCCTCACCGGCACCCTCGCCACGGGCGAGCAGGTCCGGCTCACCAAGTTCGCCGCGTACGAGTGGGCGGTGGTCGACGAGTCCTCGCCCGAGGAGCTGGCAGCCGAGGTGACGGCAGAGGCGGACGCCGCCCGACAGGAGGGCTTCGCCGGGCTGCTCGCGGCGCAACGTGCCGCCCTGGACGCCGCCTGGCACACCGCCGACGTGCTCCTCGACGGCGACGCCGAGTTGCAGCGCGCCACCCGGTTCGCGCTGTTCCACCTGATTCAGGCGGGCCGGTCGGACGGCGACCGGACCATCCCGGCCAAGGGGCTGACCGGCAACGGCTACGACGGGCACGTGCTCTGGGACACCGAGGGTTACGTGCTGCCGGTGCTGACGTACGTGGCACCCGCTGTGGCCCGGTCGGCGCTGGCCTGGCGGCACGCGCACCTGCCGCAGGCCCTCGACCGGGCGGCGGAACTGCGGCTGGCTGGGGCGAGCTTCCCGTGGCGGACCATCGGCGGCGAGGAGTGCTCCGGCTACTGGCCGGCGAGCACCGCCGGCCTGCACGTCAACGCCGACATCGCCGACGCGGTGCTGCGTTACGTCACCGCCACCGGCGACCAGGAGTTCCTCGCCGGCCCCGGCCTGGACCTGCTGGTGCAGACCGCCCGGTTGTGGCACCGCTTCGGGCACTTCACCGACGACGGCGGCTTCCACATCTTCGGCGTCACCGGCCCCGACGAGTACGCCGCACTCGTCAACGACAACCTCTTCACCAACCTGATGGCCCGCCGTAACCTGAACGGCGCGGCCGACGCGGTGCAGCGGTATCCGCAGGCAGCAGCCCGGCTGGACGTCGACCCGACAGAGGTGGCCGGCTGGCTGGCCGCAGCGGCGGCGATGACCTTGCCGTACGACCCCAAGCGCGAGGTGCACCAGCAGGCGGCCGGCTTCACCGACCAGCCGGAGTGGGACTTCGCCAACACCAGCGACGACGAGTACCCGCTGCTGCTGCACTTTCCCTACCTGGAGCTGTACCGCCACCAGGTGGTCAAGCAGGCGGATCTGGTGTTGGCCATGCTGCGCTGCCCGAACGAGTTCACCGAGGCGGAGAAGGCGGCCAACTTCGCGTACTACGAGGCGCGTACGGTCCGGGACTCGTCGTTGTCGGCCGGGCCGCAGGCGGTGCTCGCCGCCGAGCTGGGCCACCTCGACCTGGCGTACGACCTGTTCGCCGAGTCGGTGATGCAGGACCTGGCGGACCTCGGCGACAAGACCGGCGACGGGCTGCACCTGGCCGCCCTGGCCGGGGCGTGGCTGGCGCTGGTGCAGGGTTTCGGCGGCATGCGCGACGACGGGGAGCTGCTGTCGTTCGATCCCCGGCTGCCCGACCGGATCGACCGGCTGGCCTTCAGCCTGTGCTGGCACGGCCAGCGATTGCTGGTCACCCTGACCGCCGACGAGGCCCGCTACGAGCTGCCCGACGCCGACCCGGGCACCGCGGTCGAGTTGCTGCATCACGGCGAGCGGCTGCGGATCACCGCAGGTGCGCCGCTCACCCGCCCGATGCCACCCGTTCCTGACTGGGGCCCTGCGCCGCAGAGTAAAGGAGGGTCCCCCTCTTAACGCCTCGTGTATAGGAGGGGCCCCCTATTAACATTCCCCGCTCGCCGCGCCGGTGCGGTGCGCCAGGGGTCGTCGATCGTCATCCGGTGCGGCGAGCGGGGCGGCGGGCGCAGGCTGGGGAGGATCGGCAAGTGCCTGCCTCCGGACGCCTCGGACGATCAGGTAACCGAGGATCCAGAACTCGCCGACGGTCGCCGGGATTGGACGTTGGCGGCGGCGTCGCCGACCGGGACGCTCGCCACCTCGGTGGCGGTGGCGAGCAGGGCGGCACTGCCCAGGATCGCGACGGGGTTGACCATGCCGACGGCGTTGACCATGCCGACGGCGGCGATGGCACGGCGGCGGTGGCGGCCTGGAGCGTGTCCGGCAATGACGCTGGCGAATTGATCTGGTCAATCTATCAAGTGTGTCGTTTTGAGATTGGTGAAAACCCGGGACGCCGAGAAACCGATCCACGGCATTTGAAGCTCGGCTAGCCTGTTCCGGTGTCAATCGTGATCGTTTTTGAGACCCACTCCTGGAGTGAGGACAATCAACGCGGTGTCGCGACCGGTTGGTCGCCCGGCCGGTTGTCGGAACGCGGGCGGGAGTTGGCAGCGCAGCTCGGCGAGCGCCGCCGCGCCGACGGCACCGACGTGGTCTTCACCTCCGACCTGCGGCGCTCGGTCGAGACGGCGGAACTCGCCTTCGCCGGCAGCGGGGTTCCCATCCTGCACGACTGGCGGCTGCGGGAGTGCGACTACGGCGCGCTGACCGGCATCCCCGCCATCGAGTTGCACCAAGGCCGCGACAACTATCTCGACCAGCCCTATCCCGGTGGCGAGAGTTGGCGGCAGGCGGTGCACCGGGCCGGGCGCTTTCTCGCCGACCTGCCGACCCGCTGGGACGGCTGCCGGGTTCTGGTCATCGGTCATGTGGCCACCCGATGGGCGATGGACCATTTCCTCGACGGCGTGCCGATCGAGGAACTCATGGCCGCTGACTTCGGTTGGCGCGAGGGCTGGGAATATCATCTCCAGGCGGTTCCGGAAACGGCGTCAGGCCGTTGGCACTCACACGCCTGACGGTCCGACGCGCCGTCGCCAGGCTGCCACCGGCGGGATGACGGGCGTCGGGGTGCAGCCGCCCGCGTCGGCGTACGGGATGATGGGTCGATGCAACCGCGACCGCCCCGGGTATTCGCCGCGGACGACATCCTCTCCGGTCGGGTGTCGCTCGACGCCTATCCGTTCCGGTACATCTACGTCACCCCGTCGCTGTCGTCGGTGTTCGCCGGCCGGTTCAACTACCGCTTGAAGACCGGCAACAACGGGCCGCCCGACGAGATGCTCACCGCCGTCGAACTGTTGGAGACCCGTGGCTGGGAAGTGGTGACGGTGGACGCCAGCGGCCACGTGACAGTCATGCGGCGGGTCATGCACCGCTGACCCGACCGCGGTGGCGGGAGCCGACACCAGCGGTGGCGGCGACTCAGCGGCGGCACCGGCGGCGGATCAGCCAGTAGCTGACCCCGGCGACGGTGAGCGCCACGACGAGGCCGCAGATCACACCGCCGACCAGGGCCACCCGCCCGCCGATCCGATCGAGCAGACCCTCGCTCGGCGGGCCCGGATCACCGAGCGGATTCGTGGTTACCGTCGGCCGCTGCGCGATCAGCGCCGTCGCCGCGTCGACCACCCCGGCGCCGAACGTGCTGTCCGGGCCGGGCGGCCCGAGATCCTCGGCGGTGCCGAGCAGACGGTCGAGCACGGATGCCGCGTTGAGCTCGGGATGTCTCTGGCGTACCAGCGCGGCGACGCCGGCGACTATGGCACACGCCTGGAGGTCACCCTGCGCGGCGATCGGACCGTACCGCTCGTCGGACGACGACTCGGCGCTGAGCCCGACCAGGCCGAGCGTCGCCCCTGGCGCGGAAAGGTCGATCCGACTGTCGAAGGAGGCGGCACCGTCGCGTTCGTCCTGTGCGGTGAGGCCGCCGACCACCAGCACCCCGGTGCTCACCGACTCGGCCAGGCCGTCGGCGCTGCGGGCGTCCATGATGACGACGACGTCCCTGGCCAGGGCGTAGCGCACGCCGTCGAGGTGGTCGGTGTCGTCGTCCACGGTGAAGCCACCTGACATGTCGATCACCCTGGCGCCCTGGTCGACAAGCCAGCGCAACGCCTGCGAGACCTTCTCCGCACCGACCGGACCGCTGATCGGCTGAATCTCGGCTCGTGGGGCCACGCCGAGGACACCGTCGCCACCCCGGGCCACGACCAGGCCGGCCAGGGCGGTGTCGGCGGCCCGTCCGGCCGCGGTGTCGGCGTCTGCCGGTCGCTGTCTGATCGCGCCGTCGGCGCCGACGTACCGGCCGGGCCGGACCCGCCCGTCGAGGTCGGGATGGCCGGCGTCGACGGAGGAGAGGAACATCCCGACAAGTACGCCGTCACCCTGCGCCGTGGCGTGCGCCTCGACGATGCCGATCCGGTCCAGATGCCACTGCCGGTCCCGGGCCGGCTCGGCGGCGACCGGCTGAGCCAGCAGCACGGTCACGGCCGTGGCGGTCAGGGCCGCCGCGACCCGCCTCGGCGCCATCCGTTGCCCACGCATCCTGGTATCTCTATCGGCTGACGGCCTGCGGCCAACTCCCACCTGGGAAGAAGTCGTTGTTGTTGAGGATCCCCCGCGCCTCGGAGAGCTTGCTCATGCTGTCGAACATGTGCTTGGTGGCTTCCTGGACCATCTTCAGGACGGCGCCGATGCTGTCGGCGATGGCAGCCGCCACCGTGTCGATCGCCTCCAGGATGCCGAACACCGTGGCGATCTCGATGGCGGCCTCGATGATGGCCTCGATCACGTCGATGACCGGGTCGGTGATGTCGACAAGGAATTTGGCGTTGAGCGCCGCGACGTCGATGAGCCACTGCCCGATGTCCTTGACGACGTTCGTGGTGCCCTGGAGCCCCTTCTCCTGGCCCCACCGCTTCTCCATGTACGCGCGACCCGCCTCGCCGCCCCACGCGTGCAGGCCGTTCGGGCGGATGTCCCGTGCGGTGCCCACCGCGCCACTCACCTGCGGCAGGACCTGCTCGGTCCAGAGGAAACCCTTGTGCAGCAGGGAGAAGACCGGAGTGGAGGCGGAGAGGAACTTGCGGATCTCCTGGGCCAGCTCCCGCAGCTTGTCGAAGAGCCCGTCGAGGCTGCTCTGCACCTTCTTGGCGAACAGGTAGGCGCCGATCGGCGTGACGAAGGACGCCGTCCGTAGCGCGCTGTTTATCGCATTGATCAACTTCTGGGTCTCCGGATCGATCCGGTCGACCTCGGTGGTCAACTTGGTGACTGCCGATTGCAGGGTGTTCTCGGCGGCGGCCTGGTCAGCTCCCGGAGCCATGGGCGGCCTTCCTCTCTGCGCTCACTGCTACTCCCCGTAGATCTTCACGAAGTCGGAGGCGCTCATCTGGTCGCCCTCGTCGTACAGGTCCCGCGCGATGATCAGCGCTTCGGCGATCTGCTCGAACTCCGTCTTCGCGTCCTTCATGAGCGTGTCGACAAGAGAGTGGATGTCGTCGTACGCCTTGCCGAGCTGCTGCGCGGTCATCGGATTGCCGCAGAAGAAGGCCGGCGAGTCCAACACCAGATTGGCGGCCACGCCGCGCAGGTTGCCCATCAGGGTGGCGAGTTCACGCCATTTCTGGGACTCCCCGTCGAAGGCGCTGAGGATGACCCTGAGGTCGTCGTTGTCACCCGGCATCTCACACGCTCCTTGTGGCGTCGTCCTGGCTCCGCGCCGCGCGCAACGCGAGCACGACGTCCTCGCCCAGCGTGGCGGCGCGGTCCCGGCGTACCCCGTTGGCCACGGTGATCTCGGCGATGTCGCCGCCGCGCACGGTGACCGACACCATCCGGTGTGGCCCGTGCACCACGCGCGCCTGCGGTCTGTCGAGCTGCCGGAGTCTGCGTCGCCGCTCCCGCTCGTACTGCCGCTCCTCCAGGTCGTGCAGTGCCGCGCGGACGTCCGCGAAGGAGGGTGCGACGAGGGTCGCCGGTCGCTCGGCGTCGCTCGACCGGCCCGCCGCCTCGGCCGCAACCGGCGGGGGCGCCTCGCGCTCCGCGGCCGACATCCGTTCGGCTACGGCGTCGAGCACCGCGACCATCGCCGCCTGGTACGCCTCCAGCAGCGCGGGACCCACGCTGCTGGCGGGAGTGCGGGCGAACCATTCCCGGTCGATGTCGACGGACTCCACCTGCCCCGCGCCGTCCGCCACGACGCTCACCACGCCATGGGCATCGCTGCCCCGGTGGTGACCCTCCACCCGGGTCCCGGCCCGGACGGTGTGCCGCAGCGACCGCACCGACGCGGCAAGTCGAGTCAGACCCGCGACCGGGTCATCCCGTTGGCTGTGTGTGGACATGTGCCATGACACGGACGCCCTCCCCCGTACAGCGTCAGCAGAATCCGCGCCGAGACGTCGAGGACCCGACCGCGTGCCGACATAGTAATGACTGCTGGCAGCCGTGGGTGCCCCGTGCGGGGCACCAATGGTCCGCGGGCGTCTTCCTTCCTCCATCGCCAGGTGATGGATCGCCCACATCCGTCGGTCGTTGCCGTCGATCGCGAGCAGCGCCCCGGCGTCGTAGACGTAGAGAACGCTTACGCGACTGCCTGACCGGACCCGCTCAGCGCCTGGGCGTCGGCGGCGGCCATTTCCGCCCGTGCAGCCGCGATCTCCTCCACGGTGAACGCCCCGTGTTCGGCCTGCCAGTCCGCGATCAGTCGCCGCCCGACGGGTCGCCGGAGTTCATTCTCAGCTGCGCTGGCGACCAGCCGGGACAGCGGAATGCCGTCCTCACGAGCTGCCGTGCCGAGTGCCTCCACCAACTCTTCGGGCAGGGTCACCGTTACCTTCTTCGCCGCCGTACACCCACCATGCGCTGGTATGGCCGATCGGGGTGTGGTGTCTGTCGCCATCTGGCGCGCGGCGCTCAGGTGCGGAGGGTACGCAGGATGCGGGCCAGTTCGGTGCGGTCGGTCGGGTCGAGGTGGCCGAAGAAGCGGTCCGCCTCGGTCCGCCGGGCGGTGCGGATGGCGGCGCTGACCCGGTGGCCCTCCTCGGTGAGCGCGACCAGGGTGGCCCGCCGGTCGGCCGGGTCAGGTCGGCGTTCGACAAGCCCCCGGTCCTGAAGGTCGTCGACGACCTCGGTGGCCGAGCGGGGCGCGATGCGCAGGTGCTCGGCGAGCGTGCCGGGGCGTACCTCGCCGTGCCGCGCCAACACCCCGAGGGCCCGGGACTGGCTGGGCGTCACGTCCCACGGCGCGAGGGCTTCCCGGGTCTGCCGGCGCAGGTGGGACGCCACCGCCCAGAACGTCTCCGCCAGGCTCTCGTCGTCGGCCCGGTCGGTGTGCTCCGGGGTGGGTTCGGTCACGGGAATACCGTAACAGGAAGTGCTGTTGCTCCCTCATGATGAGGTAACCTCAGCATATCTGGACCCGACCGAAGGGCAGTGCCACTTGGAACCCATCCCCACCGGCCGCGACCGCGGCCACCGCACCCTCACCGCCGAGGAGAAGGCGCAGGCCCGCCAGGTGTCGCTGCGCCGGATCGGCCGCCTGTTCACCCCCCACCGGGCCGCGCTGGCCACCGTCACCGTGATCATCGTGGCCTCCTCGATCGTCGCGATGGCCAGCCCGTTCCTGCTGCGTACGGTGATCGACCGGGCCCTGCCGCAGGGCGACCTGACACTGCTGGTCTGGCTGGTGCTCGGCATGGTCGCGGTGGCCGCCGTGACCGCCGTCCTCGGCGTCGTGCAGACCTGGCTCTCCACCCGGGTCGGTCAGCAAGTCATGCACCGGCTCCGCACCGATGTCTTCCGTCACCTCCAGCGGCAGTCGCTCGGCTTCTTCACCCGCACCCGCACCGGCGAGGTGCAGTCCCGCATCACCAACGACATCGGCGGCATGCAGACGGTGGTCACCTCCACCGCCACCGCCGTCGCGGCAAACCTCACCACGGTGATCGCCACAGCGGTCGCCATGCTGGCGCTCTCCTGGCAGCTCTCCCTGGTCTCGCTCGTCGTGCTGCCCCCGGCGATCTGGCTGACCCGGCGGGTCGCCCGGATGCGGCGCGAGATCACCGCCCAACGCCAGCGCGAACTCGCCGACCTCAACGTCACAGTCGAGGAAGGACTGTCGATCAGCGGCGTGCAACTGGCCAAGACCCTCGGCACCGGCCCCGCACTCGTCGACCGGTTCACCGCCTCCTCGACCCGGCTCGTCGACCTGGAGCTGCGCAGCGAGCTGGCCGGCCGCTGGCGGATGGCCTCGATGAGCATCATCTTCGCCGCCGTGCCGGCGGTCATCTACCTCGCCGCCGGCCTGCCCGGCGCCGCCGGCACGCTGAGCATCGGCACCCTCGTCGCCTTCACCGCTCTCCAGAGCGGCCTGTTCCGGCCGCTGATGGGGCTGCTCAACGTGGGCGTCTCCCTGGCCGCGTCGCTGGCGCTGTTCGCCCGGATCTTCGAGTACCTGGACCTGCCGGTCGACGTGGCCGACCCCGCCGAGCCGGTCCGGCTCGACCCCGTCCGGGTACGCGGACACCTGCGCCTGGATGACGTGACCTTCAGCTATCCCGGCAGCGACACCGCGGCGCTCGCCGGGATCACCCTCGACGTGCCGGCCGGCACCAGCCTCGCCCTGGTCGGCGAGACCGGCTCCGGCAAGAGCACCCTGGCCGGGCTGATCAGCCGGCTGTACGACCCGACCGCAGGCCGCGTCACCATCGACGGCGTCGACCTGCGTGACCTGCGCCTGGTCGACCTGGCCGGGATCGTCGGCGTGGTCAGCCAGGAGACGTACCTGCTGCACAGCACCGTCCGGGAGAACCTCCGCTACGCCCGCCCGGACGCCACCGACGCGCAGATCGAGGCCGCCGCCCGCGCCGCCCAGATCCACGACCTGATCGCGGCCCTGCCCGACGGGTACGACACCATGGTCGGCTCGCGCGGTCACCGGTTCTCCGGCGGCGAGAAGCAGCGGCTCGCGATCGCCCGTACGCTGCTGCGCGACCCGCGCATCCTGGTCCTCGACGAGGCCACCAGCGCACTGGACACCGAGACCGAGCGGGCCGTGCAGCGGGCGTTCGACGTGCTCGCCGAGGGGCGTACCACGATCACCATCGCCCACCGGCTCTCCACCGTCCGCAACGCCGACCAGATCGTGGTGCTCGATCACGGCCGGGTCGTCGAGGCCGGCGACCACCGCAGCCTGCTGGACCGCAACGGCCACTACGCCACCCTGGCCGCCTGACCGCCGCCCACCGCCACGGCCGGTTCGTCGGCAATCTGGAAAAGTAGAACGTTTAGTTCTACGCTCTGATCCATGGAGCGCATCGGGGTGCGGGAGCTGAACCAGAACACCAGCCAGGTGCTGGCGCGGGTGAGTGGCGGTGAGACCGTCGAGATCACCGACCGTGGGCGGCTGATCGCCCGACTTGTCCCGGTAGGTGACGACAGGTCAATGTTGGCCAGGTTGGTCGCCGCCGGACGGGCGGTCGCTCCGATCGGCGGCGGCCCTGTTCCGCTTCCGCCGAAGCTCGGTGACGAGAACGTGAACGTGGCCGCCACCCTCGCCGCAATGCGGGAGGAGGAGCGCTGGTGATCTACCTCGATTCCGCTGCCGTCGTCAAGCTGGTGCGGCAGGAGGAATGCAGCGCTGACCTCGTCGCCTGGCTGAACAGTCACGACGACGTACCGCTGGTCTCCTCCGCCCTGGTCGAGGTGGAAGTGCCCCGAGCGTTACGACGCTCCGCTCCGCAAGCCCTGATCGGAGTGCCGGCCGCTGTCGGCCGGCTCTTCCGGCTGGAGATCGACAGCACGATCCGCGCGACCGCAGCGGCCTTCGCCGAGCCGGCGCTCCGTAGTCTCGACGCCATCCACCTGGCCACCGCACAGGTGCTGACCAACGAGTCCGGTACGGCACTTGTCGCCTTCGTCAGCTATGACCGGCGACTGCTCGAACAGGCCAAGATCGCGGGACTGCCCGTCGCGAGTCCCGGCCAGGGCTGAACTCGGTCCACGGTCATCGGCGCCAACCAGCCGAGTACGTCGAACACGAGTCCGACCAGGTGCGGCCGGCCGAGCGGCGGCGGGCAGCCCGGCAACTGTCACTCTGGGATGGTCAGACTGGTCTTTTCCGCGAGGGTGCCGTTGACGAAGCAGAACCGCCACAGGTCAGGGCCGTTCTCCTCACTCAGCGCAAGCGAGTAGTAGATGCACGAGGCGCCCTCCGGCATGCCCTTCTTACCGGGGTCGCCGGCGTAGAGATCCTTGTCGGGCAGGTCGGTGAGCGGATCGGGCAGCGCGGCGCGTACCTGCGTCTCCGGCGCGCCCACCTGCTGGGCGTCGAACTGCTGGCGGGTGATGCCAGCCTTGATCATCTCCTTGCCGGTGGCGAACAGTTGGTAGGCCGAGAAGCCCAGCCCACTGCACAGGACAGCGAGCACCACCGCGATGCCGATTCCAACCTTCTTCACGGCCGTTCCTCCAAGAGGTCGTTGGGAATGCCGAGAAGCGTCGCCGGAAACGGCGGACGAGTCGTCAGTGCTTCGTGGGATCTCGGCCGTCACCGCCGTACGACGAAAGTGATATCGACGATCACGCCTACGGCAGACGTCTCCCACCCGGGTCGTTCACGACGATGATTCGCATGATGACGACGCTTCCCCAGCAGCCGGCACCGGGCGTGACGCCCGCGCCGGTTCCCTATCACCGGCTCGCCCACACCGGCCGGCACCGCTGGTGGCGACCGGCCCTCGGTACGCTGCTGATCCTGGCGGGCCTGCCCCTGCTCCTCGCGGGCGGCGTCGCCGCGGTCGGCTCGATCGTGGTGCTGGCCGGCGGGCCACGGGACTTCCTGGACCGCAGCGCCGAGGCGGAGTTGGCCTTCACGCTGCTGCCCTTCGCCGCGCTGCTTCCGCTGACCCTGCTGGCGGCCCGGTGGGTGCAGCGTCGCCCGGCCGGGACGGTGTCCTCGGTGGCCGGACGACTGCGCGGGCGCTGGCTCGCCACCTGCCTGCTGCTCGCCGTACCCGTGGTGGGGACGAGTTTCGGGCTGCTCGACATGCTGCCGGGTGACGGTACGGAGTTCACCTGGACGGGTTGGCCACGGGTGGCGGCGGGTCTCGCTCTCGTCGTGCTTCTCGTGCCGTTGCAGGTGGCCGGCGAGGAGTATTTCTTCCGCGGTTGGCTGGTGCAGGCGTTCGGGTCCTGGATGCGCTCGCCGTGGCCTGGAGTCGGCCTGTCCTCAGTGGTGTTCGGGCTGGTGCACGGCCTGGACAGCGGCTGGAGCCTGGTCGCCCTGATTTTCTACGGTGTGGTGTCGGCGGTGCTGACCATCCGGACCGGCGGGCTGGAAGCCGCACTCGGCCTGCACATCGTCAACAATGTGTCCGTGATCGCGCTCATCGTCGTCACCGGCACGATGGATGCCAATTCGGTGACCACCGCGCCGGCGGCCATCGTCGACATGGTCGCCGTGATGATCTACGCCGAGGCGGCGCTGTACCTGGCCCGGCGGCATGGCATCAAGTCCGGCGGGGCGGTCCGGAATTGAGCGGGGGCGCGATGGCCACGGCGACCGTAGGGTGGGCCACCGGGTGGCGCGAGCGGGCAGGCCAGGTCGGGGCCTGGCGGCTGGTCTACGAGATCGGCCTGATCGTGCTGGTGACCCTCACCGCGACGATCACGTCGGCCACCGTGAGCTGGTACCCGGCAGCGCCGTGGCTGGTCGCGATCTCCACGCCGGTCCTGCTGGCGCTGCGGCTGCGGATGCCGACGACCGCGTACGTCGCGATGTCCGTGATCGGGCTGGCCACCGGAGGACCCAACACCCTGGTCCTGCTCGTGCTGAGCGCCGCTGCCGGTTACCGCGTCGCGCGCTGGTGGCAACTGGCAGCCGCGCTCGCCGTGGGCTGGGTGTGTTACGTCGTCTCCCTGGTCTGGATGCAGCCGCTGGATGTGCAGTGGGCGGTCCTGTTCTCGAGCATGTTCGTGGCGCTGGCGGTTCTGCCGGCCGGCGTGGCCCGGTTGGTGCGGCGGCGGCGGATGCTGCTGGCGGCGATGAACCGCCGCAACGTGCAGTTGCACAACCAGCAGGACGAGATCGCCCGGCAGGCGCAGACCCGGGAGCGGGCCCGCATCGCCCGGGACCTGCACGATTCGCTGGGACACAAACTGACCCTGATCTCCCTGTACGCCGGAATGATGCGCGCCGAGCAGGACGGGCGTGCCGAGCAGGACGGGCGTGCCGAGACCGTCGATCTGGTGCGGCAGACCGCGTCGGCAGCGATGACCGAGTTGCGGCAGATCCTCGGCATCCTCGGGCAGGACGACACCCAGTCCCTGGTCCGGCCGCTGTCCGGCCTGAACGAGTTGGCCGAGCAGGCGCGCGCCTCCGGCGCCCAGGTGGAGATCGTCCAGGAGGGGGAGTCACGGCCGCTGGCGACGCTCACCGAGCACGCGGCGTACCGGGTGATCCAGGAGGGCCTGACCAACGCGCTGCGGCACGCCCAGGGCGGCACGATCGTGCTGACCCTGCGGTACGAGTCGGACGCGCTTGTCGCAGGCGTGACGAACACCGCCGGGCAGCGGGTCGTACGGGTCACCTCCGGGCAGGGGCTGCTGGGTCTGGCCGAGCGGGTCCGGGTCGCCGAAGGCATGCTTTATCACGGGCCGACGCCGGACGGCGGGTTCCGGCTGGCGGCGACGCTGCCCTACGTGAGCGACGAGTCCGCCCCGCTCGGCGCCGGTCAGCGACCGGTGCCGCCCGGCCCCGACTTCGCGGTGCTTGTCGACCGGGAGCGTCGCCGCTCGCGGCTCGTCCTGGCGCTCAGCGGCCTGGGCATCGTCGGTCTCCTGGTGCTGTGCCTGGCCGGGGTCGCGATCTGGGTCACGTTGAGCGACGGTTCCGTTGACTCCGAAACCTACGCCGCCGCCCGCGTCGGCGCCGCGGAACGTGACGTCCGTGCGCTACTGCCCGGCGCTGACCACGCGGTCACCGGAGTGGCCGGAGGCCGACCGGTGCCCGGTGCCACCTGCGTCGACTATGCGGCGTCGGCCCTGGCCGAGATCCGCGCCGAGAGCACCGGCATGATCTACCGGTTCTGCTTCCGCGACGGCGTGCTGGCCGACAAGCAAGCCTTCGAGCAGGAGTGACAATCACCGTACGACGGCGAGGGACGATGCCATGACGGATGCTCTGCGGGTGGTGCTGGCCGACGACGACTCGTTGATCCGTACCGCTATCGACGCGATCCTGCGGCCGGCCGCCGACATCGACCTGATCGCGCAGGCCGCCGACGGCCGGGCCGCGATCGACCTGGTCATGCGGCACCGGCCGGACGTGGTGCTGCTCGACATCCAGATGCCGGTCCTCGACGGCCTGGCCGCGCTGCGGGAGATCCGTCGCCTGGTGCCCTCGGTGCAGATCGTGGTGCTCACCACCTTCGGCCAGGACGAGTACGTCGCTCAGGCGCTCGGCGACGGAGCAGCCGGGTTCCTGCTCAAGGAATCGGCCGCCGAGGAACTCCCGTACGCCATCCGCGCCGCCGCCGCGGGCAACGCCTTCCTCTCCCCGAAGATCACCCGGCAGGTCCTCAACAAGCTGCCCACGGCGGCCGTCCGGCCGGAGCGCGACCTGGCCCAGATCGACCTGCTCAGCGCCCGGGAGCGCGAAGTCCTGATTCTGCTGGCGCAGGGCCTCTCCAATGCCGAGATCAGCCGGAGCCTCTTCGTCTCCGAGGGGACCGTCAAGACCCACGTCTACCGGGTGTTCGCCAAACTCGGTTGCGAGAACCGGGTGCAGGCCGCCATGTTCGCCCAGCGAGCCGGTCTGCTGGAGCCTGGCGCGGGCTGACTCCCCCATACGGTCCGCAGGCGGTCACTGAGAGCCTGACTCTGGCCACCCGCGACGCATCGATTGGGCTGTACGACGTGGACGTCCGCAAGGTGTGACCAGGCTGGGCGACCACACCAATCTCGTCGATGACCAGCCAGAGTAGGGTGCCCGATGGCACCTTGGCGCACGACAGGTGGTGGTGGATGATCCCGGCATGACGATGGTCGGCCGGGCTCGGGAGCTCGGTGAGATCCTTGCCGCGGTGCGCGAACCACTGACGGATGTGGTCCTGGTCACCGGCGAGGCCGGCGTGGGCAAGACCCGACTTCTCGACGCCGTCTCCACCTCTCTTCCCGCCGTCCGCGCCTGGGGCACGCGCGGACTGTCGCACGTCCCACTGGCGGCTCTGGCTCACCTGGTCGACCCGGCGACGACGTCACTCGCGGAGATGGTCGCCCAGGTGCTCCGAGCGGTCCCCGCCGGCGCCGTGCTCGCGGTCGATGACCTGGACGGGTGCGACGAGGTCTCCCTGGCCGTCGCGGTGCGGGTCGCCCGCGACGCCGGCCGCACACTGGTCGGCACGGTGCGGACCGCCGACGGTCGGGTTCCGTCCGTGCTGGCCGAGCTCGCGGCAGCATCGGGCACCGTCGTGCTGCCGGTCGCGCCGTTCGACCGGACGACGACGGAGGAGTTCGTCGACACGCTGCTCGACGGACCGGTGGACGCCGGAGTGGTCGCCGACGTGTGGCGGCGTACCGGCGGGAATGCCCTGTTCGTCACCCAGTTGCTCGACGGCGCGCGACGCTCCGGCGCGTTACGCCGTTCGACGGCCGGCTGGCACGCCGTCGGACCGCTGCCGGTCCCGACGGGGCTGCGCAGCCTCCTGCCGACCCGCCTGGCGGGTCTGCCCGACGACGCTGTCTCCGCCGCCCGCTTCCTGGCGGCCACCGGCCGGGCGACCGACGGCGAGGTCGAGCAGGCCGGGCACCTTGGTGGAACCGAGCACCTGGTCACGCACGGGATCGCGGTCTGGGCGGCCGAGACCGTGCGGTTCGTCCATCCGTTGTTCGCCGAGGTGCTGTGGGACGGGCTGTCGCCCGCCCAGCGGCGGGCGGTGCTCCGCGAGCACCTGGCGGTCGCCCGGACCCTCGCGCCACACGACCACGTACGGTGCACCGTACTGAGCCTGGACGCCGGCGAGGCCGTGCAGCCGGGTCCGCTGCTGGCCGCAGCGCGGGTCGCGGCGGCGGGCGGCGCGACCGACGTCGCGGTACGGCTGGCTCGGGCGTGCCTCGACCGGGCCCCCGATGTCTGGACCACCCACCCGGAGGTCGCCGTCGGCGCCGCCCTCGTCTACGCGGTCACCCGCTGGGAGACCGGGCGCGCCGATGAAGCCGTGACCGCTCTGCGTGACGCGCTGGACCGCACCCCGCCCGGCGCGGACGCCGCTTTGCTCGCGGTAACCCTGCACAAGGTGATCCTTTGGGGTCGCTACGACCTGGCTGGCGCCCGGAACGTGCTGCGGCAGCAATCCGCCCGATACCCCGCCGGGGCACCGGTTGAAGCCCTCTTCGCGGTCGCCGAGGCCGACGCCCTGGCGTACGCCGGATTCCCGGACGAGGCGCTGGCCCTCGCGTCGGTCATCTCCGACGGCACCAGGCTGCCGCTGCCGGTCCGGACCATGCTGGCGACCAGCCGCAGCAACGCCCTGGCGCACATCGGACGGACCGGCGAGGCGGTCGCCGTCATCGAGGAACTGCTCGACCAGGTCCCGGCCGCCGGGCCGGAGGCGGCCGCCGGGACCCGCGACAAACTTCTCGTGTACGCGAGCCACGCCCTGCGTGAGCACGGTCGCCTCGACGACGCCGCCGACACCGCCGAGCGTGCCTACCACAGCGCGCTGGCCAACGGCGTCGTCTTCGAACGCGCCTGGGCCGCCTGCTGCGTCGGCGCGGCCCGGATGCAGGCGGGGCACCTGGACGATGCGGCGCGCTGGGCGCGGCGCAGCCTGGTGACCTCGGTGGCTGCCGGGATGACCGACTGCACCCGGGTCTGCCTCTCCGTGCTGACCGTGGCCTACGGCTCACGCGGCCTGACCCCGGATCCGGCGTGGGTGCGGTATCTGCGCTCGCCGGAGGCGGGCCTGGGATTCCTGCGCCACACCGTCCCGATCGCGCTGGGCTGGGCGGCGTACGCCGAGGGACACCATGCCCTCGCCTGTGACCTGCTGCGGCAGGGCCAGGCCAGGGCCGCGCAGGAACGGGCGGTGGCAGCCGAGTCCTGGATCCTGCACGAGCGTCTCCGGATGCACGATGGCACCGGGGTACGCGCCCGGCTGACCTCGCTCGCCGTCGGGTCCGCGGTCGGCGCGGCGCGCCTGGCCCTGGCCACCGGGCTGGAGCAGGCCTCCCCCGAGACCCTGCTGGCGGCCGCGGCGGCCTTCGAGGCCGTCGGTTCGCCGCTGTACGCGGCCGAGGCCGCAGCGGCGGCGTCCCGATGCGCGTCCGGTCGGGCCGCGGCTGCGGCCCGACGACGAGCCGACGAACTCGCGCACGAAGTGGGTGACCCGCCCACCCCCCTCTTGGGCAGGTCACCCGTGCCCGCCGACCCACTGACCTCCCGCGAGCGCCTCGTCGCCGAACTCGCGGCGGGCGGGGCGACGAACGCCGAGATCGCCAAGCGGCTGGTCCTGTCGGTGCGGACGGTGGAGAACCACCTGTCCCGGGCCTACGCCAAGCTCGGCATCACCTCCCGGGGTGACCTCGCCCGGTACGGGATCTCGAACCGGTAGTCACCCGCTCCGACGGCGGACGGCTGCGACGACATCCGCGTCGCCGTCGGACAGCGGTCTCAGCAGGTGCCGGGGCCGGACGGACAACCTCCGCCGGGGCCCCCGATGCCGGTCGCCCCGTCGAGCGGGCTGGGCAGGTCGGGACGGGTCTCCGGCTTGGCCTTGTTCCAGCCGGTCCCGAAGACCATCGCGCCGACGTGGGTGGCGATGTCGTCGCCCGAGAACAGCGAGATCAGGTCCCGGCGATTCAGGGCCGCCTTGACGTCGTCGTCGGTCAGCACGCCGATCACGGACGGGGCATCCTGCACCGGGGTGACCGTCGCGCCCTTCATCGTGAGCACCTTGGCCAGCGCGGCGGTCGCCTCCTGGTGCGAGAGCCAGGCCGTGCCGGGCAGGACCAGTCCGGTGAAGTCCTCGCCGGTGGTCATTCCGTCGGTGCAGTTCTCACCCTTGGCGTCGCACTTCTGGGTCGTGGTGGTCGATGAGGTCTCGTTGCCGTCCTCGTCGACCGTGCGCTCGGTGTGGGTCTTCTTCGTCCCGGTGGTCTTGCCGTTCTCGTCGCGCTCGTACTCCGTGGTGTCCTTCGTGATCGTCGTGCTGCCGTCCTTGTTTCTCTGGTGGACGGTGTGCGTCTCCTTGACGACGTTCCCGTTCTGGTCGCGCTGCGTCTTCTCGGTGTGGTACCTGCCGCTCAGGTCGTAGTACGCCTCGTCGGTCGACGTCCCCGCCGTGTTCAGATCCTTGTCGTAGTACTCGGTCCGGCTGCTCGACGTGCACAGGTCCTCGCACCCCGGCGTGCCGGGAAAGGTTCTCGACGAGGACCCGTCGCCGTACCCCTGCACCCACGTCCCGTTGTCGGGGGCCGTGCTCGTCACGCCGCCGTGGCTGGCTGCCCACCACGCGGTCGCGCCGTCGTACGCGCCGTACCAGCTGCCGTTGAACCGGCCGAGGTCGATGTCCATTTTCTTGCCGGAGCTGCCGAGGGTCAGGCCGAAGGTCAGACCGGTCTTCCAGGGCGCTTCGATGCCGAGGCCCTTCAGCAGCCCGTCGTCGATCCCGGCGAGCGCGAGGCTGTCCCTGCGCGTGGGGATCCCGAAGACCTGCGACGGCAGGCTCGACCCGACACCCCCGAGCTGATGGGCGTACCACTTCTTTTCCAGGCCCTTGACGAACTCCTCCGGGAACACGGCCCACGTGCCGTACCCGAGCTCGTAGGTCGGCAGCTTCCCGTCGAGCGTCGCGTCCAGGACCAGGCGCAGCGGCGGGGTGCTGGCCGGGTCGAGCGGGTCGTAGCCGAGGGCGATCTCGTCGGCGTCGGCCACCCCGTCGCCGTCGGAATCGACGACACCTAGCGCGAGGTAGCAGGCGGACAGATCGCATATCTGCAGGTCGGAGAGGTTGTCGCTGCGTCGATCGTCGTCGGCGCTGGCCGGCGACGCGAAAATCGTTGGAAGCAGAAGGGCGCCGCAGGCCAGGGCCGTCAGTGTGCGCCTGAACCAGGTATTGGATGCAGAGACGGATTGAGAGCACATCATGAGGGCGAACCTAGGGACCCGTCGGGTGCACGTCCTGAGTGGTACGTACTCAAACGTGCGACGCGGCCGCCTGAGTGTGCAAGACATTCGCGTACGGTCCGAAACGCGACTCTGCACTGGTGCCCGGCGAGCCTGTGCGGCAACGTCCACGGCCGATGGGGGAGGGGTGTCGCGGCCGCATGAGCCGGAAACTCGCAGACGTGCCGGCGGATCGGGTCGTCGCACTGCCTGAGGCACCTACCGACGCGTTGGCCATGCTGATCGCCCGCGACCAGGGGGAACTGGCCGCCGTGGTGCATCATCCGGTCGTACGCCATGCGATGCCGGCGGAGTTCGCGCACGCCGCGGTGAACCGGCTCGAACAGGTAGCTGTCGAACTCCTGCCGGCGTGGCTGCCGGAAGCGGCGGAGGAGGTCCGCCCCGACACCGCCGGCCTGGCCGCGATCCGGCTCGCCGCCACCGCCCTCGCCCGCCGCGACCGCTACCCGGGTTCCTTCCTGCCGGACCTGGCCACCTTCGCGGTGACCGCACGACGGACCACCGCCACCACCACCCTGCCGTTGCGTGTCCGGGCGGCCGCGCTGGCGCGCCTCGTCGCCGACGCGTTCGGCCGCCGCAAGGTGGTGCTGCTCGTCGAACCGACCCAGGCCGACGGTGCCGTGGTCGCGGCGGGCGCCGCGTGGCTCGTACACCATGGCGGCCCGGCGGTCTGGCTGACCGGAACCGGCGCGGCGCGGCTGGAGGGAGTTCCGGTCGCCCGGATCGACCTGCCCGCACCTTCCGTGCCTGCCCCGGCACCTGCGGTGATCGGGAAGCCTCATCCGGCGAGCGCCGTCGAGCAGCGGCTGGAGGCGGCGCTCGCCGCCGTGAGCTGGTCGGCCGGGCGGATGTGGAACCAGAGCTACCAGTCCCATCCCTTGGCCACGCCGGTACGGCTCGATCTACTGTGGCCGGACGAACGGTGCGTGGTGGAGATCGACGGTCCCGAGCACTGCCGCCCGGACCGCTTCGAGGCCGACCGGCAGCGCGACGTCCAACTGCAACTGGACGGACACGTCGTCCTGCGTTTCACCAACGCCCGGGTAACCCACGACGTCGGCGCCGTGGTTCAGCAGATCGGTGCCTGTCTGCGGAACCGCCGCCGAGACATAGCGGAAGGACGCCTTCATGGCTGGCGATGACCTGACTGCATCGGAGAGCGCGATCCTCGTCGTGCTGATGGCCGAGGCGCGGGAGGTGCTGAACACCGAACTGCGCGACCGGTACGGCCTTGACGTGCGCAAGCCCCAGCGCGACAAGCTCACCCGCCTGCACTACGTGGCGGCCCGCAAGAGCGGATCCACGTACGCCCTGCAACTTGACGACAAGGGCTGGGTACGGGTGCAGCACGACCTTGATTTCACGCTCCGTGGCGCGGCGGCGCTCGGCGCGGCGTTGACCGCCCTACAGAACAGCCTGCGGGAGCGGGTGCTCGCCCGCAGCGGCTGCGCCACGCTCACCGAACTCTTCGCGTTGAGCGACGTACGCGCACCAGCCACCGCCACGCCCTCCGCACCGGCCGGGTCGCTGCCGGCGCGCGTGGTCAGCGCCTACCACGCGCTCGCGGCCGAGCCCGGGGCCTGGGTGAGCCTGCGCCGGCTGCGCCCGTTCTTCGCCGACCTGCCCCGGGAGGAGCTGGACGACGCGCTGCGGCAGCTCAGCCGCTCCGACGGCGTGCACCTCACCCCGGAGTCGAACCAGAAGACGCTCACCGAGGCGGACATCAAGGCCGCCCTGCACCTCGGTGGACAGGAGAACCATCTGCTGGCGATCGGCGTGTGATGAACGAGGCGGAACGCGCCGCCCTCGCGGCACTGCGGTTCAACTGGGCACCGGTACCGGACGACGTGTGGCGACCACTGCCGTTCCACATCGAGGGCCTGCACGCCCCGGTGCTCCGGGAGGTGCTCGCCGGTGTGGCCGAGGCCGCGTCGAGCACCGCCGGCAGCCCGCTCGGCCTGGTGATTCAGGGCCGGCGCGGGTCCGGCAAGACCCACCTGCTGGGCTGGGTCCGGCAGCAGGTGCAGCAACAGGGCGGCTACTTCTTCCTGGTGAGCCTGCTCGACACCGGCACCTTCTGGGACAGCGTGCTGGCTGCGATGTTGGAGGGCCTGGCTCGGCCGGTGCCCGGTGGCCCGCAGACACAGCTCACCCTGCTGTTGCAGCGGTTGTCGGCGCTGGTGGGCGCACCTCGGACGGCCCGCCGGGCGGTGATGGGCGAGACCGAGCTGACCCGGCCGGCGCTCGACGCCTTCCTGAACGGACTCGGCGACTTCGACAGGCACGCCGCCCGGATGTGCCAGGAGACCGCCCGGGCGCTGGCGCTGAGCGCCTCCGAGGACCTCGGCCACCGCGACCTCGCGGAGAACTACTTCCTCTCCGGGACGGAGGTGGTTGCGGGTGAACGCGCGGCCTGGGGCATGCGCCGCGTGCCGCGTTCCGCCCAGCAGATCGTGCAGGACCTCTCCTGGCTGCTGGCCCTCACCGGCCCGTCGGTGGTGGCGATCGACCAGGTCGACACGCTTGTCGCCCAGTTGGCGATCCAGGGCGACCCCACCGTGGTGGGCGCCGCCGCGATGAGCCCGGAACAGGCGCTGATGCTGGCCCGGATGGCGGACGGGTTGATGTCGCTGCGGCAGAGCACCCGACGGACGCTCACCCTCCTCGCCTGCATCCCCAACTCGTGGACGATCATCAAATCCACCGCCGCCGACACCGTCGCCGACCGGTTCCGGGAGACGCCGATGCTGCGCCGGATCGACGACGCGGAACTCGGTCGGGCGATCATCGAGAAGCGGTTCACCCTCCGCTACCAGGAGATCGGATTCACCCCGCCGTACCCGTCCTGGCCGGTGTCCCCGCGTGCCTTCGCCGGGGCAGAAGATTTCACGCCGCGTCAGTTGCTCATCGAGATCGACAAGCACATCCGCGCCTGCATCGCCGACGACGACCTCCGGGAGCTGGTGAGTCTCGGCGGACCACCGGCCGCGGAGCCCCGCGCGCCGCTGCCGGCCCCGATCGCCACCAGCAGCGCGGAGATGGCACAGTACGACGCCCGCTTCGCCGAGCTGAGGAGCAGCGCCGACAGCACCGGCCCGCTGCGGCGGGCGTCCGAGGACGAGCTGATGCCGGCCCTGCTCAGCGCCGGGCTCACCGCCTGGATCCTGGAACGTGGCGACGCCGGGGAAGCGTTCAGCGTCGACCCGCCACCGAGCACCGACCCGCCGCTGCACGCCCGGCTCCGCCTGACCCTCGACGAACACACCGAGGACCAGGTGCACTGGTGTTTCCGGGCGATAAGCGACGACCACCACGGCAACGCGGCGCTGGCCCGGCTCCGCAAGGCATGTGTGGCCTCCGCGCTCACCACCGGCCTGACCAGACGCAAGCTGTTCCTGTTGCGCAATCGCGAATGGTCCAGCAGCGCGGCCACCCAACGGGCCGTCGGTACGTTCACCGAGGCCGGTGGGCAGACCATCGGCCTCGACGACGAGGACCTGCGGATTCTCTCCGCGCTGCGGGTGATGCTCGCCGAAGCCACGATGGACCTTCAGGGGTGGCTGGTCGCACGCCGGCCGACCCGGGACCTCAAGTTCCTCCAGCACGCGTTGGCCGACGTCGACGGCTGGACGTCGGCCGGTGGCCCGCCTCCCCCGGCCCCGGCAGCCGCCGGCCCGACCGAGCCGGCGTTGGTGATCGGGTACGGGTACGACGACGACAAGCCGGCCGCGTTGGCGCTCGAGACGCTCCGCAAGCACACCACGATCTTCGCCGGCTCGGGTTCCGGCAAGACGGTGCTGATCCGCCGGATCGTGGAGGAGTGCGCGGTGCAGGGGGTCTCCGCGATCGTCCTCGACCCCAACAACGACCTGGCCCGGCTCGGCGAAAGCTGGCCCACCGCGCCCACCCAGTGGCGACCGGGCGACGCGGCCAAGGCACAGGACTACCTGGCCCACACCGACGTCGTGGTCTGGACGCCCCGGCGGACGGCGGGCCGCCCGCTGAGTTTCCAGCCATTGCCCGACTTCACAAGCGTGCGTGACGACCCGGACGAGTTCGCCGAGGCGGTGGAGGCGGCCGTGGCGTCGCTCGCGCCCCGGGCCATGGTCACCGGCCGGGCCAGCCGGGCCCACCTGGGGCTGGCGGTGCTGCGCAAGGCCGTCGAGCACTACGGCCGCCGTGGCGGGACGCGGTTGAAGGGCCTGATCGACACGCTCGCCGACCTGCCGGACGGCATCATCGACCTGGACGACGCCGACAAGATCGGTCTCAGCCTGGCGCAGACGTTGACCGCCGCCATGGTGAACGACCCGCTCTTCGGTGGCGAGGGCACGCCGATGGACCCCGGGATCCTGCTCACCCCCGAGCCGGGCAAGCGGGCCCGGATCTCGGTCATCAGCCTGATCGGCCTGCCCTCCGACGACGTACGCCAGAGCTTCGTCAACCAGCTCCAGATGGCGCTCTTCGCCTGGATCAAGAAGAACCCGGCGGGCGACCGGCCGTTGCTGGGACTGCTGGTGATGGACGAGGCGCAGACCTTCGCCCCGTCGGGCGCGATGACGGCCTGCACGCAGAGCACCCTGGCGCTGGCCGCCCAGGCCCGCAAGTACGGCCTCGGACTGATCTTCGCGACGCAGGCGCCGAAGGGGCTGCACAACCGCATCCCCGGCAACGCGGCGACGCAGCTCTACGGCCTGATGAACAGCCCGATCCAGATCGAGGCGGCCCGCGAGATGGCCCGGGCCAAGGGCGGCGACGTGCCGGACATCTCCCGGCTGACCGTCGGCGAGTTCTACCTCGCCGCCGAAGGCGCCGCGCCCCGGAAGGTCAGAACCCCGCTGTCGCTGACCCACCACCCGCGCAGTCCGCTGACCGCCGAGGAGGTGCTGGCCCGCGCGGCACAGCGCGGGTAGCCGCACGCATGCGTTCGCCCAGCTCATCGGAGCGTACCGGGACGGCAGCGGGTCGAGTTGGCTAAGCTGTTAGCTAAACGAGGAGGTCGAATGATGTCGGCTGAAGCTGTGCATTACAACATGCACGATGCCAAGACCCATCTGTCGCGCATCATCGAACGAGTGGAACGCGGCGAAGAGATCATCATCGACCGGGCGGGTACCCCGGTGGCGAAGGTGGTACCACTGGTGCGCCGGGCCAACCGCACCGCAGTGGGTTCCCTCGCCGGGCAAGTGGACCTCTCCGGCGACTGGGACTCCCCACAGACCAACGCCGAGATCGCCAATGACTTCGGCATCGGCGCATGACCCTGCTGCTGGACACCCATGTCGCGCTCTGGGCCATCACCGGCGATGCCACCCTCGACGCTGAGTTCCTTGACCAACTGCGCCACGATCCGGACATTTTCCTCTCCCCGGTCAGCCTGTGGGAGATCACCATCAAGCAGAGCGTAGGGAAGCTTGCCGGACCCGCTGACCTTGCCGAGCAGGTGCGGGACATGGGCTTCCGTGAACTCCCGGTGACCCATGCCCACGCCATCGCTGCCGGCCACCTGCCGCCCTACCACCGCGATCCCTTCGACCGCATGCTCGTGGCACAGGCGATCACCGAGAATCTGACCCTGGCCACCCGAGACGCATCGGCAGCGCTGTACGACGTGGACGTCTTCAAGGTGTGATCAGGCGGGGCGACCACCGCCAGGACCGGTCTTGGCATGAAGGAGCGATGGTCATGAGAAGCGTGATCTCAGTGTGAAAACGTCGTCCTTGGTGATTCGGCACACCAGCCGGTGTTCGCGGTCGATCCGGCGGGACCAGAAGCCGGACAACTCGCCCCGATGCCAACCGGGTGGCTCGAAGTCCGCTTAGGGCGACCGGCAATAGGGGCGGTCGGCTCTGCCCACGAGATGCCGCAACTCGTGGGTGGGCGCACGAGATGCCGCAACTCGCGGCCTCAGCGGGCCCGGACAGCCCGACATACCGCAACTCGTGCCGCTCACCGCCGAGGAGGTGCTGGCCCGCGCGGCACGGGGGTGACGTTGCGATTCAATTCGCGTCGGTCCTCCTCGCTAGGGTGCTGCCGTGGAAGATGATCGTCGTACCCTGCCGACTCCGCTCTCCGAAGCTCATCAGGTCGGCTTCGACTACCGGGATGGTGCCGGCGTCGACTTCGAGCCGTACCGGCACTTCCTGGACGCCGCTGAGACCGCCGAGTGGTGGCGGGCCTGGACGGGGAACGCGGAGCTTGACGGCTCCGAGTTCCGGGTCTTCGGGCAGGACGGCACGGGCGGCCTCGCCGCCTTCTGGCTGGTGCGTCCCGGCGAGCCGATCGAGCAGCAGCCGGTGGCGTTCCTTGGTTCAGAAGGTCAGCGGAGTGTCGTGGCGCGGGACCTGTGGGCCTATCTCTGGCTGCTCGCCGACGGCTGCGGTCCCTGCGAGGCCACCGAGTACCCCGACCACGAACATGAGCCGCGTCCGGAGGCTCGCCTCATCGAGATCGCCGAACGCTGGGCACCGG
This sequence comes from Micromonospora endophytica, assembly GCF_003236305.1. Classification (GTDB taxonomy): domain Bacteria; phylum Actinomycetota; class Actinomycetes; order Mycobacteriales; family Micromonosporaceae; genus Micromonospora; species Micromonospora endophytica. Next base: position 15,679 of record NZ_POTX01000022.1, on the reverse strand, counting down.
CACACCGCCAGTCGGCGGGTGACGTCATCTCCGCAGCGCGGCAAGAGTTCCCCGGCTTCGACGAACTGATCGACTCGATGTGCCGGTAGCCACCGAGCTGTGATCAGGAGGGTCAGCGACCGTCAGGACGCCGCGAGCAGTCGGATCTCACAGCGGACGCCGCTGGCCTTGGCGAGCCGACCGTCACCGGTCACGAGTGGGCAGGCCATCAACTCCGCCGTCGCGACGTACGCCGCGTCGTACGCCGTGATATTGGTCCGTAACTGCCACATCCGGTCAAGTAGCTGCGCGACACCAACCTCGTCGATGACGAAGGAGGAAAGGGTGTCGATCGCCTCCTGAGCCCGGGCGAGGCCGAGCTTCCCACCGAGAACCTTGCCTCCGATCACCGACATGACCTCGACCAGAAGATGCCCGGGCGCGGCCCAGTGCGGATCTCGGGTCAGTTCCGCCCGCGCCGCGTCGCCGACCGGCCCGTCGTCGACCAGGGCATCGGCCAGAACCGACGCGTCCACGACGATCACGCGGCACTTCCCCACGGTCCGCCGCCCCGCTCCCGCTGGTCGTTCAGCTCCGAGGCACTCTCCCCGGGCAGGGACCGCGTGCCGTCCGATCGACCGGCGAAGCGGTCGAGGGTTGCGGTGTTGCGCAGTCGCCGGGCCTGGGTCTCCACCAGCTCCAGCAGGTACGCCTGGAGTGACTGTCCGCGCGCCTTGGCCTGGGCGGCCAGGGCATCGCGTACTTCTTCCGGCACGTCCCGAATCTGAAGAGCAACCATGCATTCATTATGCATGCAGCAGTTCTCGCCGCCCATAAATGATGAGTCTGCGGATCGCAGGCGACCCGCCAACTGTCGTCTCGCCGTAAGGCGGGGCTGCGAAGGGGGATTCATGTTGGATAGTGTCTGCCTCGCTACCGCAAGTGATGGACCCCAGCATTCCGCGAAGCGGACCGGAAGGACGGCATGGCCAGCATCGAGCAAGTCAAAGCCGAACTTGCCCAGGCAGCCGAGCAGTGCAACGCGACGACGAACCAGATCCGAGCCGCCATCGAGGGCACCGAACAGGTGCTCTCCCGGCTTCGCGCAGTCGCCGCCGGCACCGGACATCCCACGATCTCGGAGGCGATCAGCCGAACCGAGCAGAGCAAGCAACGGCTGATCGAGGCGGCGACGGTCCTTCAGGGCAGCGCCCAGGCGGCCCGGCAATACATCAGCATCCTTGGCTGACCCGTGAGCATCGGTGAGGTCAAGGCCGCCCTCGGAGAGGCCAACTACCTGCTTGAGCAGGGCAAAACGACAATCGAAGGGGTCGGCACGACCCTCGACGAGGTCTCCACGCTCGTGCTCGCCACCCTGCACGACAGCCAGCGGACCGAGGCACAACAGGCCCGCAAGGCCATCGCCGACGCCGTACGCGAGGTGAAGTTGACCCTGCGGGCCATCGCCGCGGCGCAAGAGAGCGGCAACGCGTACCGGGAAGTGCTGGGATGAGCGGCCTGCTCGCCCAGGTCATCGCCCAACTCAAGTCCGCTATGGACCAACTGGACGCAGTCGCGGTACGCGCCACCCGCGCGGCAACAGGCGTCGCCGAGGCGAACACCCGGTACGTGGCGGCTGGCAGGGGTTCCGATCATCCGACGCTCCGCGCGGCGGTGGCCAACAGCCGCACCGGCACTGACAAGGCACACCGGTTGGCCCGGCTCAGCAGCGAAGCTGCCCGGAATGTCAGCGCGTACCTCAATGCCATCGCCCCGGGCTCGGCACCTCAAGCAGCCGCCGCATCCACGCCACCGTCCGGCGAAGAACTCGTGGCCGACAGCGACCGACGTGACCTCGCCCGCGACCGAATGCGGGGAGTGCTCCACCGGGCCGCGCGGAAGGCCGACGAACTACAGGAGCGAGCGGCCGAAGCAGTCGACTCCTCACATAAGTTGATCAAGCTTTTAAAGGATCCGAAGGGGCCTTCCGGGACTCAGTCAACGGGAACTGGTACCCCCGTAGTTTCAAGCCCGGCACCACGGCCGAAGATTGATGGCGCGGAGGCCGCAGGCAATCTCGTGGTGGTCGGCCTACTGGCAGGCATGGGGGCACGGTGGTTCATGATCGCGGCCGGCAAGACGATAGCGAGGTTGAAGAGGTGAAGGTTCAAGCGCTCAGCGATCTAGTCCGTGCGTTGGCCCGAGCTGACTGGGATGCCGCCGAGGCCCTCGTCGCAGAGATCGGCCGTGGCGGCTGGGTCGGCGGCCTCCAGGTCATTGGGGCGGCATTCACCCTTGCTGTCAACCGGCACTTCGAACCGGATGCCAGTCCCAGCGATGTTGCCGCATGGGTGTCCACAACCCGTTCCCAGTACCAGGACGGGGACACCCTGCCGGCCCTTGAGATGGAGGGTCTTATCCGCGCCGCCCTCGGCGAACCGGCGCTGGTCGACAACATCCCCGCCGAGACCATGATCGCCGCCGAGATCTTCGTCCTTGGGCAGCTACTGCAAGAGAAGAAGCTGACCCCAGCCGAGCTTGATGAGTTCGTGGCGGAAGCGGAGGAAGTCGCTGCGGAGTACATGTAGGCACCGCCGACGCACGCCGGAGGCATACCCGCGGGCGACAAATTGTCCGTAGACAACCCGAGAGTCCAAAGTTAATCTGTAGAGATTTGCCGGGTCGCAAGGCCCGCTCCATGCCGCCACAGGGCCGCAAGTAGCCTTCTGTCAGACGACAGTTGGAGATCCGGTGGACAACGCGAGCGACCCGACGATAAAGCACAGCGCCGAGACCTTCGCCGCCGAACTCAGGCGCAGGATCAGGGAGGGCGTCCAGGGTTACGAAGCTGGCGCAAAGCTCCCTACGCTACGCGAGCTTGCCGCGACCGAAGCGGGTGTGGCCCGGGGCGTTGCGGAGAAGGCTATCGATCGCCTGCGCGCTGAAGGGTTGGTCGAGTCACGCCGGGGTTCCGGCAGCTACGTCCGGGCGGGCCGAATCCCTCGCTCCTCTCCTGGTCGACTGTCGTCGAAACAGTGGGGGCGCGGGCTGTCGATCCAGGCGCACGACGCACCGAATCCGCCGAAGGCGGTAGATGTCGAGGTGGGCGATGTCGTGCCACCGCCGCATATTGCCGAAGCGCTCGGGGTGCCGCCCGGTGAGGCAGTGTTGTCGAGGTACCGCCGCTTCGTGCGGGATCGACGCTCCGTCCAGCTCGCCACCGCCTATCTTCCGACAGGTTTGACCCGTGGGACTCGCATCGAACACACCGATACCGGACCGGGTGGGACGTTCGCCCGGCTCGCCGAGATGGGATTCGCGCCCACGAGATTTGTCGAGCGGGTGATCAGTCGCGCACCCACCCCGGAAGAGATTGACGGGGTGGACGGCCGGGACGGGCTGGGTCTACGTCGAGAAGGGAGCCTGGTCTTCGAGATCACCAGGTACGCCTACGCAGGTGACCGCTGCGTTGAGGTATCGCTGATGGTGCTCGACGCCGAGGCGTACGAACTGGTGTATGCCTTTCCGGCCGACGCGTAACGTCGGAATATTGTCAGATGAAGACTTGATTGTCTGCTGACAATACGCCACGCTTGGTTCTGTAGGGATAGTCCCACGCCGGTCATTTGGTCGAAGAAGTCCTGGTGTGGGAGTCCATCTCCCGAAGGGACCTGACATGTGTGCTACTTCCCCTGCACGAGGCTGCCCTGCTGCGGCTTCTGCGAGCAGTCGCCCCCATCCAATGTGTCGTCACCCGTGGGCTCTGTCGCTGCGCTCTGGCTCGACGGAAGGTGAGCGCTCGTGGGTGTCGAGGTGGTGATGATGATCCTCAGTGGGGTGCTGCTGGGGTTCGTGACGGGGCTGTTTGCGTTCAGGGTGAAGTCGCGGTGGTGTCCGCGTTGTGGGGAAGCCACCGACGCCATGCCGCCGGTGCGGGGGGAACGATGAACCGGCCGCACCGCCGCGACCACAACTCCGTACCCATCGGGCGGCGGGTGGCTGAGTTGCGGACCAACCGGGGAATGAGTCAGCAGGCGTTCGCCGACCGGCTCGGCAAGTCGAAAAGCTGGGTCGACAAAGTGGAACGCGGGGTACGTCGGCTCGACCGCTACTCGGTGATTCGGGACATCGCCGACGTGCTGCGCCTGGACCCGGAAGTGCTCCTCGGCCCGCGCCGGCCGGCACCGGCCACACCGAGCGTGGAAGGAGTCGACGCGGTCCGCGCGGCCCTCGCGTCGTACCACGATCGACCGCTGCGCACCGTCCCGGCGCAGCAGGCCAGCCAGCAGGTCGGGCACGCCTGGATGAGCTACCAGCATGCCCGCTACCCGCAGCTCCTGGGCGCACTACCCGGCCTGCTCGACGTGACGCGCGGGCCGCGGAGCCTGCTGGTGTCCACGTACCGGATCACCGCTGCGGTCCTGGTCAAGCTCGACCACGCCGAGCTTGCCTGGCTGGCCGCCGACCGGGCCGTCACCGCCGCCGATGGCGGCCCCACACTCACCGCCGCCGCCACCATCGACGTCACCCAGGCCCTGCGCGCGCTCGGCCACCACCAACTCGCGCTCACCGCCGCCCTCACCGCCGCGGACACCACCGACGACCACACCGTACGCGGAACCCTCTTCCTCCAGGCCGGACTCGCCGCCGCCAGCCGAGGTGACCGCCGCAACGCCCAGGACCTGCTCGACCATGCCGCCGGCCTGGCTCATCGGCTCGCCCGCGACACCGACGCCCAGCACACCGCCTTCGGACGGACGGCCGTCCAGGTGGCCCGCTCACTCGCCGCCCACCACCTCGGCAACCCCAGCGAAGCCATCGAACGACACGAACACGCCATCCGCAGCGACGGCTGGCGACGACTACCACCCGAACATCGCGCCGCCCACCTCATCGACACCGCCCACGCGCACCTCGACACCGGCGACCCCACCCAGGCCGGGCAAGCCCTACTCGACGCCGACAGCCTCGCGCCCGCCGAGGTCCGCAGCCGCCCTGTCGCCCGTACCCTCCTCGCCCAAATCATCCACCGCGGACCGGCAGCGGCCGACATCGCGCGACTGGCCACCATCGTCGGCCTGACCCGCCAACCCTGACCCGCACGACCGCCGATCGCGGCGCTCCACACACCCATTCGATGAGGCACTCGACATGAACGAACAACCATTGAGCGACGTAATCCGAGCCATGGCCCGAGCTGACTGGGACGGCGTCGACGCCATTCTTGAGGAGATCCGCCGTAGCGACCAGCTCGGCAACCCCCTGATCATCGGTGGAGCGTTCGCGCTCGCCGTCAATCGGCACTTCCCACCCAACACCACCCCGAGCGACGTAGCCGCCTGGGTCTGCGCCACCCGCCTCCGGTACAACGACCGCGACACCCTGCCGGCCCTGGAGATGGAAGGGCTCATCCGCGCCGCCCTCGGTGAACCGGAACTGGTCGACAACATCCCCGCCGAAACCGCGCTCGGAGTCGAGGTGTTCATTCTCGGAGAGCTACTCCTGCAGACGAACCTGAGCGCGACGGAACTCGACGAGCTGGTGGCTGACGCAGAGGAACTCGCCGCCGAATATCGCCCGCCTTCGTCGGCTTGACCCGACAACCCTGACCCGGACCCGCCGCACGCGGCACTCGACGAACCGCAGGACTGACCGATCTCTGAACTGGGCAGAAGCGAAGAAGCCTCCTGGTCGTTGAACACGAACATGAACGACACAACGGTCCGGTGCACTCTTACACCAGGCCGGTGTGCTATTACACCAGCCAACGCCTACCACTCGGGCGAATCGAGGGCGAATGGAACAAGCCTCAACAGCCCGCTCCAGCACGTGAGGGGCACCGCATGATCAGCTCGGGCCGCCACCCGAAGAAGGAGATCGCCGATGAGCTCATGACAACATACGCATTCACCGTCATCCTTGACCGGCAGCCTGTCGGCAGTGAACTGGACGCACTGTTCGAAGCAGGCTGCGACGATGCGGCGTTCGGCACGGAGAACGGCCTTCCGGTCGCGGAGTTCGACCGGAACGCCGAGACCATGGCGGACGCGATCGCGTCCGCCGTACATAGTCTCGATGAGGTCGGCCTGACTGCGCTCCGCGTCTTGGATCAGGACCGGGTGACGCTTGCCGACATAGCGGAACGGGTCGGACAGAATCGTGAGTCGGTACGGCGATACGCGGCAGGCGACCGAGCTTCGGGCGACTTCCCACCACCAGTCAACCCGAGCAGAGACGGCACGGTGTTCTATCGGTGAAGCGAAGTAGCTCCGTCGCTGCGGAAGCCCGATGGCGGGTCTACGAGTCGTCGAAGACGTCGTCGAGCACGAGTCTCGCCCGGCCTGGGACCTCCTCATCCGGGAAGACTTCCGCACACAGGGCGAGGACCTGCTCCGCGCTGGTCAGCCGGAGGTGGTCGACCAGGAAGCGGATGTCCTCGGCGTCTCGCCGCCGTGCGGCAAGCACCTTCATGGCCAGCAGATGCTCCGCAGACGCCGCAGCCACCCGCAGGCCGGGGTGGTCGAAGACGCGCGGAGCCGTCGCGTCGCCTCCCGGAGCGACATAGGCACTCGCCTGCTCGTTGAGCCACCAGTGCGGCAGGCCGAGTTCATCCGCCACCGCACGAGCCTCGTCGAGCACGATGCCATGGGGTTGGAACACCGCGTCGATGTCCCGAGTAGCCCGTCGAGCGTCGTAGGCCAAAGCCATCGCCGCCCCGCCGAAGATGTAGAGGTCCGCGACAACACCTCGCCTCGACAGCCGATCCCCGAGCCGCCGGAAGGCATCCTCGATCGCCGCGCGGTCCAGCAATGGATCATTGATGCTCACGCGACGTTCAGCTCCTGCGCCGAGACGTACACGCCCCGACGACGGAACGCTGCTGGCGCGTGCACCACCGCGTCGACCCGGGCGGCACGGGTGTTGAAGGGAAACCAGAACCGCCGGAGCGACCGTGCCTCGACCCACGTCGGCGCGCCCCGCCCATCCTTGGCTGCCAGGTGTTCCGTCAGTGCCGCGAGGAATACGTCCCAGCGCTCGTCGCCGGTAGACGTTGGTTCCTGGTCCAGTAGACCGGCGCGTATCTCGGCCGGTTCCCAGCGGTACTCCTCAAGAAACTCCGCCACCAGCCGCCACCGTCGCGTCTCGTCGGATCCGACCAGCAGAGCCCCTAGGCGTGCCACCGTCAGTGGCTCGTACCTCGCGGCGCGCTTCTTCATTCCCTCGACGCTAGTACATCCGGCGACGGATCCGTGGCTAGCCACAGTCCGCATCGGGCAGCCACACAGAGAGCGGCACGACCGACGCGGTCAGCTGGTTCACCCGCAAGATCAACTTGGTGGGCGGCCAGGGACTCGAACCCTGAATCCGGCCGGTCTCACGAGTATGCGCCGCGACTAAACAGATCGGGCGGCTGAGCATGGCATCCGTTCACGGCGCCTGACAACGTTTGACAGCCCTTGTCGCCCTCTATCGTGCCGGAGTTGTGCCCGTTAATCTTGTCACAAGGGGAGGCGGGCGTGCCCGGCCGCAGGGCTACTTGAAGACGCCGATGATCCCGGTAACCGTGCCGACGATGCCGCTGACCGTTGCGAGCTTCGCTGACGCGCCGGTCCAGATGCCCTTGGACTTCTCCCGCCAGCCAAGTCCAGCTGACAAAACGACCACTTCTGAAGTAGTGTTGATATCATGTCGATGCCGTTGGAGTCGGTGCCGTTCTCGGAGTTGCTACGTCAGCCAGTGGAGACGACCGAGCGGCTGTCCCGCGCTCGCGCAGTGCGGCTGCGCCGCCGTGACGCCGCTGACCTGGTGCTGATGTCCGCCGACCGGGCGGCGGCCGAGGGCGAGGTGGTGGACCTGACCGCCCGACTGCTGGCCAGCGTGGTGCGCCGGGAGCCGGCCCTGGTGCGCGAGGTGCTGCCCACCGTGCTGCCCTGGGTGCGCTTCCTGCCGCCTCAAGACGTCGAACAGATGGCCGACGAATTCGTCGCCACGGCGGAGGCAGCCGCGGCATTGGGCAGCACTGCGGCCCTGTCGCAGCTCCTCACCGAGTGGCGGCACTCCGCCGAGATCCACGCGGACCCTGACCTGCATCGGATCCTCGCTGAGCCGAGTTCCGACGACTTCGGGCCGGTCACGCGCCCGGCCGGCGAGTGAGCGCCAAGCGAGGCGACCGGGCCGCGCCGCCACCACGACCCGGCGGCTACACCCTGCGATTCGCCACCAACGACGCGGCAAAAGGCTGGGAGGAACTGTGCCGCCAGGCCGCAGCCAGCACCCGGGTCGCCTTCGACGCCATCGAGTCTGATCCCTGCCCCTCCCCGCCGACCAGCCGTCAGCATCCCCTCAAGGGCTCGCTCGCCGCCGCCACACACAGCGGGAAGACGTTGCCGCAGTGGCAGTATGAAGTCACTGCGGGCGGGCGCATCTGGTATCTGCCTGACCACGACACCAACACCTGCTGGATCAAGCACGCCGGCACCGGGCATCCCAAGGCCACCGACTGACTTGGCCTGTTGCGCATGTGTACGGATCCGACCACGACGAGACGCGAGAGATCGGCGACATCTTGGCTCGCCTCCGGATCTCCAGACCTTGATCTCGTGAGCGCAGCAAACCTGATCCCCGGTTGTGCCCTCGATGCGCCCGATGATCTTCGCTTGGCGTTGTCGCAGCTCATCGGCGGTGTGTGGTGGGCCGGAGGTACCACCACTGCCGCTTCCACGCCGGTCCGTTACCGGTCGCCGTAGTGGTATCGGCAGGCGATGATTTCGACGTCGTCCTTGGTGATTCGGTACACCAGCCGGTGTTCGCGGTCGATCCGGCGGGACCAGAAGCCGGACAGCTCGCCCCGCAAGGGCTCCGGCTTTCCGATGCCCTCGTACCCGTTGCGCATCACATCGGCGATGAGATCGTTGATGCGCTTGACCAGCTTGCGGTCGGTGTGGCTGAGGTACTGGCTCCATGCTGTCGCGGTGAAGACCAGCCTCACGCGACGTCTCGCGCGGTGTCCGGGTCGGCCAGCTCCCGCTCGGTCGTGTCGCCCTGCTCAAGCTCGGCGATCGACCGGCGAAGGACTGCGGCGTTGCTGGGGCTACGCAGGAGGTACTCGGTTTCCTTCATCGACTCGTACTCGGCCAGCGACACGATCACCACCGGCTCATGGCCCGAGCGGGTCACCACCACTTCCTCGGCGTCGTCGATGACGCTGTCGAGTTCGGCAGCCAGGTTCTGGCGTAGCTGGGTGAAGTTCACGGTCCGCATGACCACCTCCAGGGCAAGTACAGGAAACTGTACCTCAGATGTCCTGCCTTGCTCCTGGGTGATGCTGTACTTCGCTGCTGTACGAGCCACGCAGACAAAGACAGCGGCCCCGCAAAGGGCCGCTGAGCTGGAACGGAGTGGGCCGCCAGGGACTCGAACCCTGAACCTATGGATTAAAAGTCCACAGCTCTGCCATTGAGCTAGCGGCCCGCGCGCTCAGGTTACCGGACACCTGTGGGGCCGGGCTCGCCGCTTCCCGCCCGGCGGGTGAGCAGTGCGGCTCCGCAGCGGGTGACGCGTGGTCGAGATGGTTGATCGGGGCTGGCAGGATCGGCGTGGTCGGCTGTGCCACGGGGAGGTCAAGCATGCCGGAAGTGATGCTCGTTGTTGTGCTGGCCGGGGCCACCCTCAGCACCGGGTTGGTGGCGGGGCTGTTCTTCGCGTACGCCTGCTCGGTGTTGCCGGGTCTGGCCGCGACCGACGATCGAACGCTTGTCGGCACCATGCAGTCGATCAACCGCAAGATTCTGAACGGCTGGTTCCTGTCGGTGTTCCTGGGCGGGCCACTGCTGGTCGCGGTGGCCGTGGTGGCCGAGGTCGGGCGGTCTGGTGCCGGCGGTGCGGTGCTGGGCTGGCTGGTTGCCGCGCTGGTCGGGCATCTGGTGACGTTCGGCGTGACGATGCGCTGCAACGTGCCGCTCAACAACGAGTTGGATGCCGTCGGGCCGGTCGACGGGATCACTGACCTGGCGGCGGTTCGGCAGCGGTTCGAGGGGCCCTGGGTGCGCTGGAACCTGGTCCGGACGGTCAGTTCGGTTGCGGCCTTCGCCGGCCTGATCGGTGCCCTGCTTGTCCGCTAAGGCGGGGATAAATCCGACAGGTCGCTGATCTGGAATCGGAAAACAATGGTCTGGATCAGGCGATCCGCGTCGCGTTTTCGGGTCCGGAAGCGCTCGTCGCGACGTATTGGAATGTCCGTCGGAGTGGCTGGCCATCCCAATCGCCGGGCTTGCTGCCGGCTGCCCGACAGGGCTCATATTACCTGGTAGGAACGGTTTAGTCGGAGCTGGATGAGACCTGCGTCATAGGAAATCCCGGAGAAACGTGGGCTGGCTAGCGTCCCGCACGTTCAATATTTCCACTCCTTTTCCGGGAGAATATGTGTCGCACGTACGAACGCGGAGGAGCACGCGGTTGCTCCTCGCGGTGGTCGCCTCGCTCGCGGCCCCGGTAGTGCTGACCTCGCCGGTGACGGCGGCCCCAACGACGGTGCCGCCGGTAGCCGCGACCCCCACTGTGACCTCGGCGGACCTGCCCGACCCGACGGCCCGCGGGCCGTTCGGCTACCAGGCCATCCAGGAGGTCAAATTCGGCCTCGCCACCATCCAGGAGCCGAACTCCGCCGGAGCCGACCCGACGGCCGGTACGGCACAGGCAGCGGAGCAGATCGAGATCCGCGGCCAGCTCTACACCCCCGACTGGACCCGGCGTACCAAGCCGTCGCCGCTGATCGTGCTGGTGCACGGCAACCACGGCTCGTGCGACTCCGGGTTGAACAACGCCGCGCTCACCTGTGCCGTGTTCAAGCACAACGAGAGCGGCTACGCCTACCTCGCGGAGAACCTCGCCACCTGGGGTTACACCACGTTCTCGGTATCCCAGGACCAGCTGATGATGCGGCAGGACAGCGCCAAGGGCAAAGGCATGCACAACCGCCGCCTGCTCATCGCCGCCACCCTGGACGCGATAAGTGCGGCGAACCGCGCTGGTGGTCTGCCGGTCGACGAGCACACCACCATCGGCACCACGCTCTCCGGCCGCCTCGACCTGACCCGCATCGGCCTGATGGGCCACTCACGCGGCGGTGACGCGGTGTCGAGCTTCATCGACTACAACCGCATCCGTACCGACGGGCCGCGCTATCCGCTGCGCGGTGTCATCTCGCTCGCGCCGGTGGACTACGAGCGCAAGGCGCCGTACGGCATGCCGTACATGACGATCCTGCCGATGTGTGACGGCGACGTCTCCAACCTGCAGGGCGCCCGGCTGTACGAGCGCAGCCAGTACGTCAACCCGAACGACCCCTTCCCGCGGATCCAGGTGGAGCACCTGGGCGCGAACCACAACTGGTACAACTCGGTCTGGTACGCCGACGGCAGCGCGGACGGCCAGAACAACAACGACGCGGCATGCGGCAACTCGGCACCGTTCGCGACGAACAACATCCACCCGAACAACCTGCGGCTCAGTGGTGCCGCCAGCTCCACCGACCCGAGCCGGAACTACCAGATCGACAACTCCGACCAGCTCAACCCGGCGGTGAACACCAAGTTCTCGGGTGACCCGGCGCGCATGGGTGACCAGGAGAAGCTCGGGCTGGCCACGATGGCCGCCTTCTTCCGCCGCTACATCGGTGGCGAGGGCGCGTTCCAGCCGTACCTGACCGGTGAGTTGGCGGACACCTCCACCGGTTTGCAGGTCCCGCCGACGGCCTGCCCGACGAGCCCGTCCGGCATGGCCATCCCCTGCAACGAGCGGGTCAACACGAGCTACTTCGCCGCGCCGCAGGAGCGGGTGGACGTGATCCGCCCCGAGGTGACGAATCCGCTCACCCTCAACGCGCTCGGTGGCTCGTTGAACGGCAACGGCTTCGCCGACCCGTACGCGCAGGCCGCTGGGGTTTCGCCGAAGCCGGCGGCGACCGAGGGTGGTTACGACTGGTGTAACCCGGAGCCGGGGGAGTTCGCGCCGTCGCAGCTCGGCAAGAGTGGGCTGCCGACTGCCGCCAAGCCCTGTCCGTTGCCGGCGGCGGGCGCGCTCGGTGGGCAGAACGCCACCCGGGAGAACAGCCCGATCAACCACTCCTATGGTCGCCAGCTCACGCTCGCCTGGGAGCAGGGCTCGACGGCCACTCTCACCGCGCAGATTCCGGCGGCGTCGAAGGACCTGCGCGGCCTCAAGGCGCTGACGATGGGCGCTGCCGTCAACTTCTTCGATCTGCGTAACCCGGGGGCCGACAACCGGGGCGACAACACCCGGGACACCACTGTGAACGGCACCCCGGCGAGCCCGGTCTGGCCGAACGAGCTGCCCACCTCGTACGACCCGACGTCGACGACCCAGCGCTTCCTGATCGCGCTTACCGACACCTCCGGCCGCGAGGCCACCGTTGACGCCGGGGACCCACGCTGGGGTAACGCCCTGCACATGTCGACCGGCACGAACACGCCGAACACGCACATCGTTCTCGACCAGATCCGGGTTCCGCTCAGCGAGTTCGCGGCGCAGGGCGTGGACCTCGGCTCGCTGGCCCAGCTCGAGTTCCGGTTCGGCGTGGGTGACCTGCCGAAGTCCGGCTCGATCCAGCTGGCTGACGTGCGCTTCCAGGAGAGCACGGCCGGGGCGAACCTGCTGTCGGACGGCAACCAGGCGAACGGCGCCGGTTACGGCCGGTCCGCCCTGGGCGGTCCGGACCCGGCGACCTACCTGCGGGCGTACGACAACACGCCGGGCAACGTCGCGCTGATCGACCCGGTCGCGAACCCGTTGGGGAACACCACCTGGACTGTCGACGACGACCGGAAGCAGTGCCCGGACGCCCAGTTCACCTCGATCCAGACGGCTGTCGACTACGCGTCGCCGTGGGACACGATCGTGGTCTGCGCGGGTGTCTACCAGGAGTCCTCGACTCCGGTGCACCACGCGTCCAACCCGGTCCAGGCCGGTGCACGCAACGGCCTGACGATCAACAAGCCCTTGAAGATCAAGGGTGCCGGCGCGGACAAGGTGATCATCAAGCCGGACCAGTCGCTCGGCACCCTGGCGGGCGATCAGCCGTACCTGCGGGACGGTGGCGGCAACGTGATCACCGTGTCCCGGCAGTCGCTCGGCTCGACCGACACCAACGAGATGTTCGTCGACATCTCGGGCGTGACGGTGACCTCGGGCAACGTCTGGGCCGAGGCGGGCATCGCCTTCTTCGGCGCGGCCGGCCGCATCGCGAACAGCGTCGTCGGCCCGATGAAGGTCGCGACAAACGCGCAGGAACTCGCCGAGCACCCGCACGGCTGGGGCATCGTCAAGACCGGCGTGATCCGGGGGACGAGTTCCGCCACGGTCGAGAGCGAACTGACCGTCACCGGCAGCGTGATCTCCGGCTACCAGTCGGGCGGCATCCTGTTCGACGGCGCGCGGGGCACGGACGGCAACCCGGACAACACCGTACGGACCGGCATCCGGTACCGCGGTTACGTGACCGACACGGTCGTCAAGGGTGTGCCGAACAGCGTGTACCCGCAGACCGGCATCAAGTACGCCAGCGGGGTGACCGGCTTCGTGAACGACAGCCGGATCACCGGGAACTACTACCTGCCCGAGCCAGCCAAGTCGTACGGCATCCTGCTGACCGACGCCGGTACCGACACGGCCGGGGCGCTCACCGCTTCGGGTGACATCCTCACCGGCAACGGCTTCGCCGCGTACAACGCCAACGCCGACAACAGCGCCGTCCGCGAGGGCGCGCCGTTCGTGGTCTCCGGCAGCTACCTCGGCAAGGGGAAGCCGGTGCCGGGCGGCCCGGCGGTGCCGAGCACCGGAGTCGAGGCCATCTCCGGCCCCGACAGCACCGGCGCGGCCACTGTCACCCTCACCAAACTCCAGTCGTCGCCGCCGCGCGCGGTGCCGACCGGGGTGGGGCGCACCGTCGACCTCGCGCCGTCGGCCGAGGTGGCCGACCCGGGGCGGGGCTCGGTGTTCCAGGTCGGGACGCCGGTGTATCCACTGGTCCGGGGCACCGATGACTTCGCCATCGCCTCGGCCAGTCTGCTGGTCAACGGCACCAAGGTCGGCACGACCAGCACCGCTCCGTACCAGTTCAGCTGGACACCGGGCCCGAAGGACGCGGGCAAGAAGGTCACCTTCCAGGCGCTGGTCGTCGACTCGGCCGGGCACAAGACGCTGTCCAAGCCGGTGGTCAGCACGGTGGCACCGGTCACCCCATCGCCCACCGTGAAGATCAACAAGGTGGAGGTCAACGCCAACGCGGGTACGGCGACGGTCACCGCCACGGTGAACACGGCCGGTGTGGTCACCATCTCGGCCGCTCAGGTGGCCACGGCCACTAAGCAGGTGAGCAAGGGGAGCACCGTCACGATGACGGTGTCGCTCACCCCCGCGTACCGGCAGACGTTGATCAAGACGGGCCGGCTGGACGTGAAACTCACAGTCGCGTTTGCCAACGCGACAGGTAAGACCGCGAGTCAGTCCGTGGACGTGAAATTCATCAAGAAGGGATGACCCGGCACTTCAGGCACTGACGGGAAGGGCTCTCCGGGCAGGGAGGGCCCTTCCCGCTCGTTCGCCGACGGACAGGCGTGGAAAGCGACTGACCGGGTACGGGTCGGACATGCGGATCGTGGTGGTGGGGGCGAGTGGCAACGTCGGCACCGCGCTGCTGCGCCGGCTACGGCGAGAGCGCGGCGTCGATCTGGTCGGGGTGGCGCGCCGGTTGCCGCACGCAGGTGCCGGTGAGCCGTACGACGGGGTGCGCTGGCACTCCTGCGACATCGGGTCGCCGGGCGCGGCCGACGCGCTGGCCGGGATCTTCGCCGGTGCCGACGCGGTGGTGCACCTGGCCTGGCAGATCCAGCCCAGCCACGACCAGCGCCAGTTGCGCCGCACCAACGTCGGTGGCAGCCGGGCGGTGGTCGACGCGGTGCTGCGGGCCCGGGTGCCGGCGCTGGTGTACGCCTCGTCGGTGGGCACCTACGCGCCCGGCCCGAAGGACCAGCCGGTCAGCGAGCGCTGGCCGACGACCGGGGTGGCCGGATCGTCGTACAGCCGGGACAAGGCGGCGGTGGAGGAGATGCTCGACGGGATCGAGCGGACCCATCCGGCGCTGCGGGTGGTGCGGCTGCGGCCCGGTTTGATCTTCCAGCGGGAGGCCGGTACGGAGATCAGCCGCTACTTCCTCGGGCCGCTGGTGCCGGTGCGGCTGCTGCGGTTCGGTCGGCTGCCGCTGGTGCCCAGCAACCGCCGGCTGCGGATGCAGGCGGTGCACGCCGACGACGTGGCGGACGCGTACGCCCGAGCGGTGTTGGGTGAGGCGCGCGGTGCCTTCAACGTCGCCGCGGACCCGGTGCTGACCTCGGAGCTGGTGGCCCGGCACTTCCATGGTTGGACCGTGCCGGTGGCCGCCCCGGTGCTGCGCGCGGCCGCCGCGCTGACCTGGCGGGCCCGGTTGCAGCCGGTCGACGCCGGCTGGGTGGAGTTGGCGCTGAACGCACCGCTGATGTCCAGCGAGCGGGCCGAAACGGAGCTGGGCTGGCAGCCCACTGTCAGCTCGGTGGCCGCGCTGAAGGAACTCCTTGCCGGCATGGCGCATCGCGCCGGCACTCCCAGCCCTGTCTCTTATACACACCTGACGCTGCCGACGATAAGG
>NZ_POTX01000229.1 GCF_003236305.1 Micromonospora endophytica | reverse complement strand
CGCCGATCTTGCACTTTTGGTCGGGACAAAAGCCCCTAACGCGGGCAAAATAGCGACCAGAAGTGCAAGATCGCGCTCCGCCTGCCTCGCGGCAGGAGATCTCGGACTAGGAGAGAGCGGGCTGAGTCTCGGTCAGAGTGGGCAGGTGGCGAGGCGGTGATAGCTCGGCGGGGGGCCGGGTCGGCTGTGCACCAGCACCAGTTCACCTGCCGACCAGGGCGGGCCGAGGTAGCCGTCGAGCGTGGCCAGGTCGGCTTCGATGTCGGCGTGCGTCAGCCGGTCACCGGGGCGGGCGATGGTCAGGTGCGGCCGGAAGGGCTTCTCGTCGGTGGGCACCCCGACCTCGGCCAGTTCGGTACGGACGGCAGCGGCCAGTGCCACCAGGCGGGAGACGTCGCCGCGTACGTCGATCCAGAGCACGGTGCTGCGCCCCCAGCCGAATCGGCCTCCGCCGCCCAGCCGCAGCACGGGCGGGCCGGTGGGAGCGGCGGCGACGGCGTGCTGGAGGGCGTGCCGTATCTCGGCCAGCCGTGCGGGGTCCACCTCACCGAGAAAGGCGAGCGTGAGGTGAGCCCGGGCCGGGTCGACAAGCCGTACGTTCGTGCCGGCCGCCGCGGCCGCACCGAGCCGCAACCCGGCCAACCGGGCGGTCAGGTGCGTGACGGCCTCGGCCGGCGGATAGACAGCGGTGAAGAGTCTCACCTGCCACAGGATCGCAGTCAGGCACGGGGTTCGGGTTGCCCGGGGCGGGTCGCCGGCAGTCGCAGGCCGGCTGCGTCCAGCTCGCCTTCGATCCGGACCCGTTCGAGCTGCCGATCGAAGCCGGCCAGCTCGGTCAGGTGCTCGGTGATGCCCAACGCCTGGCAGGCCAGCCGGAGCCGGGTGTCGTACGCGTCGAGCACGCTGCTGTGCCACACCATCGCCGGACCGGGCCGGCCGGGCCGGCCACCGCGCAGGCAGCGCAGGTCGGCGGCGACCTCCTCCAGCGAGCGCCGGTCGGGCCGGTCAAGAGCGGCGAGGTCGATCCGGCCGGCGATCTCGTCGGCGTCCACCGCCTGGTTCAGCCGGTCGATCAGCCGCCGCTCCCGCCGTCGCTGCCGCCACCCGGCGTATCCGCAGCTGACCCGGTCCACCACCTCGTCGGCACAGACCACGAGCGCGATCAGCACGGGCAGCAGGACCACGGCGGCCAGGGCCAGGGCGAGCAGCAGCATGCGTACGACCTCCACCCGCCGAAGCTATGCCGCTGCGCACCGTAACGTAACCGATTTTCCGGATCCCGCCCCCGCTCACGTCTGGGTGATGTAGAAGCGGGGCATCGGCAGCACCCGGAACCGCAGCCGGGCTCCGTCCCGACGCAACTGCCAGGCCAGCGCCAGCAGTGCGGTGGCCAGGGAGAGCACCCCGCCGGCCCAGATGCTGACCCCGGCGCCGAAGGTCTCCGCGACCCAGCCGATGAGCGGCGCGCCGACCGGGTTGGTGCCCAGGAACACCAGCACCCAGAGCGCCATCACCCGTCCCCGGAACGCGGCGTCGGTGCCGAGCTGGACCCGCTGGTTGGCCGCCTGGGCGAAGTAGACCATGAAGAAGCCGGTCGGCGGCAGCAACGCCACCACCATCCAGTACGCGGGCGCGAGGCCGACGAGCGTGCCGAAGGTGGCGCAGGCGATCGCGGCACCGAGCACCAACCAGACCGAGGGGCGGCTGCGCCGCCCGGTCCCGGCCAGCGCGCCGATCAGCGCACCTGCCGCGAGGGTCGTGCTGAACAGGCCGAACGAGGCGGCACCGGTGTTGAACACGGTCTTGGCCAGCGCGGCCAGGGTGAGCTGGAAGTTGAACAGCGACATCCCGATCACCGACATGACCACCATCGGCAGCAGCAGGTCGGGGCGGCGGCCGACGTAGCGCAGCCCGTCCAGCACGGTGGCGGCGGCCCGCTCGTCGCGCGGCGGCAGTGGCTCCCGGTACAGCTCGGCCGGACGCATCTGGATCACCGTGACCAGGGGTGCGATCGAGCTGAGCGCGGTGAAGAGGAACACCGGTCCGACGTCGAAGGCGGCGATGGCGAGACCGGCGACGGCCGGGCCGACGATCCGGGCGGAGTTGAACACGGCCGCGTTCAGCGACAGCGCGTTGGGCAGCAGCCGGGTGCCGACCAGCTCGGAGACGAACGCCTGGCGTACCGGCGTCTCCACCGCGTTGGCCACGCCGAGCAGCGCGGCGAAGAGGAAGACGTGCCAGAGCTGGACCAGGCCGGTGAGCACGAGCAGGCTCATCGCCAACGACAGCACGGTCCAGAAGGTGTTGGCGACGAAGAGGAGCATCCGCTTGTCGTACCGGTCGGCGAGGCGGCCGGAGATCAGCGTCAGCAGCAGCACGGGGGTGAACTGGAGTGCGACGACCACGCCCAGCGCGGTGGCCGAGTCGCCGGAGAGCTCCAGGACCAACCAGTCCTGGGCGATGAACATCATCCAGACACCGATCAGCTTGAGCAGCTGCCCGGACGCGAATAGCCGATAGTTGCGGACCTGTAGGGACTGGAACATCGTGCTGAGCCGTGCCTGCACTCTCGGTGCGCCTCCTCGCGGTCGTACGCGTCATCAACGACGGACGGCGCGGCGCGGGGCACACCCGGGGTGCGTCAGGCGCGGGAGATCCGCTGGAGAACCTCCGCGGCGTGGTGCAGTGTCTCCCGGTCGGCGTCGCTCAGCTCGGCCAACCGGCGAGCCAGCCATTCGTCCCGGACCCGCTCGAACTGGTCGAGCACGGCCCGGCCCCCCTCGGTCACCGCGAGGATGACCTGCCGCCCGTCGGTCGGGTGCGGGCTTCGCTGCACGAGGCCGCGCTCCTCCAGCTTGGCGACGATCTTGGTCATCGTCGGTGGCTGGACCCGTTCGACGTCGGCCAGTTCCCGCGGCGTGAGCGCGCCCGCCAGCCGGATGCTGGTGAGCGCGGACAACTGGGTGACCGTCAGGTCTCCGACCGGTCGGGCCTGGCGGACCCGCCGGTTTAGCCGGGTGATCGCATCACGCAGCTGATGGGCCAGCTGCGCCGGTGGCATGCTCTGCGCCGTCACCGTCCGCTCCGTCACGATAGTTAGCCTAACTAATTTGATGGCCGCACCGCAGCCGATATGACCATGCTCACGACTACCACGTCCGCACCCGAGGGCGGGCACGCGGCACCCCGCGAAACCGCGATCCGCGCGCCCGCCACCCGGGGTATCAGAACAGCAGCGACTCGAGCGGTCCGCGCAGGAAGTACACCACGAAGAGCGCCGCCACCCCGTACAACAGCGGGTGGACCTCACGGAACTTGCCCTTGGCCAGCTTGACCACCACGTACACGATCAGGCCGGCGCCGATGCCGTTGGAGATGGAGTAGGTGAACGGCATCAGCACGATGGTGAGGAACGCCGGGATGGCGATCTCGTAGTCGGACCAGTCGATGGCCTTCACCGCCGTCATCATCAGGAAACCGACCACCACCAGCGCCACCGAGGCCGCCTCGAACGGCACGATCACCACCAGCGGCGCCAGGAACATGGCCAGCAGGAACAGCCCGCCGGTGACCAGGTTGGCCACCCCGGTCCGGGCACCCTCCGCGACACCTGCGGCACTCTCGATGTACGACGTGTTGCTGGAGATGCTGGCCGCGCCACCGGCGGCGGCACCTATCGAGTCGACAAGCAGGATCTCCTTGGCCCGGGGTGGGGTGCCCTGCTCGTCGAGCAGGCCGCCCTCCTGACCGACCGCCACCATGGTGCCCATGGTGTCGAAGAAGTCCGTCACGAGCAGGGTGAAGATGAACATCAGCACGACCAGCCAGCCGGCCCGCTCCCACGACCCCAGCACGTTGAACTTGCCGAGCAACGACAGATCAGGCACGTCGAACGGATTGCTCGGCACGGTCGGGACGTTCAGCGACCAGCCCTTCGGGTTCGGCACGCCGTTCACCACCGACGGGCCGATGTTGCCGATCGCCTCCACCAGCATCGCCAGCACCGTCGAGCCGAGGATGCCGAGCAGGATCGCGCCCTTGACCCGGCGCACCACGAGCACCAGGGTCAGCAGCAGCCCCAGCACGAAGACGAGCGTCGGCCAGCTCACCAGCCGGCCCCCGATGCCCAGACCGAGCGGGACCGTGGTGTTCGCCTCGTCCGGCAGCCGGCGAACAAAGCCCGCGTCCACCAGGCCGATGATGGTCAGGAAGAGGCCGATGCCGACACCGATCGCCGTCTTCAGCTGGGTCGGCACCGACCGGAACACCGCGGTACGCAGGCCGGTCAGCACCAGGATCGCGATGATCACACCCTCGATGACCACCAGGCCCATCGCGTCGGCCCAGGTCATCTCCGGCGCGATCTCGTACGCCACCAGGGCGTTGATGCCCAGGCCGGCGGCGAGCGCCAGCGGGAAGCGGGCGACCGCGCCCATCATGATGGTCATCAGGCCGGCGATCAGGGCGGTGGCCGCGGCGATCGCGGGAATCGGCAGGGTGTTGCCGTCGGCGTCCTGTGCGCTGCCGAGGATGAGCGGGTTGAGCACCACGATGTAGGCCATCGTGAAGAAGGTGGCCAGGCCACCGCGAAGCTCTCGGCTCATCGTCGAGCCGCGGGCGGTGACCTCGAAGTACCTGTCGAAGCGGCCCACCGGCCGGTTCGGATCGGGAGGCGTGTCGTTTTCGGGTGGCGCTACTGCCATCGGGCACCTCGCAGTAATGATCAGGTTGTCGCGCGCATCGTCGCAGATCAACGTTTCACGAAACAGCCGATCGCGTACCCTGGCGAGGTGCCGAAGCAGCCGCCGCCGCGACCCGAGCCGCTCGATCCGCCGATGGTGCCGTTCGCGCTCGCCGGGATGGCGGCCTGGGCGGTCGTCGGCCTGGTGCTGCTGCTCTTCCGCGACCGGCTGGCCGCCGCTGGCCACGAGAACTGGCTCTGGATCTGCCTGGCCGGTTTTCTGTGGGGCTTTCCCGGTCTCGCCGTGATGATGCGCCACGACGCGCACCGGCGTCGCCGCCGCGCCGCCTCCTGACCGACGGCATCCCGCCCGTCAGGAGGGGTCGTACGACTCCACCGGCTCCACCGCGCTGTCGTCGTAGACGGTCGGCATCTCGTCCACCGGCGTCTCGGCCTCGATCAACGTCTCCGAGTGGGCACCGCAGCCGTGGTCGGCGCTCACCACCCGACCGTCGTCCGGGGCGTAGAAGTTGCCGCAGACCCCGAAGCACTGCCGGAGCCGGCCCGCGAGTGGCAGGTAGAACCCGCAACTGCCGCAGCGGGCGGCGGCCGGCGCGGCGGTCGAGATCGGCGCCGCCGGGCCGTGATCCCCGTCGTACCAGCGTTGGGCCGTTTCGATCCGGCCCTCCTGCGACATCACCCGGGGCCGGCCGAGACCCAACTCCCAGGCGGTCTCCTCGACCGCCGGATCGTCGGAGAGGAGGTAGCCGGGCTGGAGCCGCTCGTCCTCCGGTGGCGTCGGCAGCAGATCGCCCGGACCGAGGTCGCCTGGCTTGAGCCGTTCCTGCCACGGCAACCAGCCCGGCGCGAGCAGGGCGTCGGGACCGGGCAGCAGCACGGTCTCGCAGATCGTCACGTTCCGGCTGCGCGGCACGCGGGTGACGGTGACCGCCCACCGCCAGCCCCGGTAGCCGGCCAGACGGCACTCGAAGTAGTGCGTGACGAGTCGGTCGCCTTCGGCGACCACTTGGAGGTGATCGCCGACGTCGTCGGCCTCCACCTCGGTGACAGCGGCGCGCGCCACGTCGACGGCGGCGGCGCAGACCTGGTCGAGACGGGCGGCACGGGCGGAGGCGGGCCTGGTCACCCAACCATTGTCCCCCATCGGTGCGGTCGGCTGTGAGGCACTCCCCAGAGGTGTTCTGTGGCGCTGGTGCGCCATCTGTCCGGCTGATGGGTCAGGATGGGTGCCATGCCGCTGTTCTCCCGCTCCGAGCGCTCTCTCCTCGGGCGGACCGTGGGCACCGGCATCCGTGCCACGCGGCTGCTGCTGCGCGGCTCGATCAACAGCGGCCGCTGGGTGACCCGCAGCGCCGCCCGGGCCCGGACCCGGGGTGCCGGTGGCGAGACCGGCATGGCCCGCCTCTTCGATCTGCACGCGGTCTCCTGTGCCGGAGACACGTTGATCGCCATCGGCCTGGCCGGGACGATCTTCTTCAACGTGCCGCTCGGCGAGGCCCGCAGCAAGGTGGCGCTCTACCTGTTGGTGACCATGGTGCCGTTCGCCATGCTCGCCCCGGTGGTCGGCCCGCTGCTCGACCACTTCCGGCACGGCCGGCGATACGCGCTGGCCACGACCATGCTGGGTCGGGCGTTCCTGGCCTGGTTGATCTCCGACTACATCCACGGCTTCGGTCTCTATCCGGCGGCCTTCGGCGTGCTGGCGCTCTCCCGGGCGTACGGCGTGGCCCGCTCGGCCGCCGTGCCCCGGCTGCTGCCCGAAGGGCTCGGCCTGTCCCAGGTGGGTGCCCGGGCCAGCGTCTACGGCACCGTCGCCGGGGCGCTCGTCGCCCCGATCGGCCTGGCCGCGTTCTGGTTCGGCCCGCAGTGGCCGCTGCGGGTCGCCTCGGTCATCTTCCTGATCGGCATGGTCGTCTCCCTGCGGCTGCCACCGAAGGCCGACTCCGAGCCGCCGGAACGGGTGCCGCGACCGCTGCGGGCGCTGTTGCGGCGCACCGGCGACCGTCCGCTGGGCCGGGGGCGTCCGGCCGGCCGACTGGTCATCTCGACCCTGGCCGGCGCGGCCACACTCCGCGCGATCTACGGCTTCCTGCTGCTCTTTCTCGCCTTCAGCATCAAGGCGGGCGACCTGACCACCACGGTGTTCGGTCGCGATCTGGGTGACGAGGGAGCACTCGGTCTGGTCGGCGGCGCGTTGGCCGTCGGCACCTTCCTGGCCACCGCGATCGGCACCCGGCTACGCATCCACCGGCCGGCCGCGCTCCAGTCCAGCGGCATGGTCATCGTGGCCGGAGTGGGAGTGCTCACCGCGCTGCGCTTCTCGCTGCCGATGGTCGCCCTGCTCTGCGTGGTCGCGGCGATGATGAGCGGCATCGCCAAGCTCGCGGTGGACGCGTCGATCCAGGAGCGGATCCCGGAGCGGCTCCGGGCCAGTTCCTTCGCCCACTCGGAAACCGTGCTGATGCTCGCCTTCGTGGCCGGCGGCGGGCTGGGGCTCGTGCCCTTCGACGGCCGGATCGGCATCGTCGTCGTCGCCGGGGTCGGCGCGCTGGCCGCCGCGCGCGGCCTGGTGATGGCCGGGCGGTTGCGGGCCGAGCGACTCCGCGGTCGGCCGCTGACCGACGACGAACTGGTCACCACCGACCCCGCCACCGACACCCGAGCTGCCGAGACCGGCACCACCGCACCGCCGGCCACCGACCCCTGGCCCACCGACCCGCCGGTCACCGACCCCTGGGCCGCCGACCCGCCGGCCACCGGTCAGCGGACCGACCGGGATCCGGCGGCGGACTCCGTGCCCACCTCCCCCGCTCCGGTGCAGGGCGGTTCAGCACCGGAGGAGCCGAACCTGGCCCCGCCGGGCTTCCACATCTACCGGCCGTCGTCGGCGGCCACCCGCTCCGGCGGCGGCGACGACGAGACCCGGCACAGTTCCCCCGGGCCGGTCCCGTGACCGGTCTGCTCGTGGTCACCGCGGTCCCCGCCGAGGCCGAGGCGATCCAGGCCGGGCTCGCCGACGCCACGGTGGCGGTGGTGCCCGTGGGCGTGGGTCCGGCCGTCGCCGGTGCCGCCACGGCCCGGCTGCTGGCCCTCGCCGAGGCCGCCGGTCGACCGTACCGAGGGGTGGTCAGCGCGGGCGTGGCCGGCGGATTCACCGACCGGGTGCCGGTCGGCGGCACCGTGCTCGGCACCCGAGCCGTCGCCGCAGATCTGGGCGCCGAGTCACCCGACGGCTTCATCCCCGTCGACGAGCTCGGCATGCCGGCGGAACTGCTCGGTGGTGGCACGTCCGTCGCCGCCGACGCGGACCTGCTGGCCGCGCTGCGCGCCGCGCTACCGGACGCCATCGTCGGGCCGGTGCTGACGGTGAACACCGTCACCGGCACCGCGGCCAGCACCGAGACGTTGCGCCGCCGGCACCCGGACGCGGTGGCGGAAGCCATGGAGGGGTACGGCGTGGCCGTCGCCGCGAGCCACGCCGGCCTGCCCTTCGCCGAACTGCGCACCATCTCCAACCCGATCGGCCCGCGCGACCGATCCGCCTGGCGGCTGCGCGAAGCCCTCGCCGCGCTCACCGCCGCCGCTCCCGTCCTGCGCTGACTACCACTCCAGGCGCAGTGCCTGTGGTCTGCTCCACTCGATCCGGTAGCCGCAGGCCAACAGGAACGGAATGCCATCGAGCTCGGCCAGCGCGCACACCGCCGTCAGCCCCGCGTCTCTGGTCTCCGCGGCGAGCCGGTCCACCAGCCGACGCCCGATGCCGAGCAGCCGTAACCGGGGTGCCACCAGTACGCCGTCCAGCACCACCTCACGTCGGTCGCCCATCTCCTCGCCGTACCGCAGGTCAAGGCTGCGCTCGTGGGCCCGCAACTCACCGACCAGGTCTCCGTCGGGCAGCTCAGCCACCAGCCGCCAGCACCCCGAGGGCACCCCCTCGGTGATCCGACGGATCTCCACCGCGTCCCGGAGCCGCTCCCGCAGCCGTCGCTCGTCCCGCCGGCCACGGTCGAGGTCGTACGTCACCTTGGGGACCCGTAACGGCCATCGTTCGAACGGCAACGTGTACGAATGCGCCCACCAGGCGCCCGGCCAGTCCTTCAACGTGCGAACCTTCCGCACGTCCAGATGCGCCGGATAGCGCCGGCCCGCCTCGTCCCGCCGGGTGTCGTCCGGGATCGCCGCATCGCCCAGCGGGTCCCGCCCCCGACAAGCCCGACCGGGACAGCCCAGTTCAGAGCCAGCGTCAGAGCCAGCGACGGTGCCAAGTCGCAGCGCCCCACCAGCCGCGCGGACGAGCCGTTGGACGGTCTGGAACCGGGGATCGGCGGCCTGTCCCGACTCGATGCGTGCCACCGTGGACTGCGGCACGCCGGAGAGCGAAGCCAACTCCCGCTGGCTCAGATCGGCCTGCCGACGCAACGCCCGCAGCATCGAACCCAGATCATCGAAAACACCGCTCTCCGCCCCCATGCCATCGATGCTTCCCGCCGCCCCGAACCCATTTCAACCCCGGCCTCCAACCTGTGGACAACCTTGTGGATAACTTCGGTCGGCTCGGTGGGCGGCTCGGTGGGCGGCCCTTGGACCGACACCGCACCCGGACCGGGTGGCCGAGCCCACACTCTTGCTTTGGCTGCCTACGGAGCTGAACCGGTAGCGCTATCACCTCGCCCGACCACCGGCCCGGCCCTCACCTCGCCCGACCACCGGCCCGGCCCTCACCTCGCCCGACCACCGGCCCGGCCCTCACCTCGCCCGACCACCGGCCCGGCTCCGGAAGCCACCTCAGCCCGGTTGACCCGGCCCGGTTGGCTCCGCCTGAGTG
>NZ_POTX01000228.1 GCF_003236305.1 Micromonospora endophytica | reverse complement strand
GCGGGGGACCGTCGTGGTGGCCTGCCCGGATGGCGACGGAGGCCCGGCGGAGGAGGCGCTGCGGGTGATCGGCGAGTACGGCGACCGGTTGCGGGGCTGCCGGCTCACCGTCCTGGTGCTGGCCGACGGTGCCCCGGACCTGCCCACACGGCTCGGCGCGGCCGAGGCCGAACTGCCGCCCGAGGTGACCGTACACCTGATGCCCGGCCCGCCGAGCCGGCTGCCGGTGGCGTTGCGCGCGGCCGGCGCCGCCGGGGCGCCGATGCTGTCCTACCTGGAAGGGGCGGACGCCGCGGACCCGGTGGCGCTCTCCGCCGCCGCGACCGGGCGGCCCGCCGAGGCGTTGCTCTTCGCTGCTGCCGGCACACCCCTGCGGGCGGCACTCGGCGACGCCGGATTTCCACTGTCGACAGCTGTCGAGCTGGCCGACGCCGGCAGGCGAATCGGGTTCGGCACCGGCTCGGACCGCAGCCTCGAGGCGCTGAAGGAGGAGCTGTGGGCAACCGGGCTCCGCATGGTCGGCCCGCACGGCGAGCCGCTGGCACCCGCGCCGGAGGTGGATCCGGAGCCGTTGGCAGGCGTCCTGCTGGCCGAGCTGGTGCGGCACGGTCCGCGTACGGTCACCGAGCTGCGCCGGTACGCCGTCACCGCCACCGCCTACCGGGCCGTGGACGCGCTACGGGCGATGACCACGCTGCTCGACACGGCCCGGGTGAGCCGCGCACCGGAGCAGGGCCGGCTCGGCGGCGACGTGCTGCTCACTGCCGCTGGACCAGCTGCTTGACCACCAGCGACACGCCTGTGGCGATCACCCCGATGCTGAACACCATCTGCACGATGACCAGCACCCGGGCGAGTTGCCCCTGGGCGTGCACGTCGCCGTACCCGACGGTGGTGAGCGTGGCCACCGCGAAATAGAGCGCGTCGATCCGGGTGCCCAGGGCGACGAACTGGGTCGGGGCGGCCCGCGCCACCACGTAGTCGGCCAAGGCGAAGGCGAGCAGACCGGCGACCAGGACCACCGCCAGGTGGGTGAGTGCACGGGACTCGCCGCTGCTGCCGGCGGCGAGCTGCCGACGCACCTGACCGGTCACCAGCCAGGCGACGGCGCCCGTCAGCAGCAGGGTGAGGGAGATGCGTACGCCCATCCGCACCGCGTTGGGGTCGGCCTCCACCGGCACGACGAAGTAGGCAACCACGAGCAGTACGCAGGACAGCCAGGCCCGGCGAAGCTCCTGCCGGCGGCCCGTGTTCCGTTTCATGCGTAGATTGTCCGGTTATCAGCCGGTCTCTGGTGAGGCGTTTCCGCACCCGGGCGGACAATGCGCGGTGATCCGGGTACGCCACCGTCCGATGCGGGCCGGGCTCGTGTTCGCCGGACACCTCAGCGGGGTGCCGATGAGAACCGGCACCCCGCTGAAGCTCGGGACTCACGCCCCGGACTTGTCCTGCTTCCAGTGCAGCGGCCCCGGCAGATCGACCCGGTGCGCCTTGGCCCGCGAGTTCCAGGACCACCGGCCGAGCTTGATGCTCCAGGACGAGAAGCCATTCTGCGTGAAGTGCAGGATCAGCGGCCCGAACTTCTTGCGCTTTCGCAACATCACACCCATTGTGGGCCTCCCTTCGTCGCGGTCCCTTGGTCGTGGCACCTGCGCGCATCGAAGATGCCCCAGCCGTCGATCTGTCAAACCCCACTCGTCCGCAGTGGACGTCGTCCTGGGCGAATCCAGCGCGTCCACGGCCCCGTAAATCCTACTCAGGAGATAGGTGTAGCCTGGATCGGGCGTCGCCTGGAGAGGAACCCTCATGTCTCACCTGAACTCGCGACACCCTCGTGGTGCTGCGCCGACGTCCACTGCGGGCCAGCTCCGCCCGGTGACCAGCAGCGCACCGGCATGACCGCGGCCAACCTGCGTGACGACCTGCTCACGCTGGACCAGGCCGGGCAGGACCTGCTCTTCCGGGCCGCCCGCACGGCCAACACCTTCACCGACGAGCCGGTCACCGACGAGCAGATCGCCGCGATCCACGACCTGATGCGGTACGGCCCGACCGCCTACAACGGGCAACCGTTACGCCTGCTGCTGGTCCGCTCACCGCAGGCCCGTGACCGGTTGCTGCCGTACCTGTCCAGCAGCAACCGGGCGAAGACCGCCGTCGCGCCGCTGGTGGTCGTCGCCGCCGCCGATCTGGATTACCACGAGCGGCTGCCCGAGCTGTACCCACACCGCCCGCAGGCCCGCGACTGGCTGGCCGCCGACGAGGACGCGCGGGCCGCGCAGGCGCGCTTCAACGCCGCCCTTCAGATCGGCTACCTGCTGGTCGGCATACGTGCCGCCGGACTGGCCGCCGGACCCATGGCCGGCTTCGACCCGGCCGGCGTGACCAGGGAGTTCTTCCCAGACGGCCGGCACGAGGCACTACTGGTGATCAACATCGGCCGGCCGGGCCCACAAGCGTGGCAGGACCGCCTACCCCGCCTGGGCACCGACGACGTGCTGCGCACCATCTGACCGATACCCGCCCCACCCCCGCCGTGCTCGCCTGGCGCTGCCGTGCTCGCCTGGCGCTGCCGTGCTCGCCTGGCGCTGCCGTGCTCGGTGGCGAGTGTTAACAGGGGGCCCTTCCTCTACACGAGGCGTTAGCAGGGGACCCCTCCTTAACGGGGTTCCCAGGCGTCGGGAAGGGTGGTCAGCCGCCGGACGTGGGCCGGTAGCCGTCCGTTGACCACGTCGGCCAGGCTCACCTCGTCGACCACCCGACGCAGCGAGGCGCGCACCGCGACCCAGAAGCCGGGCAGGTGCTGCGCCACCCCCTCGTACGTGGTCTCCTCCGGGCGCAGACCGCGTACGCCGGCAAGCGGGCCCTCCACCGCGCGCAGCACCGCGCCGATGGTCACCTCCCGTGGCGGTTGGGCCAGCATGTAGCCGCCTTCGGCGCCCCGTTGGGCCCGGACGAGGCCGGCCCGACGCAGGTCGGCCAGCACCGCCTCGAGGAACTTACGCGGCATGTCCTGTTCCGCGGAGATGGTCTGGGTGGACAGCAGTGCCGGGTACGCGGCGGCGAGGCTCAGCGCCGCCCGCACCGCGTAGTCGCCACGCGCGGAGATCTGCACCCTGCCATCATGCCCGCCCGGCCCCAGCCAGGGCGTCGCCGGGCCGACGTCGGCCCTCCGGCCGCTCAGGCGGGGCTGACATGTCGACCTGTCGACGTGCCGGCGGGTGGGCGGGCCACTCAGCTGCCGGCGGCCTCGGCGGGTGGCCGGGGGCGCACCAGCGGACCCGGCCCGGGCTGCTCACGGGCCGCCCGGAAGGCACCGGGGCTGACCCCGATCTCGCGGGTGAAGAACCGGCCGAAGTTGGTCGGCTCGGTGAAACCGAGTTGCCTGCCGATCCGGGCGATCGGCTCGTCGGTGGCGGCCAGCAGTCGGCTGGCCTGGAGCGCGACCCGCTCGTCAAGCACCTGCTTGGCGCTGCGCCCGGTCACCGCCAGGCAGGCCCGGGTCAGCGTACGCACCGAGCAGCCCAGCCGGTCGGCGTAGTCCTCGACCCGCCGGGTGTGCTGGTAGCCGAGTTCCACCTCGCGGTGGAACCGCTGGAAGGTCAGCTCCTCCGGGCGCGCCGCACGGCGGGCTCGCGGCGGCAGCGTGCTCAACCGCAGCAGCAGTACGGTCAGCTGGTGACGCAGCAGACTGCGGCCGACCGGGGTGTCCCGGTGCCGGCGCGAGTCCACGGTCAACTGGCTCACCTCGTTGATGACGGCGTCCTCGTCCTCGCCGGCCAGTTGGACCCGGGGCGGGACGTCGGCCACGTTGACGTCCAGCCCGGCCAGCGCCTCGGGGCGCCAGCGGACCACCGTGGCGGCCAGGTGCGGGGGCGTGCACCGCAGCACCTGGCCGGTGCGTACCCGCAGTAACGTGCCGGGCCGGCAGGGCAGGGCGCGGAAATCGACTTCGGCATGGCCGTGGCCGCCGGTGGCCAGCACGATCAGCTCTCGATCCAGCAACACCTGGCGGCGCCACCCCGCGTCGGGGGCGAGGCTGGCCAGCGTGGCCGTGTCGATCTCCACGGAACCGGAGACAGCGTCGGGCAGGGCTGGGGCGAGGTGACCGGAAGGGACCATCAGCTGCGACGTTAGCCCGCAGCCGGGGCGAACGCATCTCATCCCGCCCCGTGCCGCACACCTCGTCACCTGCTGATGGGCTTGTCCGGGTTGTCGGCGGGCCGATAGGTTACCGATCGGTAGTGAGCTGTCGTCGTGGTGGTGCCGAGCGGTGGGCGCCGGCCACCCGACCATCGGCGGCACACCAATCGGCTCGCGAGGAGTGGGGCATGACGGATCTGTTCTCGGTCGACGGCAAGACCGTGCTGGTCACGGGCGGCTCGCGGGGCATCGGGTTGATGATCGCCCGAGGCTTCGTCGCGGCCGGCGCCCGCGTGATCATCTCGTCCCGCAGCGCGGAGGCGTGCGAGGCGGTGGCGGAGGAACTCTCCGCCGCGGGGAGGTGCGAGGCGATCCCCGCCGACCTGGGCCGGGACGAGGGCGTGCAGGGATTGGCTGCCACCGTCCGGGACCGGGTCGGCCACCTGGACGTACTCGTCAACAACGCGGGTGCCACCTGGGGCGCACCGCTTGAGGACTATCCGGAGAGCGCGTTCGACAAGCTCTGGGCGCTGAACGTCAAGGCGGTCTTCCGGCTCACCGCCGCGCTGCTGCCCGCGCTGCGGGCCGCCGCCGGTCCGGACGATCCGGCGCGCGTGATCAACATCGGCTCCGTCGACGGCATCCGGGTCCCGGCCATGGAGGTGTACGCGTACTCGGCCACCAAGGCGGCGGTGCACATGCTGACCCGCAACCTGGCGCACCAGCTGGCCGGCGAGCGGATCACCGTCAACGCGATCGCACCCGGGCCGTTCGAGAGCAAGATGATGGCCTTCGCGTTGAACGACCCGGGCACCCGGGCGGCCATCGAGTCCCAGGTGCCACTCGGCCGGATCGGTCGACCGGAGGACATGGCCGGCACCGCGATCTACCTGGCCTCCCGCGCCGGCGCCTACCTCACCGGCGCGGTGATCCCGGTCGACGGCGGCCTCACCACCCACGGCTGACCTGTCCCGGCGGGGGCAGACCGGGGCCGCGCGGAGTCGGCAGCTCCCGCGCGGCCCTCGTGTCGTTGCTGGTCAGCGACCGGCGAGCAGCCGGTTCACCGCCGTGTCGACGTCCAGGTGCTCGGCCTCCCGGCCGCGCGGGACGACGACGTAGGTACGGCGCAGGAAGCGCACCAACACGCTGCGCGGCACCTCGAACAGGGCGTTACCGTCGGGTGACGACAGCGCCAGGGCGACGAAGTCCCCACGCGGCGTCGCCCAGGGCCAGACCCGCACGTCGCCGATGCCTGCCGGTTCGTCGAGCCCGGTGACCAGCAGCTCGCGGGCGAACGACCAGCTGACCGCCTCGCCGCCGGCCGATTCAGCATGGAACAGGACATGTACCGCATACGGGTCAGCAGGGTCGTAGCGCAGACTGGCGCGCACCGGCAAGGCGGTGGCGTCAGGTGCGACGAGCCTTAGTGACGTCTCGACCTCTACGGTCGTCGGTCGGATGACACTCATGAACGTTCTCCCCCCGGCACCGCTGCGGAACGCGCGTGTCCCGCTTTTCCCATACTCAGCCGCTACTCCTGGCTACGCTCCGCCATGCGCTGACTTCACCCAGTGGTGGGAAGGGGGTCCGAAAGGCCGCGTGAATGTGAAAATTCATGTAGGATTTCCGGTTCTGCCCAGTGCGAAGATCCGGCCCGGCATCGGGTGGCTCAGTCGTCGACTTACTCCGGTAACGTCCAGTCGGCCGTCACAGTGACGGGCGAGCGTCACACTGGGGTGGAAAAGGTCGGTAGGTGTTCCTCAGTGGACCTCATGGCGGCACGGATCCCGTCGAACGTCGTGGTCCGTGTAGCCGAATAGCGGGGGGTACGGGGTGCAAGGGAAGCAGGGCGGCCAGCGGCCACGTTCCGTAGCCGAACGCGGCCCCAACGGTGACGGCCAGGCCGGCCGCAACGGGCGTCGTTACGCCGGTGGGAATAGCCCCGCCGGACGGGGTAAGTCCTCGGTGCGGCGAACAGGTCCGGTCGAGGCGAACGGTGGGTCGGTCGAGGTGAACGGCGGTGCGGAACGCGAGGGGAGTGGTGCCGCCGGGTCCGCGCGGCGCGAGCCGTCGCGCTGGCGGCGACGAATATCCACCACCCTCGCACTCATCCGGGCCAATCCCACTGGCCGGGTCGCGCTCAAGATCATCTTTGGCGCGTTGGGTGCCATCGTGGTCTGTGTCGGCATCGTGCTCATCCCACTGCCCGGCCCCGGCTGGCTGATCGTCATCGCCGGCCTCGGCATCTGGGCGGTGGAGTTCCACTGGGCAAAACGACTGCTCGCCTTCACTCGCCGCCACGTCTACGGCTGGGCCGCCTGGGTGAAGAGGCAGTCACTAGGAGTGAGATTCGTACTCGGCTCGGTAGGCATCGTCTTCGTCGGCGCCGTCGCCCTCTTCTCGATCAAGCACAGCCTCGGCATCGACGTCATCGCCGGGGTGCTCCACTACTTCGCGACGCACTGACCCCGGGTTCGCGGTCCGGTCGCACGATCGGGTAGAGTCATCCGCGCTGAGGGCGATTAGCTCAGCGGGAGAGCGCTTCGTTCACACCGAAGAGGTCACTGGTTCGATCCCAGTATCGCCCACGCACTTCAAAGGCCACCTTCCATCGATGAAGGTGGCTTTTTTTGGCTGCCCGTACAGCAGCGAAGTGCAGCAGTTCGCCATCGCGTCAGGGATTCGCCGAGGCGTTTGAGGGCGTCCCTGGTCGCCTGCGACGAAACCTGGGTGTAGATCTCCATCGTCACGGAGAAGCGGGCGGCGCAGATGTCGGGCAGGGGTAGGGGCAGGGTGGCGTCGGACGCCTGGGTCTTGGTGTCGCGGCGCAGGAGCTTTCCGCGTACGCGTTGCAGTTGCCGGCCGATGGTCAGCTCCCCGGCGTCGAGGTCGACGTCCGCCAGGTGAGGCCGAGCGCTTCGCCTTTGCGTAGGCCGGTGACGAGGACCAGGGCGTACGCGGCGTAGATGATCCGGATATCGCTGACCGTGCGCGTCAACGGGACCGCCTGGCAGCACCGGAGTCTCGGGACCTTGGGTGATGTGCCGCCAACCTATGCCGCCGGGAACGTTGTCGTGCGCTGCACCTGGCCGCATGGTGTCTATGCCAGCGCTAGCGGTGTTGGTCGACCCGCAAAAGATCAGTGATGGTGAATCCCGGTAGCTCAAGCTCAGCCGCCGACGTGACTTGGAACGTCCCACCCAACGCTTCCGGCGTCCATCCAGTGATGAGCCCGTAACGGACAAGAACACGGACGTCCGCAGCTGTCGGAAATGGGCACGTCTCCCCACTGCCGTGGACGTCGGTCTCGACGTACTGATCGCCGGAGGCGACGGTGGGTGCTGAGTAGGGCTTCTCGGTCAGATCGACCTGTAGAGCGCGACCGTTCTTTCCCGCACCCCATACGCGGATCCTGATGCAGCGGTGCAGACGACCGTCGGGGCCAGAGACGCACCGGATGTCGGCCTTCCAGGTGAACTCCCGGCCGTCGATGTGTAGCTTGCGTAGCCTCGACCTCATCCGCCCATGTTTCCAGCCAGGCGATCACCGCAGCGCCTTGAACCCGATGGCTGGCTGCACCTCGACCGCTGAGACAGCGGCCAGCGACTCAACGCGCGGAGTGTCACGCAGGTCCCGAGACCCGACAGACCGGCTGCCGGCTGGTATGGGAGGCCACGCAACACGCCCGGCGGCTGGCGCGAAAAGCAGGAAGCCCGGTGCCGCCGGACACGGGTAGTCCAGAGTGTGGTGGGGGTTCGCCGCCGGCAGCCGGCCGCGCCGTGTCAACGGCGGATTAGATCACCGCCGGTCACTGTTCCACGGTAAACAGCGAGGGCGTCAACAAGGGGCCATACTTCGACCAGGCTGTCGTCGATGCGATGAACGCCGCCAACGCTGATTGGTAAGTTGAACCGATGAGCATGCGGCCACCACTTCCACTGGCCGCCTGGCTGCTGGCTGTGGTGGCCGCACTGAGCGCCTGCGACTCCGCGGCCGATCCCGGCAGCGACACGTCAGGCGTCCGAGCGCCGACCGGACCGACACGGCTTGAGGCGTTGCCGCCCCGGACCGACCTCATCGACGCGCAGGTTGTTCAGTGGCGCTCTTGGCGCAGTGTCGACGATCGGACCCTCGAGGTCACCGTGACGGCCGGACCCGCCGACTGTTACGGCGCCGACCCGGAAGTGACAGAGAGTGAAACGGCGGTGCGCTTGCGGATCCGCGTCGGACTGCTACCCGAGGCGGCCGGCAAGGAGTGCCCAGCAATCGCCAAGGAGTCGGTGGTCCCGGTGCGACTCACCTCCGCTCTGGGCAACCGCACGGTGGAACCTCTGAGCTGACGCCAGCTCGGCAGGCGACCAGCCGTCGCCTGCCGAGCTGTACCACACGTCACGCAGCTCGGTTCGGCTCGATGTGCAAGTGCGACAACCCCAACCTGAAGGCCGCGACCAATACTCCGAGCGGCTCGACGCAGGTCAGGCCACGGCCATTCGAAGTTCCGCTTCAACGTCTGACCGGCTGAAACTACACCGTCGCGGATCCGGCGGTCAGTCGTCGACGTCGTACTCGGACTCCTCGACGAGACCTGCCACGAAGGTTTCGAAATCGGGAGCGAGGACAGTGATCTGGTGGTTCCGCTCCTGGTCGACGTGTACGACGGCCGGCTCACCGGGCGAGCGGTAGTCGAGGGCGATCATGTCATGACCCGCCGACGGGCAGTCGGCGATGTAGATGCCGATGGCGGGGTAGCCCCATTCGGCTACCCAGAACGCGCTGCCGAACTCGCCGCAGAGGCTGAAGTCAGCAGTTCGACCGATCGCCGCGAGTGTGTACACGCCAACGTGGTCCCCAGCCCATGAGGTTCGGCTGGGTGCAGGGTGGGCGTCACGGGCGAACGCACCGCCGTTGTGTCGACGAGCCAGTTCCACGTACGCGGCAGGCAGCTGGTATCCAAGCTGGGCTTCCACCGCCCGTAGAGTCTCGTCGGTGAGCGGATCCTCTAATGGACCGGATCCGTCGAAGACGGCTACGGGATCGAGCACGGGTCGACGGTAGTTGGTTGGAGCCAGTCCCGGGGCGCCGGTGTCCCTGTTGCTGTCGACAGCAACGGTGGCAGCAACAGGGCCGAACAGGGCGAGCCAGAGCCCAGCCGACGGCGGATCAACGCTCGATGTCAGAGACGCGTCCGGACGCGCCCGGACGGAGCGCCCAGAACTTACAAACGAGAGGTCGGCGTGCTGACAGGACCAGGAGTCGCCGGCGTGTTGGCCTTCCCCCTGAGATGTGGACACCCTGAGACTGGATGTTGGTCCAGAGGAAGGGGTGTCCCCGTTGGGGCGTCCATCGAAGTACACGGAAGAGTTTCAGCGTGACGCGGTTGACCTGGTTCACT
>NZ_POTX01000227.1 GCF_003236305.1 Micromonospora endophytica | reverse complement strand
GGGGAGGGGTTAGAGGTCGAGGTTGAAGCGTTGGAGGACGGAGGGGGCCACCAGGCCGAGGGTCGCCAGGATGGAGATGACGGTCAGGGCGGAGCGGACGAAGACGACCTCGGTCCGGCCGCCGGCCCGCAGCGCGATCTTGTCCGGCAGGCTGATCGGCGTCCACATCCGGCGCTTGATCGGGATCGGCCAGAGGATCGGCACCCCGGCTCGGGTGATCATGTCGCCGATGATGTGCACGAAGGCACCCACCCCGACCGCCAGGCCGATCATCGGATAGCCACGATCTCCGGGCAGGTTGGCGGCGGTGAACATGGCCGCGCCGGCCGAGACCAGGGTGACGATGAGCCAGCCCGCGCGCTCGGCCCACTTGTCGAACAGGCCACGCAGGGCCAGACCGATCATGAAGAACAGCACGCCGATCACCGCCCACTTGCCGTAGCTGGCGCAGAGCGTGGTGGTGCCCCAGCCCAGCAGCACCGTGAACGGGATGGTGTGGGTGAGCGTCCGGTGCCCGTTGTTGCGCTTCGGGTCGCGGCTGAGCTTGGTGGCGTAGTAGACGCCCAGCGAGATCTTCTCCACCACCTCGGCCACGAAGAGCGAGAAGACACCGAAGGT
The DNA here is from genome assembly GCF_003236305.1 of Micromonospora endophytica. GTDB lineage: Bacteria > Actinomycetota > Actinomycetes > Mycobacteriales > Micromonosporaceae > Micromonospora > Micromonospora endophytica. Next base: position 8,919 of record NZ_POTX01000227.1, on the reverse strand, counting down.
ACGGGCCACCGTGGCGCCGCCCTTGTTGCGGGTCACCTTGCCGGACAGGTCGAGGTCGGGCAGCAGTGCCCCACCGGCACAGACGGCCGTGCCCACGGCCAGCGCCAGCGGCGACTGCTCGTAGTCGTAGAACTGCTGTAGCGCCCAGGACCCGCTCAGCCATACCGCCGCGCCGGACAGCGCGTGCGAAGGTCCCATCATCTCGGCTCGCCCTCCCCAGGGATCTTGAGCGCCAAAACTACGTCACTGTAGTTCGCGGCGGGTCACAGGGGATGCCCGGGACCATCCACAACGGACGAAACCCGGTGTGCGTGCCACGGACCGGGCCGATCAGCAGGAAGTATGTCAGCGCCCGATCGCCGTACCGGCTGCTGTGTCGGCCATGGGACGCGGCGGTTGTGTCGGTGCCGCGCGGTACGCCGGGCGGTCGGCGACCGGCACCTACGGGGGCGGCCGAGCCCGCTGCTGGTAGGCCCGTCACCGCACTATCCCGAGGTGCGCTTCCACCACCCGTGACCCGCCGCCGGACCTCCCCGCGGGCATCACCACCAGCGCTTGCCCTTGCGCGGCGGACGGACGACCACGTCACCGAAGATGGCGCGGCAGCGTACTTCGAGCACTGGACCACCCGGGGTGACCGGACCGCTCAGCTTGGACTTCTTGTCGCCGAAGATGGCGCTGCCGGTCAGCCGGACGTCGGTCCCCTCCGGCACCACTATCGTCACATTGCCGAAGATCGCCTCGGCCTCGATGGTGATCACCTGTCGTGGCAGCTGCGCCTCGTGCAGCTCGATGCGGCAGTCGCCGAACACCGCCCTGGCATCGATCCGGTCGGGTACCGACCAGCCGCCCTTGCGTACATCGTTGCCGAAGACGGCCAGCAGTTTCTCCGCCGCGGGGGCGAGCGCGCCGGCCGGTCGGGCGGGTGGCCGGCCGGGGGCGTCCGGCAGGTCGGTGGTGAGCCGGGCCAACTCGCCCCGGGTCTGGGCGGCGTGCGCGGCACCGGCTCGCTCGGTGTACTCGTCGAGGGTGAGTCGGCCCTCGGCCGTGGCCCTGCCGAGCAGCTCGACGACCTCCTCCCGCTCCCGGTCGGAGACGCGTAGCCGGTCGGTGTCGTCGTGCCGCTCCCGTTCCATGAAGTCGAGGGTAACGGCGTGCCGCGCGGCGGGGCGATCACGGCCGAGCTGACGGAGAATGGGCCGACCCCCGCCGGGTCGGCCCATTCTGCAGAGAAATCTTTACAGCGGGGGCAGACTCGGAATGCTGAACTTCTCCCAGTCGCTGACAGTTGTGGCACGGGCCTGGAGTGGCGCGTCGGTCTGGCTGACCCGCGCGGTCACATAGCGGCTATTGGCCACCGACTGGATGTAGTGGTAACCCGCAGGGTGGCGCCGGATGATGAACTTCTCCCAGTCGCCGTTGACCCCGTTCGAACTGGCCTGTAGTGGCGCATCGGTCTGGTTGATCCGCGCGCTGATCCACTTGCCATTGCTAGGTGACCGGATCGCGTAATAGCCGGATCCGGCGTCGTAGAACTGGAACTCCTCCCACGCACCCTCGGTGTCGGCGCGGGCCTGAAGCGGCGAGTCGGTCTGGCTGTGCCGGGCCGAGACGAACTTGTTCGCACCGTACGAGATGATCGGCGAGACGTTGGCCACCGACACCTCATCGGTGCCGACCGAATCGATGTTCTTGGCCGTCCGCGCCGACGCGGGCGCCGGCGCGAAGAGGAGCATGCTGAGCGCGAGGAGGGCGGCAAAGGTCGTGCGAAGGTGGTGCCGTCTGGTGCGTGGTTGGCCGACTGGCCTGGCGTGCGCCATGTGTTTCCCCGTTTCTGGCTGGATAGCTGCCGGAATGTCGCTGAAGCGCGACTGACTCGGCACGGAACATGATTGCGGAAAGAAATTCCAGCAAGCATGACCCGGAAACGCGGCAGCGAGCCAATAGGCTCCCTCCGACCTTCCCCGCCGCCCCGTTTCAGCGAGTCGACCTCATCCTGCCAATAGATCTCCATGCGCACAAGACGAGATCTTGGCGGCGGAAACTGTGCCGCCGTCAGCAGGCGGCGGAGGCGAGGAGGTTGCCGTCGGGAATGGCGATGGGTGTCCGCGGGGCCGGGATGTCGGTGGTGGCCCGACGGGTGCGCGTCGGCGCGTGGTCGCGGCGGGCGGTGGCGTACGTCTCGGCGGTGCGGGCGGCGATGGTGGCCCAGCCGTACCGCCGACCGACCATGGAACGGGCCTGACGGGCGACCCGGCGGGCGAAGACCTCATCGCCGAGGAGTTCGCCGACCGCGCCGGCCAGCGCAGACGGGTCGCTGTGCGGGAAGGTGACGCCGGTGACGCCGGGCTCGACGATCTCGGCGAGTCCGCCGGTGCGGGCCACGGCCAGCGGCGCCCCGGCCGCCGCCGCCTCCAGGGCCACCATGCCGAACGGTTCGTAGAGGCTCGGTACGACTGTCGCGTCGGTGGCGCCGAGCACCGCCGGGAGCTGGGTGTTGTCGAGGAAGCCGGCGAATCGTACGGTGTTGCCGAGCCCGAGCTGGCCGATCCGTTCCTCCAACTCGCCCCGGTAGGGGCCGTCCCCGGCGATCAGCACCCGCAGCCCGGGGTGCCTGTCGCGTAGTTGTGGCACCGCGTCCACCAGGTGCTGTACGCCCTTCTCGTAGACCAGTCGCCCGGCGTACCCGATCAACGGTCCGTCCCCGGCGAACCGGGCGCGGGCCGACGCGACGGCGCGGGGCCGGGCCCGCCAGGCCCGGTCGTCGACGCCGTTGGGCACCACCTCGATCTGCCCCGGTGCCACCTCGAAGAGCGTGGACACCTGCTCACGCATGTAACCGGAGCAGGCGATCAGCCGGGTCGAGGCGTTGCTGAGCCAGTGTTCGACGCCGTGGATGGTGCGGTTCATCTCCGCCGGCAGCCAACCCTGGTGCCGGCCGGCCTCGGTGGCGTGGATGGTGGTCACCAGCGGCAGGTGCAGGTGCTCGGCGAGGGTGATCGCGGTGTGCGCGACGAGCCAGTCGTGCGCGTGGATGACGTCGTAGTCGCCGGTGTCGGCGGCGCGCAGGGCGGCCCGGGTCAGGGTGTGGTTGAACGCCATCGTCCAGGCCAGCAGCGAGCCGGTGGCCAGGGGAAAGGTGACCGGGTCCTCGGCGGCGCGGATCACGCGCACCCCGTCGACGTGTTCCTCGAGGGGTGCGCCGTCGGCGTGGCGGGTGACGACGGTGACCTCGTGGCCGGCGGTGGCCAGCGCGACGGAGAGGGCGTGCACGTGGCGGCCGAGGCCGCCGACGAGGACGGGTGGGTACTCCCACGACAGCATCAGCACCCGCTGCGACCGGGCGGAGTTGATGTCGATCACGTCGGCGTTCGGTGACATACGCGCCCCCTTTGAGCTGTCTCCGCCCGCCCCCCGCTCCGGAGGGCGGCGCTCGCATCGCGGCTGGATCAAGTCCAATCCTGCTGGTGGCTGGATAACCAGCGGAGACGTAGCCGTTGCGGGGGTGTAAAGCGCTACCGGCGGGCGCGGAGAAGTTCCGCGACCGACCACGCCTGGAACGGGCAGCCGGTGGCGGTGTGCGGGGCGAGCCCGTCCGCGGTCTCGCTGACCGAGCCGAGGCCGTACTCGGTCAGATGCGCCTCCAGGCCCACGAACAGGTCGTCGACCGGCAGTCCGGCCCGGCGGCTGGCGTCGGCGTACGGGCCGATCAGCCACGGCCAGACGGTGCCCTGGTGGTAGGCGCTGTCCCGTTCGGCCGGACCGCCAGAGTGTCGACCGGTGAAGCCGGGGCAGTCGGCGGAGAGGCTGCGCGGGCCGAGCGGGGTGAGCAGCCCGGCGCCGACCCGCCCCAGCACCACCGGATCCGGCTCCAGCGGCGCGTTCGGCAGCGACCAGGCCAGCAGCTGGTTGGGGCGGAGCAGGTCGTCGTCGTGGAAAGCCGCGCCGCCCAGCGGGTACGCCGGTGCGGGGGCGTCGACCACGTCGTGCAGCCAGCCCGCCGGGGTGGGGAAACGGTCCCGGAATGCCTTGGTGGCCCGATCGTGCAGCCGGTGCAGCCCGTCGGCGTCCCGCCCGGCCAACTCGGCCAGCTCGGCGACGCCGGCCAGACCGTTGATCCACAAGGCGTTCACCTCGACCGGTTTGCCGTGCCGAGGCGTGACCGGCACCCCGTACACCCGGGCGTCCATCCAGGTCAGGGCGGCACCGACGGCACCGGCGGTGAGCAGGCCGTCGGCCAGGTCGACGCCGATGCCGTACCGGGTGCCGGCCAGGTGGGCGTCCACCACCGACTGCAGAGCCGGCAGCAGTTCGTCGCCGAGGTCGGTGTCGCCGGTGACGGTGACGTGCCGGCTCACCGCGTGCAGGAACCACAGCGTGCCGTCGACGGTGTTGTACTCGACCCGGCCGGTGTCGGCGGTGTTGGCCAGCATCCCCTCCGACAGCGTCGCCGCGTACGAGCGCAGCAACTCCCGGCCGAGGTCGGCCCGACCGGTACGCAGGAACAACCCCTCGTAGGAGATCATCGTGTCCCGTGACCAGGCACCGAACCACGGGTAGCCGGCGACCACCTCCACCGGGGCGTCGTTGGTCCGCACGATGAACGCGTCCGCGGCCAGCGCCAGGGTGGCCTCGACGTCGTCGGCCGGCTTGGCGGAGGCGACGACCTCCCGGTTGCGGCGGCGGGCCGCCGCGACCACCTCGGTGGCCGGCGGGGGTGCCGGGGCGGGATCCTGGGCCCAGGCCAGCACCGACACCGTGTCGCCGGGCCGGCGCAGGGTGTCGCGGAACTGGCCCGCGTACCAGAGGTCCTCCTCCGGGTGCAGGCCGCGGGCCGCCTCCTCGCGGTAGTAGGCGCCCCGCCACCAGTGGCCCTGCGGCGTCCAGCCCGGTCCGGCCAGCCGGTACGCCCCCTCGATCACCGCTCCGCCGTCGACCGGGTCCATCCGCAGCGGCGGCCCGTCGGCGCGACGCTCGCCGTGGGCGTCACGCCAGGTGCCGGCGGCGGCGAGTTCCAGCTCGACCGGGCCGCCGCTGATCAGTCGGTGCACCACCGCCACGCAGGAGCGACCGTGCAGCATGGCCAACTCCCGCTCGATCACCACGTCGCCGATCCGCCACCGCCAGCGTGGCAGTCCGTCGGTGAGGTCGAAACGCTCCAACAGTTCGAAACCGCGCGGGTCGACGTCGCCGGAGATCCACTCGTGGGCGCCGAGGCGTACCCGGGCGCCGGAGGGCAACAGCACGGCCGGGTCGAGACTCGCCAGTCCCACCTTTCGGGAAGCGGGAGTTTCTCCCGGCACCACCAGCAGCCCGTGGTACCGGCGGGTGCGCAACCCGCCGACCGTGCCCATGGCGTACCCGCCCAGGCCGTCGGGGACCAGCCATTCACGGCTGGCGGCGCTGGTCAGCTCGCCACAGATCTGCGAACCGAAGCGAATCTCGTTCAACTTTCCTCCACCGGCGGCGAGGTGTAACACGACACGACGACAATGACCGCTGTGGTGAAGTACCCCGGCGGCGTCGAAGATGGTCAGGTGATCACTGACGGCTCCCCCTCCGCCCCGGCCCCCGACGCCGAGCGGCATCGGCTCGCCCAAGCCGATGCCGGGGAGCAGGACTGGCGCGCATGGGGTCCCTATCTGTCCGAGCGGGCGTGGGGGACGGTGCGGGAGGACTACAGCGAACACGGCACGGCGTGGGACTACTTCCCCCACGATCATGCGCGGTCCCGAGCCTACCGGTGGTCCGAGGACGGCATGGCGGGCGTGTGTGACGACCGGCAGACGTTCTGCTTCGCCCTCGCGCTGTGGAACGGCCGCGATCCGATCATCAAGGAGCGGATGTTCGGCCTCGGCGGCGACGGCGGCAACCACGGTGAGGACGTCAAGGAATACTGGTGGTACGAGGACTCCACCCCCACCCACTCGTGGATGCGGTGGCGCTACCACTACCCACAGGCCGCCTTCCCGTACGACGAACTGGTCGCGGTCAACGCGCTGCGTGGCCGGGACGACACCGAGTACGAACTCGTCGACACCGGCATCTTCGACGACGACAGGTACTGGGCGGTGACCGTCGACTACGCCAAGGCCAGCCCGACGGACCTGTGCATCGTGGTGACCGTGGCCAACCGCGGCGACCGGGCCGAAACCCTGCACGTGCTGCCGCACCTGTGGTTCCGCAACACCTGGGCGTGGGGGCTGCCCGGCACCGACGACCGGGTGCCCCGCATCGTCGGCGAGCCACGTCGACTGGTCGGTGAGCACTGGGTGCTGGGGCAGATCGTGCTGGAAGGCGACGGCGACCCGACGCCGCTGCTCTGCGACAACGACACGAACGCCGAGCGGCTCTGGGGGCTGCCCAGCCGCACGCCGTACCCCAAGGACGGCATCAACGACCACGTGGTCGGCGGCACGGACACGGTGAACCCGGAACTGATCGGCACCAAGGGCGCGCTGCACTACGTGCTGGAGGTGCCGGCCGGGCAGGAGCGGCGGATCCGGCTGCGGCTGACCCGTACCGCACCACCACCCGGCGACGGCGACCCGCCGCCGGCCGACCTGGGTGCCGGCTTCGACGCGGTGATCTGGGCCCGGCGGGCCGAGGCGAACCGGTTCTTCGCCGGGGTGATCCCGGCGAAGGCCAGCGCCGACGAGGCGCTCATCGCCCGGCAGGCCATCGCCGGGCTGATGTGGGGCAAGCAGTTCTACCACTTCGACGTCAAACGGTGGCTGGAGGGCGACCCTGGCTCCTCGCCACCGGCCGGACGCCGCCACGGCCGCAACAGCGCCTGGTGGCACATGACCAGCTTCGACGTGATCTCCATGCCGGATCCGTGGGAGTACCCGTGGTACGCCGCCTGGGACCTGGCCTTCCACTGCGTGAGCATCGCCCGGGTCGATCCCGGCTTCGCCAAGGAGCAACTGCTGCTCCTGCTGCGCGAGTGGTACCTGCACCCCAACGGCCAGATCCCGGCGTACGAGTGGGCGTTCGGCGACGTGAACCCGCCGGTGCACGCCTGGGCGGCGTTGAAGGTGTTCGAGATCGACGGCAGTCGGGACCACGAGTTCCTGGCCCGGATGATGCACAAGCTGCTGATGAACTTCACCTGGTGGGTCAACCGCAAGGACACCGGCGGCAACAACGTCTTCGAGGGCGGGTTCCTCGGGCTGGACAACGTCGGCCCGTTCGACAGGTCGGCGGCGCTGCCGGTGGCCGGGGTGCTGGAGCAGTCCGACGGCACCGGCTGGATGGCGATGTACGCGCTCAACCTGCTGGACATCGCCATCGTGCTGGCCGAGCACGACCGCAGCTGGGTGGACACCGCGACGAAGTTCTTCGAACACTTCGCGTACATCGCCGCGGCCGCGTACGACCAGGGATTGTGGGACGACGAGGACGCCTTCTTCTACGACGTGCTCCGGTTGGCCGACGGCACGCAGGTGCCGCTGAAGGTGCGCTCGGTGGTCGGGCTGCTGCCGCTGGCCGCCGTCACCCGGCTCACCGCGCGTACCCTGCACCGGCTGCCGGAACTGGGGGCCCGGCTGCGCTGGTTCCTGACCAACCGCCCCGAGTACGCCGCGGTGATCGGCGGACGGCGGATCGGCCCGGACGGACGCCAACAGCGGTTGCTTTCCATGTGCGGCCCGGAGCAGGTGGTGCGGCTGCTGGCCCGGATGCTGGACACCGAGGAGTTCCTCTCCGAGTACGGCCTGCGTACGCTCTCCCGAGCGCACCTGGACAAGCCGTTCGCGGTGACCCTCGGCGGCCAGGAGTTCTGCGTCGGCTACGAACCGGCCGAGTCGACGAGCGGCCTGTTCGGCGGCAACTCCAACTGGCGCGGTCCGATCTGGATGCCGACGAACTTCCTGCTGATCAGCGCTCTGCGCGACTACGCGGCGTTCTTCGGTGACGATCTCCAGGTGGAGTATCCGACCCGGTCGGGGGTGAAGAAGACCCTCGACGAGATCGCCGACGACCTTTCCGCCCGGCTGATCTCGCTGTTCACTCAGGATGACTGGGGCCGCCGCCCGATCTACGGCGCCGCGCAGCTCTTCCAGACCCACCCCGACTGGCGGGACCTGATCGCCTTCCCCGAGTACTTCCACGGCGACAACGGCGCCGGACTCGGTGCCTGGCACCAGACCGGCTGGACCGCCCTGGTCGCCGACCTCATCCTCACCCTTCGCCGCTGACCCCCCCTCCCCGTCGATCTAGGGCTTATCGTCGTTAGTGGATCTCCATTTACGACGATAGGCCCTAGATCGGCGGGAGAAGTCGCCAATCTGTCGCGGTGGCGGTGTTGTGGTGGGGGTGTGAATACGGTTGGTGAGTGGCCGGAGTCGAGCATGGAGATGGTAGGGCGGACGGCGAGGCGATCGTTGCCACCGCCCGGCAGTTGGCCGAGGCGGAGGGCTGGGCGGAGGTGACCGCGCGTCGGTTGGCGGAACGGGCAAGTGTTGATCTCGGCGTGCTCTACGAGCGCTTCGCCGACCTCGATGCGGTGGTCGCCGCGGTCGCGGTACGCGGCTTCGCCGACCTGTCCGCCGCGCTTTCCGCCGCCCGTACCGCGGTCGACCAGTCGCCCGAGGTGTGGCCTGCGGTGATGGCGGCCTACCTGGACTTCGCGTACGCCAACCCGGAGATCTACGACGCGATGTTCGCGTACACCCCGGACCTGACCCTCGGCGCCGAGCAGATCCCCGAGACGGTGGCGGCGGCCTTCGGCGAGCTACGCGCGGCACTGGTCCCGCTGGCCGCCGGCCGGGACCCGGATACCCTTACCGAACTTGGCTGGAGCCTGCTGCACGGCCTGGTCATGCTCACCCGAGGTGGCCGCCTCCGCCCCGATACCCAGGACCAACGCGAACACCTCCTGGGCACCGACCTCTTCCCCCTGCCCTGACCCCACCCCGT
>NZ_POTX01000226.1 GCF_003236305.1 Micromonospora endophytica | reverse complement strand
GGGTGGGGGTCACCGAGGCGGAGGGGCCGACGGTGGGTTGGTTCACCACTGTGCGTTCCAGGTTGACCTGGGCCTGGCCGGTGCCGCCGACGGTGATGTCGTCGTACGCCTGGAGCAGCTTCTCCTGGTCGAAGTAGAGCACCGTCATGCTCAGCGGGGTGGGCTGCTCGCCCTCCAGGCCGCGCAGGCCGGCGCCACCGGTCGAGCCCTCCACCATCAGCGTGGTGGGCTGCTGGCCCGGCACCTCGGGCAGCTTCTCCACCCGGCGGTCGTGGGTGTGCCCGGCCAGCACCAGCGGGCAGGTGCCGGAGAGCGGGCCGGCGGCGGACGGATCATGCACCAGCGCGATGTTCACCGGCCGTGGTGAACTGCGGACCGTCTCGGCGAGCTGCTCACCGTTGGCGATCAGCTCGTTGGCGGTCGGCGGGTTGAGCCCGCCGGCGGCGGGCGAGGTGCTCTTGTCCGGGGTGAACCGGGGGTCGCCGATGCCGGCGATGGTCAGCCCGGCGACGGTGACCGTGGCGTTGTCCAGCACTACCGCGTTCGGCTGCTGCGCCACCGCCGCCGCCGTACGCCCGGAGTCGTGGTTGCCGCGGATGTAGACGTAGGGCTTGCGGAGCAGGCTGATCGAGCCCACGTAGGAGGCTTCCGGTTCGCTGCCCCAGTCGGTGATGTCGCCGGTGTCGATCACCACGTCGATGGCGAACTGCTCCACCACCGTCCGGATCAGCTGCCAGGCGGCCGGGTTGAGGTGCATGTCGGAGATGTGCAGGACCCGGGTGGTGCCCGGTTCCTGCTCGAACACCGGCAGCGCCGAGACGGTGGTGTAGAGCTGGGTGACGTTGCCGATGAGGCGCTGGAGCTGCTCGGCGTAGCGGGTGTAGTCGTTGGCGATCTTTCGTACGTCACCGACGATCGCCGGGGCGTTGACGAGCAGCCCTTCGTACCGGGGTTCCTCGATCGACTGGGGGCGGATGGTCGCCGCGGCGGTGCCGAGGCTGCCGGCGGTGATCAGCAACGCCAGGCCACCGGCCCAGGCGGCCCGGCGGGTGTCGCGGAAGACCAGCAGGGCCAGCACCAGGGTGGCCAGGACGGCGGCGCCGATGGTACGCAGCCCGAGCCGCATCACCCCCTCGCGTACCTCGTCGACAGCCGACTGGGTGGCGCGGTTCAGGCTCGCCGGGTCCTCGAACAGCGCCTCGACCTTGCTCTGCTCCAGCGCACCCAGCTGCACGGTGAGGTGGGTGGGCCCGTTGTGGCTGTCCAGTTGCAGCGCGCCCAGCGGCGGGATGTCGACGGTGGTGCCGCCGTGGGTGGCGGGCGAGACCGACAGCTTCGCCCGGAACGGCCCGATGTCCGTGCCGACCTGCCCGCCGGCGATGACCCCGGCCAGCACCCCGGCCAACGTGACGGCCAGGACGGCCAGGGTGACACCGATGCCGCGTACGCTCCGGTGCCGCCCGGCGCGACGCGACGCCGCTGCGGCGCGCCGCAGCGGGGCGAAGGCGCGCGGGCGCGCCGCCGGGCTGTCCCCGGCCCCGTCGCGGCGCGGCTGCTCGTTCTCGTGACCGTCCATGCTGAGATTCTGACCTGCCCGCCGAAAGATCTTGGCAAACCTGGACCGAGAGGCCCGTGCGAGAACCTAACCGGCGGTCGCCGGCCGCGCCACCTGGGTACGGCCGGCCCGGCCAGGGGAGAAGCCGGCCGGCTCAGCTCCGGCCGGCACCACCACCGGAGAAGACCAGCCGCAGCAGCCGGTCGTCCTCGGCTGCCGGCCGGCCCCGCCCGTCATGGTTGGAGGTGCCGACCCAGAGCGAGCCGTCCGGTGCGGCGGCGATCGCGCGCAACCGCCCGTACTGCTCGGTCAGCAACGCGTGCGGCTGCCCGAGCACCGTGCCGGTCTCGGTCAGCTCGACCAGCCAGAGGCGCTGCCCGCGCAGGCAGGCGGTGGCCAGCGTACGTTCGACCGCCGCCAGGCCGGAGCAGGACGCCTCGTCGGTGGACCACTGCACGATCGGGTCGACGTACTTCTCGTCGCCGCCGCGTCCCTCGACCTCGGGCCAGCCGTAGTTCTTGCCCTTGCTGATCTGGTTGATCTCGTCCCAGGTGTTCTGGCCGAACTCGACCGCGTACATCTTCTCGCCCGCCCAGGTGATGCCCTGCACGTTGCGGTGTCCCAGCGACCAGACCGGGGAGTCCGGGAAGGGGTTGCCGGGCGCCGGCTCGCCGTCCGGGGTGATCCGCAGGATCTTGCCGCCGAGCTGCTCGGCGTCCTGCGACTGGTCGGTCTCCCCGGCGTCGCCGGTGGCGGCGTAGAGGTGCCCGTCGGGACCGAAGGCCAAGCCGCCGCCGTTGTGGATGCCGGCCTTGGGGATGCCGGTGAGGATCGGGGTGGGCTTCTCGCCGAGCCGGAACCGGGCGATGCGGTTGTCCCGTTCGGCGGTGTAGTAGACGAATGCCGTCCGGTCCTGCGCGAACTCGGGGGAGACGGCGATGCCCAGCAGGCCGCCCTCGCCGCCGGCGGCCACCTCGTCGATGGTCTGCACCTCGGTGACCTTCAGGCCGTCCGAGTTCGACTCCGGGCCGACCTGGAGGATCCGGCCGCTGTCGCGTTCGGTGACCAGAGCGCCCCCGTCGGGCAGGAAGGCGATGCCCCAGGGCACCTGGAGTCCCTTGGCCAGCACGGTGGCGACGACCTCCCGGTCGCCGGTGCCGGTGCTCGCCGACGGGGTGGGCAGGTTCGGTGGCTCGCCTGCCGGATCCGGATCCGGCTCACCGAGGCTGCATCCGGTGGCGGCGAACAGCAACGTCACGCAGGACGCGGCGAGGGCCGTGCGGACCTGACGGGCACGGGAGTACGGGGGAGCGCTCATCCGGCCCAGGGTAGCCCGCCCCGGCCGACGGTGCGGTCGTCGGCGTGGGGCACCCCCCGAACGGCGGCCCCGACCAGGCAGGCATATCGTCGGCGAGCGTGAAGGTATGGATCCCGCACGAGACCGGATACGCCCACGACCTGCTCGGTGACCTGCCACCGGAGGTCACCGTCGAGACGATGGCCGACCCCGCCCGGCTGCCCTCGTCCGCAGCCGACGTCCGGTTCTGGGTGCCGCCCTTCCTCGCCCAGCGGCAGACCACCGCGCTCCTGCCCGAGCTGCGCGAGCTGGCGGTGGTGCAGTTGCTCTCGGCCGGCGCGGACACCTGGGTCGGCCACGTCCCGCCCGGCGTCCAACTCTGTGACGCCCGGGGCGTGCACGATCCCTCCACCGCCGAGTGGGTGGTCGCCGCGATCCTGTCCCAGCTCCGCGCCTTCGGCACCCTGGCCCGCGCCCAGGCGCAGCGACGCTGGGCGTACGCCGAGGTGGCGCCGACCGACGAGCTGGCCGGCAAGCGGGTGCTTATCGTCGGCGCCGGCTCGATCGGCACCGCCGTGCGGGCCCGGCTCACCCCGTTCGAGGTGGAGTTCATCCTGGTGGCTCGCACGGCCCGGCCGGATCAGGGGGTGCACGGGGTCGCGGAGCTGCCCCAGCTGCTGCCGCAGGCCGACGTGGTGGTGCTGCTGGTGCCGCTCACCGACCAGACCCGGGGGCTGGTGGACGAGAAGTTCCTGGCCGCCATGCGTGACGGTGCGCTGCTGGTGAACGCCGCCCGGGGGCCGGTGGCGCGTACCGACGCCCTGGTCGCCGAGCTGCGCAGCGGCCGGATCTCGGCTGCGCTGGACGTCACCGACCCGGAGCCGCTGCCCGCCGAGCATCCGCTCTGGGAGATGCCGAACGTGCTGATCACCCCGCACGTGGCAGGCTCGGTGCGGGGCCTGCTGCCGCGGGCGTACCGGCTGGTCGGCCAGCAGATCCGCCGGTACGTGGCCGGTGAGCGCCTGGAGAACGTGGTGGCGAACGGCTATTGAGCCGACCTGCCGGTAGCCCCTGCGGGGCTATTGGGCCGACTGGATCTCGCCCTGGCCGGCCGCCGTCACCAGGCGGGGCAGGTCCGCGCCCCGGACCGCGGGCAGCACCAGCCGCTCGCCGTCGGTGAGCTGGGCGACCGCCCGCCCGCGCGGATCGGTGCCCAGCTCGGTCACCCGGTCCCAGGGGACGCGGCGCTGGCCGACCAGCGCACGCAGGCGCAGCCCGTGGGCGTCCGCGTCGGTGCCGGTACGCCAGGACCAGGCCGCCACCGTCAGTGGCACGAGCAGGATCGGCAGCAGGTACGCGCGGGCACTGGCCAACGGCAGGGTGCCGAGGGTGGCGACGATCGCCGCGACCAGGATGGCCTGGTGGTGCCGGAATCGCACGGTGTCGGAGCGGGCCATCAGTCGATGATCCCATCCGGGTCGCGCCGGGCCGTACCCGGCCACCACAGGCGATGTCCAGCGTGATCTGACTCACTGTCCAGGAGTCGTCACTCTTTGCGGATTGGCTCGTTCACGGATGGTGGGCGGCGAACTACCTTGTTCGCCGTCCGCGCACCGCCGCACCGCCCCCGTGTCCCCCTCACGAAGGCGAACGCCGTGCTCCTCCCCGCCGCGCTCCGCGCCACCGCCCACCGTTGGCTCCGCCGCTCTGCCCGCCATCCCGCCCTGCCGGAAGCCTGTGTCCTCGCGGTGGTCGCCGTGCTGGTCGCCATCGGCACGACCGGCCCGATGCCCGCGCTGGCCGTGGTGGCACTCGCCGGTGCCGCCGGTTCGACACTGGCCGGCGTCCGCCTGTCCCGCCTCGCCATCGACCCCGACGCGCAGTTCACCAACCTCACGGGCGGTCGGCTGGCCCGTCGTCGGGCCGCCCGACCCCGCCGGGCCGCCGCACTGCTGCACGCCGCGGTGGTGACCGCCGGCCTGACCGCTGCGGTGTTGCCGCTGGCCTCGCCGGGCTACCGCCCGGCGGTGGCCGCCACCGGGCTCGCCGGCACCACCGTCCTGCTGGGTGCCGGCCTGTTCAGCCTGCCGCGCCGGCCGCGTCCACCGACCCCGGTACGGCTACGCCGACTGCTCGACGGCGCGGTGGCCGGGTTGTGTCTGGTGTTCGTCGCCTGGCTGCTCCTGCCGTACGCCGGTGTGCCGGCGGCGGGGCGGCTGGCCGCTGCGGTGGGCATCGGGCTGCTCGCGGGTGACGTGCTGACCGTGCTGACCGGGGCGCACCGCCACACCGGTGCCGCCCGGTGCCGGGTCGGTGCGGCGCTGACCATGATCGCCCTGGTGTGGCTGGCCGCGCTACCGGCCGGCCCCACCGCCGGCCTAGCCGCGCTGTTGGCGGTGCCTGCGCTGGTGGTGGGCGTGCTGCTGATCGCCGACGGGATGCGGCACGTGGCACAGGCGGCTGGCGACCCGCCACGGGCGGCCACCCTGATCTGGCCGCGGACGCTGGTGCCGGCGGCCGGGGTGGTGGTCGCCACCGTCCATCAGTTGCAGGCCGGTCTGCTGCTCGACCGCGTCGCGGTGTCGCTGGCGCTTGCCGCGGTGGTCCCGCTGGTGGTCCGGGAACTGCTCAGCGGCGACGCGGAACGGCACTCACCACCCGAGCCCGCTGCGCCAACGCCCGAGCCCGCGGCACCGCCGCAGGCGATGCCACCTGCCGCTGCACAGGAGACGTCACCGTCTGATCAGGCTGGCGCAGTGGTGCGGCCGGTGCCCGCCGGCCGGGCCGCGTTGTTGTGGGCGTTGGCGGCGCGGCCGACGCCGGTGACCGGTGCCCTGCTCGTGGTCGACCTGCACCTGACCGAGCTGCCCGGGGTGGCGGCGCGCGACGACGTGACGGCCGAGGCGGTCCGCCGGACCCGGGCCCTGGTGGCCGAGGGTGACGAGGTGTTCGACCTGGCCGGTAGCGGCCTCGCGGTGATCACGACGGCCGGGCCGGTGCTCGCCTACGCGCTGGGAGCGCGACTGCTCACCGTCCTGGACCGGCCCTACGAGGTGTCCGGGGCGGTGCTGCGGTCGCGGGCCAGCGTGGGGCTCGCCGAACTCAACCCCGGCCCGCCCGAGGACGTGTTGCGGCAGGCCGACCTGGCCCGGCGGCGCGCCGCCCAGCTCGGCCGGGACCGGGTCGAGTGGTACGACGCGTACCTGGAGGAACAGCTGGTCCGCCGGCTGGAACTGGAGCGGGAACTGCCCGGCGCGGTCGCCCGGGGTGAGCTGGACCTGGTCTACCAGCCGGTGCTCGGGCTCGCCGACCGGTGGCCGGTCGGCACCGAGGCGTTGCTGCGCTGGCGCAGCCCGGTGCTCGGCACGGTGTTCCCGGCGGAGCTGCTGCCGGTCGCCGAGGATCTCGACATCGTGGGCGAGCTGGGCACGTGGGTGCTGGACCGGGCGTGCCGGCAGTTGGCGGACTGGTCGACCGGCGGCCGGCGACTGTGGATGGCGGTGAACGCCTCGGTACGCGAACTGACCTCACCGGATTTCGTGCCCCGGACGGTGGCGGTGCTCGACGCGTACGGCATCGGCACGGACCAGTTGGTGGTGGAGGTCTCCGAGCCGCGGGTGGGTGCCGAGTTGCCGACGGTGGTGGCGCGGCTGGCCGGGCTGCGGTCGATGGGCATCCGGACCGCCCTCGACGACTTCCGTGCCGAGCACGCCTCCCTGGCCCAACTGCGGCGACTGCCCATCGATCTGCTGAAGGTGGGGCCGGAGCTGACCGTGGCGCGTGACGCGGGGCACCGGCCGCTGCTGGACGTGGTGGTGACCGTCGCCGACCGGATCGGGCTGGAGGTGGTGGCCGAGGAGCTGGAATCGGCCCATCAGGTCGAGGGGGCGCTGCGGGCCGGGTGCCGCTACGGCCAGGGGTACGAGCTGGCCCGGCCGGCGACCGCGGAACGGGTCGAGGCGTATTTTGAGGAGTTTCCCACCACGTCACGGTGAGGATGAATGTTCACTTAACCGGTTCAGTGTTGGCTCGGTGGCGGGCCGGTGCTGCCGCGCGGGGTCAGGTGCGCCTGCTCGTCCTCCAGCCCGGCCGCCTCGGCACCCTCGATCACCTGTAACAACTGGGCGGCGGCGTGCCCGCCGTAGGCCGGGATGTCCCGACCGAGCGCGGTGAGCGGCGGATGCACCAACCGGCACAGCGGCGAGTCGTCCCAGGCCACGATGGACAGATCGGCCGGCACGGTGATCCCCATCTCCTGGGCGACGGAAAGTCCGGCGATCGCCATCACGTCGTTGTCGTAGATCAGCGCGGTGGGGCGCAGCCGCGAGCTGAGCAACCGACGGGTCACCCGCGCGCCCTCCTCGCCTGTGTAGTCGGAGGAGACGGTGACCGCCTCGGTCAGCCCGAGGCGCTGACCCACCTCGGTGAAGGCCCGGCTCCGGAGCGCGGTGTGCAGCAGGTCGGGCAGGCCGGCGACCCGGGCGATCCGCCGATGCCCCAGGGCGTAGAGATACTCCACGGTCTCCGCGAGCGCCGCCGCCTCGTCCGACCAGACGTGCGGCAGGCCGCCGGCGCCCGCCGGACCGCCGATCACCACGGCGGGCAGGCCCAGTTCTTCGAGTACGGGCACCCGCCGGTCACCGGTGCGCAGGTCGCAGACGAGCACGCCGTCGACCCGTCGCTCTCCCCACCAGCGCCGGTAGACCTCGATCTCGGCGTCCTGGTCGGCCACCACCTGAAGGGTCAGCGCGTACGAGCGGGCGGAGAGTTCCGCCTCCACGCCACTGATCAGCTCCATGAAGAACGGCTCGATGCCGAGGGTGCGGGCCGGCCGGGCGAGGATCAGCCCGATCGCCCGGGCGGTCGCGCCGGAGAGTGCCCGGGCCGCGCTGCTCGGGCTGAACCCGATCTCGGCGGCGATGGCGAGGATGCGTTGCCGGGTCGCCTCGGAGACGCCGGGTTGGCCGTTGAGCGCGTATGACACCGCGCCCTTGGAAACTCCCGCCCGCCGGGCGACATCCGCGATCGTGGGTCGCTTCACCCGCGTACGTCCTCCTGAACCTGCCTTGGCGCAGCTTGCGCGGTTCAGTCTACGGGCGTCGGAGCTGTCGATTCCGTGCCGTCCGCACGGGCGTCCCAGGCTGCGTCGAAAAGCGGTGTGACAGGCGTTTTCACGTCGGCATCCACCGTGTCAGGTTACGTGTCAGCCACTTTGTTAACCCGCCGTTGACACTGTGGGAGCGCGCCCGTACGGTGGCCTCACTTATCCGGTTCAGTCGACGTCTCTCGATCTAGGGAGCGTTCCCACGAGGTCTCGGAGGATGGGTCATGAGACGGTCTACCCCTCGTTGGCTGCGGGTCGCAGCCGTAGGTCTGACGGTCGGATCCCTGGTGGTGGCGTGCAGCGGGCGCAGCACCCAGGGCGGCTCCGGTGGTGACGGCGACGTCAATCTGACGATCAGCTTCTGGGGCGACTTCGGCCTCCAGGAATTGAAGGCGAAGTACGAGGCGGAGCACACCAACGTCAAGATCGCCCTCAACTCGGGCGAGTTCAACGCCCAGCACGAGGATCTCCAGAAGAAGCTGATCGCCGGCTCGGGCGCGCCTGACATCGCCGCCATCGACGAGGGCTTCATCGTCCAGTTCCGCAGCCAGGCGGACAAGTTCGTCAACCTGCTCGACCAGGGCGCCGGCAAGTACGAGAGCAACTACCTGCCGTGGAAGTGGCAGCAGTCGCTCTCGCCCGACGGCAACACCCAGATCGGCCTCGGCACCGACGTCGGTGGCCTGGCCATGTGCTACCGCACCGACCTGTTCGAGGCTGCCGGTCTGCCCACCGAGCGGGACGAGGTCTCCGCGCTCTGGCCCACCTGGGACGACTTCATCCGGGTCGGCCAGGACTACACCGCCAAGTCGAAGAAGAAGTTCATCGACAACGGCACCAACCTGTTCAACCCCGTCCTCGGCCAGCAGCCGGTCGGCTTCTACAACCCCGAGGAGCAGTTGCAGATGGAGGGTGGCCCCAGGGTCGCCTTCGACTACGCGGTGAAGGCCGTCGACGCCGGCATCTCCGCCAACCTCACCAGCTTCCAGGCCGACTGGGACAAGGGCTTCACCAGCGGCGCGTTCGCGGTGCTCGCCTGCCCGGCGTGGATGCTCGGACACATTCAGAACACCGCACCCGGCACCAAGGGCAAGTGGGACATCGCCGCCGTGCCCGGTGGCGGTGGCAACTGGGGCGGCTCCTTCCTCACCGTTCCCAAGCAGGGCAAGAACGTCGACGAGGCGTACAAGTTCCTGGAGTGGCTGATCCAGCCGGAGCAGCAGATCGAGGTCTTCAAGACGGTCGGCAACCTGCCGTCACAGCCGGGCCTCTACACCGATCCCGCGATCACCGAGTTCAAGAACGAGTTCTTCAGCTCCGCGCCGGTCGGGCAGATCTTCCCGAAGATGGCGCAGGCCCTGACGCCGCAGTACCTCGGCCGGAAGCACGGCCCGACCCGGGTGGCGGTGGAGAACGTGATCAACCGGGTGCAGAACGGCACGCTCAAGTCGGACGCGGCGTGGGCCGAGGCGATCAAGGAAGCCGAGAAGGCAAGCAAGTAGCCCGAGCCAGGGGCGGCGCGGGCAGCTGGCAGCCCGCGCCGCCTCCGCCCGTCCCACTGGAGTGTGCCCATGTCCACCACGCGCGCGGCTCCCGAACCGACCACCCGCCGCCCCCCGCC
>NZ_POTX01000225.1 GCF_003236305.1 Micromonospora endophytica | reverse complement strand
TGGCTGTTCTGGTGGGGGGTGCGGCGTACGGCGGGTGGGCGTTGACTCTGGCACCTGAGACAACGCCGACGGTGCGGCCGGACGACGGGGTGTCGCGGCCCATCAGTGAGATGCCGGCGTCCCACAGTCCGGAAGCCGGCGACGGGCCGGCTGCGGCGCCCGCGCCGGACTGGCTGCCGGAGATCGACTACGACCCGGCGCCCGCCGGCTTCCCCGCCGACCCGGACACCCTGGACACCACTCCGCTGACCGAAGGAGTACGCCCCGCCCGCCGGCTCGCCGCCTACGACGCCCCCGGCGGACGGCCGCTGGCCTTCCTGATGCCGACCATCCGTGGCGTCGAGCTGACCGTGCCCATCGCCCGCCGTGAGCGCGGCTGGACGGCGGTGCTGCTGCCCTCGGCCAACCGCAGACTGGCCTGGCTGCCGCCCGGCGGTTTCCGTACCGTCGCGCTACGCGACCAGATCGTGGTGGAGCGGGTGCCGTACCGGCTCACCTGGTACCACGACGGCGAGGCGAAACGCAGCTGGCGGCTGAGCCTGGGCCAGCCCGGTCAGGAGACCCCGCTCGGCCGGACCTTCATCCTGGGCCGCACCCCGCCCCCTGAGCCGGTCTACGGCGGCGTGGACATCTACGCCCTCGGCGCGGTGCCCGACGACCCCGAGGCCGTGCCCGCCAGCCTGCGTGGCGCGCACATCGGCATCCACACCTGGTATCACGACGGTGAGCTGGGTCAGTCCACCACCAACGGTTGCATCCGACTGACCAGCAGCGGCCAGCGGCTTCTGCTGGCGGAGGTCCCCCCGGGCACCCCGGTGGTGGTCGTCGACGAGCTGCCCACCCCGCCTCCGACCGCCTGACCCACGCCGCGATCCACAGTGGCATGCTGAGCGCTGAACGCGCGGGCAGGGAGGGCACCATGACCACCTCGGCTACGGTGCCGCAAGGTGGAACGGGCATCGTTCTCCGCGAGGTGGCATGGACGCCGGTGCTCGTGG
The DNA here is from genome assembly GCF_003236305.1 of Micromonospora endophytica. GTDB lineage: Bacteria > Actinomycetota > Actinomycetes > Mycobacteriales > Micromonosporaceae > Micromonospora > Micromonospora endophytica. Next base: position 8,617 of record NZ_POTX01000225.1, on the reverse strand, counting down.
CCGGCGGACTGCTCGGCCTGTTCGCCTTCGTCGGTGACGAGTTGCCGGGCGTCGCGGGCACGATCATCCTGACCCTGACCAGCACCGGCTTCGCCTGGGGCGGAGCAGCCCTGCTGGCGGGCTACCACACCGCCAGCCGCGCCACCTCCGACCGCGCCGCGGTCGGGCGCGCCGTAACCGACCGCGCCACAGTCGGGCGCGCCGTAACCGACCGCGCCACAGTCGGGCGCGCCCGCCGGCACGCGGCGGCCCCGGTCAGCGCCACCGTGCTCCTGCTCGTCGCGACCACCGTCTACTACGGCCTGATCGTCGCCCACGGCCGGCGCTGGCGGCTCGGCGAACTCGAAGACGGCAGCTCCTCCGCGCTGGTCGGCCTGGCCTCGGTCGGCCGGGCCGCCGCGTTCTGGCTGGCCGCGTCGGTAGCCGCCGGCATCGTCCTGGGCCATCTGGGCGCGGTCGTACGCCGTGGCAGCCGCGTCCCCGCCTCCATCGCGGCCGGGGTCGCGCTCGGCCTCTTCGCCGGACAGGGGCTGGAGTTCCTGCTGGGTGTCCGGGTCTGGGGCGCGCTCGACGCCTTCTTCCTGGGCCAGATCCTCTCCGCCGCGACGGGCGTGCTCCTGTCCACCGCCGGCCTGCCCCTTCTGCTCGCCCTCCGCCGAGCCCCGAAGTCCTGGCCCCTGTTCGTCACCACGTCCATCCTGGCCGCTGCGGCAGGCGTGCTGCTCTGGCGGCTCCTCCACGCCCTCACCGTCGCCATCTAGCCAGGACCTGGACGATCCGCCGGAGTGGAGCCGCCCGCCCAGCTCGGCGGGTGCCCGGCGATCGAATCACAGCCGCAGGGCCGAAACGGCGGCGTCGAGCGTGGCGGCCTGGGCGAGTGGCTGGAGGCCGTCGTCGGTCAGCCAGAGCCGGCACCCCGTACGGTCGAACGCCGTCACCACCGGCTGGTCCGGTTCCCGGGGCACGGCGGCGAGCAGGTGACTGTCGAGGTGCTCGACGCAGCGCCCGACGGCCGCCTCGACGCTGCCGTAACCCGGCGGAACCGCCCCGACCTGCGCGTCCCGGGCGAGCACCCGGACATCCCACTGCTCCCCCTGGATCTTCAACGGGTCGCCCGCGTCGAGCCGGTGGTCGCAGTAGGTCAGCACGGCGGCCAGGTCGAGGGCGTGCGCCAGCCGCAGCAGGTCGGTCAGCAGCGGCACGTCCGGCGCGGCGGCCAGCACGAACAGCCGTGCCCCGGGCAGCCCGGCAGCGAGTTGCTCGACGTGCTGGCGCACCGGGTCGACGCGGTGTCAAGGAGATGCTCAACCGCTACGGCGCGTCCGCTGAAGACACCGATCTGCTGCTGGCGATGACCGCCGCCACCCGCGAGAACAAGAACTGGTGGCACGACTACATCGACTCCGGCCTACCCCGCTGGACCCAGCTCTACATCGGACTCGAAGAGGCAGCTGCCAGCATCCGGCAGTACCACCCCGGGCTGCTGCAGACAAAGACCTACGCGGAGCAGCTCTTCCAGATGCCTGGCGTTGCGATGGGCGGACGGGCAGCAGCGGTACTTTTCGGCCTTGTGCTCTTGGTGGCCGGCTGCACCGGGACGGCCCCGGCCGGGCGTACCTGATCGGCGGTTTCGGTCCCCACCGACACACCGCGACCTGACCGGCCGGTCGAACCACAACGGGCCGACGAGGTGACCGCGCTGGTGGCGGCCCTACGACTGCCGGACGCCAGCCCGGCGCTTCGCCGTGCTACACGTGCCCACCGGGGTGATCTACGTCGAGGCCGATGGTTGTCGGCGATTCCTGATCGATGACGGCTCCCTCCGGGTTGGACATGCCGCCTGCCGCGTGTCGGATGATCTTGACGCTCAGTGCACCGGCACGAAGATGGCTCGGTGGAATCGAAGGAGTTGAAGGAGCGGGCGCAGGCGCTGCGAGCCGCCGGGAAGACGCCGAAGCAGATCGCCCGGGAGTTGGGCGTGACGCGTGCGGTGGTCACCCCGCTGGTGCGTGGGGTCGATATCGTACGAACCTGAACGGCACCGTGGCGGAGTTTTTCTCCGCCTACGACAGTCCCCCCTGCAGGCACCCGTCGACCTCGCCCGGCACTTGGTCTTCGGAGCGGTGGACTACGCACGCGACCTCGGCTTCGAAGGTCCGCACGACAACCCCGACCGTGTCATGCGTACCCTCGACCGGAAGGTCGGCCGTGACAACTATGACTTCATGGTGGTCAGGCCAACACACTGACGACGATCGCGCGGGAGGAACGCTCGCGGCCGAGCAGGTGGCCGGCCCCTCGGGCATGGCGAGTGGTGATCGTTGACGTTCTGGCTGCCTTTTTCTCGGCGTGTCGAGTCGCTCCGACGTCAACGATCGTGGGGAGTGCGGTGGGCGGGCGGCGCATCCGGGGTGGGTGCCAGCCTCTGCCAGAGGAACTCCAGCGCCAGCGCCCCGATGAATGCCAACTGCTCGTTGTTGGCTGCCGCGCCGTGCCCGCCCTCGACGTTCTCGTAGTAGGTGACATCGTGGCCGTGTTCGCGAAGCAGGGCGGTCATCTTGCGGGCGTGGCCGGGGTGCACCCGGTCGTCGCGGGTGGAGGTGACGAACAGGACCGGCGGGTAGCGGACATCTTCGCGGACGTTGTGGTAGGGCGAGTAGTTCCGCAGATAAGCCCAGTCCTCGGGCACGTCCGGGTCGCCGTACTCGGCCATCCAGGAGGCGCCGGCCAGCAGCCGGTGGTAGCGCCGCATGTCCAGCAGTGGGACGCGCGCGACGACGGCGCCGACCAGCGACGGGTAGCGGGTCAGCATCACCCCCATCAGCAGGCCGCCGTTGCTGCCGCCCTCGATGCCCAACTGCCCCGGCGTGGTGATGCCCCGGGTCACCAGGTCGGTCGCCACCGCCGCGAAGCGTGCCGGCCGGGTAGGTCGACTTCCCCACCGTCCACGGGCTACGCGGCCGGACCACCAGCCACTCCCGGTGTACGTCCCATCCGGCGTCCTCGGGCACCGGGATCCGCACCTGTTCGCCCGCTGCGGTCAGCAGGAAGTGCTCCGAGCGGTAGAAGTCCAGGCTGCGACCGACGAAGTCACGTGCGAAGCCGGGCGTCGGGTCGTGCCAGCCGTCCGCGCCGACATCCTGGTGGGACGCCGCGTAGACGACCTCGGCCTCGGCCAGTGGCGTACCCCGTCGCCACCGCCGCACCTGCCGGGGATAGCCGGAGTCGGTCAACGACCCCGGCCCGAGTTCGGTGCCGACGTAGATGTGGTCCGCGTCGATCCAGCCGACATCGGTCTTGGCCTCGGTGACGGTGAATCCGTCCGCCACGAAGGCCCGGTCGCCCAGGTCGTACTCGCGCACCACCACCGCGTCCGCGCCGCCCCGGGAGAGGCTGACCAGGCAGCGGCGGTGCTCCGGCGGCAGCGTCGTCTCACCGCCCCAGACCCAGTTCTCGCCCTCCTGCTCGGCCAGCGCGTCGACGTCGAGCAGGATGTCCCACTCCGGCGCGGCCCGGCGGTACTTGTCGAGCGTCGTTCGCCGCCAGAGCCCGCGCGGATGCGCCGCGTCCTGCCAGAAGTTGTAGTAGAAGTGGTCCCCGCGCCAGCCCGGATAGGGGATGCGGTCGTCGGCGTCAAGGATCTGCCGGATCTCGGCCTGCCGCGCGGCGAACGTCGGGCCGCAGGTCAACGCGGCGACGGTTTCCGCGTTGCGTTCCGCTACCCAGCCGGCGGCCTGAACGCCGTCCAGATCCTCAAGCCAGTGGTCCGGGTCCCCGTGCGGCGCGTCCTCACCCCTTCACCGACTCCTTCACGCGCTGCCGCCGGTCACCGTCGCGACACTGCACAGTGCACAGTCTCCGGCACCGGATGGTGCGACAACACCCCCGCTCGGCCAGGGCGCCAGGGAGATTCACATCGGGCGCACAGGTCGATCAACGGAGCCGCATAGTGGTGTGCGACTCAATGAACGGGACAAGAACTCCGGCTGAAGGATGTCCCGTGGAGCAGCTACTCGTCGTCCTGATCGACCTCGTCGCCATCGGTGTACTCACCTTTGCCCTGTACTTTCCTCGACATCATCGGCGCGACCTGGTCGTCGCCTTCCTGGGGGTGAACGTCGGGGTGCTGGCGGTCGCCATGGTGCTCGGCACCTCGACGGTGGGCGTGGGGCTCGGGCTGGGGCTGTTCGGCGTACTGTCGATCATCCGGCTGCGGTCGGACGAGATAGCCCAGCACGAGGTGGCGTACTACTTCGCCGCTCTCGCCCTCGGGCTGCTGGGCGGGCTGAGTTCCGGGCCGAGTCTGCTCACCGGCGGCCTGATGGTGTTGATCATCGGTGCGCTCGTGGTCGGTGACCATCCCCGGTTGTTCCACCGCTACCGGCAGCAGACCATCCAGTTGGACTCGGCACACACCGACGAGCAGGCCCTGCGGTCCCGGCTGACAGAGTTGCTCGGCGCTCGGGTCGCCCAGTTGACCGTCAAACGGGTCGATCTGGTCAACGACACGACGCTGGTGGACGTCCGGTACGTGATGCCCCGAGCCGGACAGCAGTTGGACCGGGTGGCGGGATGAACCTCCTGGACACCCGGCCCGTCGCCGGCATGCCGACCTGCGCCAACACGTTTGTCGACCGGCTGCCGCCGATCGGACTGGACCGTCTCATCGGGCAGGCCGCGCTGCTCACCCGGGTAGATCGCAAGTACCTGCCACCCGTGGCCGACCTGCCGACCCTGCTGGGCCCGCTGACGGGCCGGGCCGAGGTGCTCCAGATCGACGGGCAGCGCCAGTTCAGCTACCAGTCGGTCTACTTCGACACTCCGGACCTGGGTAGCTTCCACGCCGCAGCCCGGCGTCGCCGACACCGCTACAAGGTGCGGTTGCGCAGCTACCTGGACTCCGACCGGCACGTCGTCGAGGTCAAGACCCGGGGGCGGCGGGGCATCACCATCAAGCACCAACTGCCGTGCGCGGACACCGCCCAGTGGGCTGCGGGCTCCCGCGCGGGCCTGGCCGGCGAGATCCGTACGCATGTCGACGCGGTACTCGCCGACGCCGGCTTCCGCACCACCGGCCTACCGCTCCGCCCGGTGCTGAGCACCACCTACCGCCGTACGACCCTGTTCCTGCCGGCGGCCGGCAGCCGGGTGACGATCGATGTCGACCTCGGCTGGACGCTGCCGGACGGTACCGGGCTGCGCGTGCCGCACCGGGCCGTCGTGGAGACCAAGTCGCCCGGCGGCACCTCCGCCGTGGATCGACTGCTCTGGTCGGCCGGCCATCGTCCCTGCGTGATTTCCAAGTACGCGACAGGGCTCGCCGTGCTGCGGCCCGAGCTACCTGCCAACCGCTGGCAGCCCGCGCTACGTCGCCTGTTCCCGACCACCCCGATCCACGGGAGTTGAAATGAGAATCCGAAAGACGCTGACCGCTGCCGCCACCGCCGCGGTGCTCGCCGCGGCGATGCTCACCGGCTGCACCAGAGACGAGAGCAGCACCGGAACCATGGCTGTGGGAGTGGTCGCCGCCGCTGACGCTTCCGTCACCGTCGCCGAGGCGATGGCGGCGAACAAGGCCGACCACGCCAAGGACGACGCCGCCAGTTGGGACGAGGCATCGGCGGTCGCGATCACGCTGAGCGGCTCCTCGGCCAGCGCCAGCGGCGACGGGGTGACAGTCGCCGGGTCGACGGTCACCATCACCGCCGCCGGCACCTACCGCCTCAGTGGTGAGCTCACCGATGGGCAGGTCCTGGTGAACGCGCCGGACGGCAACGTCAAGCTCGTCCTCGACGGGGTCGAGATCTCCAGTTCCTCGGGGGCCGCGATCGCCGCCACCGAGGCGGACACCCTGACCGTCATCCTCGCCGACGGCAGCACGAACACGCTCAGCGACACCAACTCGTACGCCGACGACGCGGAGGTCAACGCCGCGCTGTTCAGCTCCGCGGACCTGACCCTCACCGGCGGCGGCGCGTTGACCGTGCAGGGCAACGGCAACGACGGCATCACCAGCAAGGACGGCCTGGTGATCGAGTCCGGCACGATCACGGTGCAGGCGGTCGACGACGGGATCCGGGGCAAGGACTACCTGGTGGTGAATGGCGGGACAATCACCGTCACCTCCGGCGGTGACGGGTTGAAGGCCGACAACGACACGGACACCGACGCCGGCTACCTGCTGGTCACGGCGGGCACCAGCACCGTCACCGCGGGTGGCGACGGCGTCGACGTCGCCACCGACCTGCTGGTCAGCGGCGGCTCGCTGGCGGTCACCACGGGCGGCGGCACCACGGGCGACCCGACCGACGACACGTCGACCAAGGGACTCAAGTCGGCAGTGCTGACTGTGCTGGAGGGCGGCGACATCCAGATCGACGCCGCCGACGACGCGGTGCACAGCAACGGCGCGATCCGGCTCGGCGGCGCGACGTTGACCCTGGCCAGCAGCGACGACGCGGTGCACGCTGACTCGGCCCTGCTGATCGACGACGGCACAGTGGCGGTCACCGCGTCGTACGAGGGGCTCGAAGCCGCACACATCACGATCAACGGTGGCCAGATCACCATCGTCGCCAGCGACGACGGCGTCAACGCGACCGGCGGCACGACCGACACCAGCACCGGTCAGGAAGCCGCCGGCGCTGGTGCGGACGCCCCTGCTGGGACCGGCGAGGCTGCTGCGCAAGGCGGCACTCGCCCGACGGGCGAGCCCGGCGACGGGGGCGGCCCCGACGCGATGGAGCCGAACGGCGAGGCCGGCGCGATGGGCGGACCGGGCGGCGGTGGCCCCGGTGGAATGGGCGGACCGGGCGGCGGTGGTGAGGCGGCTGGTGACTACTCACTGACCATCACCGGCGGCACCCTGATCATCAACGCGGACGGCGATGGCTTCGACTCCAACGGCACCGCCACCATCAGCGGCGGCACCGTGGTGGTGAACGGCCCCACCCAGAACATGAACGGCGCGCTGGACGTCAATGGCAGCTTCCAGGTCAGCGGTGGCGTGCTGATCGCCGCCGGCAGCGCGGGGATGGCCGTCGCACCCGACACGGAGTCGGCCCAGGGTTGGCTCTCCGCGACGTTCGACGAGTCGATCGAGGCAGGCACCACGGTGCAGGTGGTGGACTCCGACGGCACCGTGCTGGTCACCTTCGTCGCGCAGAAGACGCTGCAGAACCTGGTCTACTCGGCCAGCACGATCAGCAGCGGAGCCGAGTACCGGATCTTCGCCGGGGGCACCGCCAGCGGGGCGAGCACCGGCGGTCTCGCCGAGTCGGGCAGCCTCGGATCGGCGGCGGTGATCGCGACGGTCACCGCCGGCACCGCACCGGCGGGTGGTTTCGGTCCGGGCGGCGGACGGGGTGGCACCGGCAGCTGACCGGCCGATTACCCACGCGGCCTGTCCTGGATCGTCGCCAGGACAGGCCGCGTGACACGGCATGCAGGTGATTACTGCCGCTGGCATGGGAGCACGTTCGCGGGGTATCACCGAGGCATGAGGGCGAGTTTCCGGCTCGGCCGGGTCGCGGGCGTACCGGTCGGGGTCAACTGGAGCGTCCTGGTCATTTTCGGGCTGATCTGGTGGGGGCTGTCGGCCAATCTGTTTCCACAGTCGTATCCGGGACGGTCCGGGGTGGCGTACCTCTTCGCCGGGCTGGCCGCGGCGGTGGTCTTCTTCCTGGGGCTGCTCGCCCACGAGGTGTCCCACGCGGTGGTGGCGAAGCGCAACGGGCTGGGGGTCGAGGGGATCACGCTGTGGCTCTTCGGCGGGGTGGCCCAGCTGCGCGGCGAGGCCCGGACGCCAGGGGCGGAGCTGCGGATCGCGGGGGTCGGCCCGCTGGTCAGCCTGATCATCGGTGCCTTCTTCGGGGCGCTCGCGATGCTGCTCAGCTTCGCCGGGGTGCAGGGCTTGTGGCTGGGCGCGATGGCCTGGCTCGCCGGCATCAACCTGCTGCTGGCGGTCTTCAACATTCTGCCGGCGGCACCGCTTGACGGTGGCCGGCTGCTCCGTGCGGCGGTGTGGAAGGCGACCGGGGACCGGACCCGGGCCACGGTGGTGGCGGCCCGGGCCGGCTGGGTGTTCGGCGTGGCGCTGATCGGGTTCGGGTTGTGGCGGTTCCTCACCGGCGCCGGCGTCGGTGGACTCTGGCTGGCGCTTATCGGCTGGTTCCTGATCGGCGCCGCCACCCTTGAGGAGCGGCAGGCCCGGGTGGGCAGCGCGCTGCGCGGGCTGCGGGTCGCCGACGTGATGACCCCGCAGCCGCAGACCGCATCGGGCGAGCTGACGGTGGCCGATTTCGTGGACAACTACCTTTTCGCGTACCGGCACACCGCGCTGCCACTGACCGAGGATGGGCGGCCGGTCGGCCTGGTCACCCTCGACCGGGTACGCGGCGTCCCCAGCGACCAGCGGGCCAGCACCACCCTGGAGGCGGTGGCCTGCCGCGCCGACGACCTGGTGCTCACCTTCCCCGACGAGCAGCTCACCGCCCTGCTCCCCCGCCTCAACGACTGCGCCGACGGCCGCGCCCTGGTGGTGACCGAGGGCCGCCTGGTCGGCATCATCTCCCCCAGCGACATCAGCCGCGCCGTCCAGCGCAGCCACCTGCACGAC
>NZ_POTX01000224.1 GCF_003236305.1 Micromonospora endophytica | reverse complement strand
TCTACACGAGCCTTATCGTCGGCAGCGTCAGATCTGTATAAGAGACAGCTATGACCCCACCCCCGCTTGCCGCGATCTTGCACTTTCGGTCGCGCCGAAACGCCATAGAAAGGGTCAAATCGGGGACACAAACTGCAAGATCGTGGCGGAGGCGGGGCGCGGTCACGGGGATTCGGCGTCGTCCATCGCGCGGTAGATGCGCTGCTCGGAGACCGGGTACGGGGTGCCCAACGCCTGGGCGAAAACGTTCACCCGCAGCTCCTCGATCATCCAGCGGATCTGGCGTACGGCGGCGGAGTTGCGGCGGGCCGGCGGCAGTGCGGCGAGCATCTCGTCGTACTCCCGCTGGACCGTCGCGACACGGTCCTGCTGAGACTTGTCCCGGGCCGGATTGCCGGGCAGCCGGTCCAGTCGCCGCTCGATCGCGGTCAGGTAGCGCAGCAGGTCGGGCAGGCGGGCGTACCCCGTCTCGGTGATGAACCCGGCGTGCACCAGGCCGGTGAGCTGGTTGCGGATGTCGGCGAGGGCGGCCACCACGGCCAGGTTCTTCGTCGCGCCCAGCCGTTGCTGCACGGCGTACGCGGCGGCGAGCACCGCCCGGACCCGGTCCATCACCACCACCACGGTGTCCACCAGGTCGGCGCGGACCGCGTCCCGCAGCGCGGCGAAGCCCTCGGCGTCCCAGGCCGGGCCGCCCGCGTCGGCGATGAGCTTGTCGATCGCCGCGCCGGCGGTGTCCTCGATCAACGCCTGCACCCCGCCGTGCGGGTTGCGCGACAACGCCAGCTTTGCCTCGTTGCTCAGCCGCCCCTGAAGGAACTTGGCCGGCGACGGCACGGTCAGTCGCAGCAGTCGCCGAGTGCCCGCCCAGTGTGCGGCCTCCTGCTCGGCGGGGGAGTCGAACACCTTCACCCCGACGGCGGTGCCCTCGTCGACCAGCGCCGGGTACGCGGTGACCTGGTATCCGGCGCGAACCTGCTCGATGGTGCGCGGCAGGGCGCCGATGTCCCAGCCGGTCAGGCCGGTGCGGGCCAGGTCCGGCGCGGCGGCGGCCACCACCTGGCGTACCTCGGCCTTGAGTCGGCGTTGCAGGGCCGGCAGGTCCTTGCCCTCGGCGACCGGTTTGTCGTCGTCGCCGAGGACCCGGAAGGTGACCCGCAGATGCGGCGGCAGCTTGTCCAGGTCCCAGGCGTCGCGGGGCACGGTAACCCCGGTCATCCGGCGTAGCTGCCGGGTCAGCGCGTCCAGCAGCGGTTCCTCGCCCGGAGTGATCGCCGCCAGGGCGGCGCGGGCGAAGTCGGGCACCGGCACGAAATTGCGCCGCACCGGCTTGGGCAGCGAGCGGATCAACGCGACCACCAGGTCCTCGCGCAACCCGGGCACCTGCCAGTCGAAGCTCTCCGCCAGCACCTGGTTGAGCAGCGGCAGCGGGATGTCGACTGTCACCCCGTCGGCCGGGGTGCCGGGCTCGAAGGTATACGTCAACGGCAGCGCCACCCCGTCGGCCCGCCACTGGTCCGGGTAGTCGGTGTCGTCCACCCCACCCCGACCGGAGTTGACGAGCAGCTCCCGGGTGAAGGTGAGCAGCTCCGGCCGTTCCCGGCGGGTCTTCTTCCACCAGGTGTCGAAGTGCCGCCCGGAGACCACCTCGGCGGGGATCCGCTCGTCGTAGAACTGGAAGATCGTCTCGTCGTCCACCAGGATGTCCCGCCGCCGGGCCCGGTTCTCCAGCTCCGCCACCTCGGCCAGCAGCCGTTGGTTGTCCCGCCAGAACTGGTGGTGGGTGGACCAGTCACCCTCGACCAGGGCGTGCCTGATGAACAGCTCGCGGCTCAGTACCGGGTCGATCCGGCCGAAGTTCACCTTGCGCGAGGTGACAAGCGGTACGCCGTAGAGGGTGACCTTCTCGTACGCCATCACCGCCGCCTGCTTCTTCTCCCAGTGCGGCTCGCTGTAGCTGCGTTTCACCAGGTGCTGGGCCAGCGGTTCGACCCACTCCGGCTCGATCCGGCCGTTCACCCGACCCCAGAGCCGGGAGGTCTCCACCAACTCGGCCGCCATCACCCACCGCGGCGGCTTCTTGAACAGCGCCGAGCCGGGAAAGACGGCGAACTTCGCCCCCCGGGCCCCCAGGTACTCGTGTTTCTGGGCGTCCTTGAGCCCGATGTGGGAGAGCAGACCGGGCAGCAGCGACTGGTGCACCTTCGGCGTGTCGATCTCCTCGGGCACGTCCGCGTTCGGCGTACGCAGCACCTGGCGCAACTGGCTGACGATGTCCTGCCATTCGCGGACCCGCAGGTAGTTGAGGTACTCGGCCTTGCACATCCGGCGGAACGCACTGGAGGAGAGGGCTCGCTGCTGTTCGCGCAGATAACGCCAGAGGCTCAGGAACGCGACGAAGTCCGACTCGGCGTCGGCGAAGCGGGCGTGCGCCTGGTCGGCCTGGGCCTGCTTCTCCACCGGCCGCTCCCGCGGATCCTGAATCGACAGCGCGGCGGCGATCACCATCACCTCGGTGGCGCAACCGTTGCGCTCACCTTCGAGGACCATCCGGGCCAGGCGCGGGTCGACCGGGAGCTGCGCCAGCCGCCGACCCAGCGGGGTGAGCCGCCGCGCCGGGTCCGCCTCGGCCGGATCGAGCGCGCCCAGCTCGTGCAGCAGGTTCACCCCGTCGGTGATGTTGCGGCGGTCCGGCGGTTCGATGAACGGGAAGGCGGCGATGTCGCCGAGACCGATGGCGGTCATCTGGAGGATGACCGAGGCGAGATTGGTACGCAGGATCTCCGGGTCGGTGAACTCGGGCCGCGACTCGAAGTCCTGCTCGTCGTAGAGCCGGACGCAGATGCCGTCCGAGGTTCGCCCGCAGCGGCCCTTGCGCTGGTTGGCGCTGGCCTGCGACACCGGTTCGATGGGCAGCCGCTGCACCTTGAGCCGCTGCGAGTAGCGGGAGATCCGGGCCGTGCCCGGGTCCACCACGTACTTGATGCCGGGCACTGTCAACGAGGTCTCCGCGACGTTCGTGGCCAGCACCACCCGGCGACCGGAGTGCGGGGCGAAGACCCGGTGCTGTTCGGCGACGCTCAGCCGGGCGTACAGCGGCAGGATCTCGGTGCCCAGCAGCGACCGCCGGTTCTGCACCAGCTTGCCCAGCGCGTCGGCGGTGTCCCGGATCTCCCGCTCGCCGCTGAGGAAGACCAGGATGTCGCCGGGGCCCTCGGCGGCCAACTCCTCGACCGCCTCGCCGATGGCCTGGATCTGGTCGCGGACGTTCTCCTCGTCCGTCTCCTCCTCGTCGGTGTCGACCACCTCGACAAGCGGCCGGTACCGCACCTCGACCGGGTAGGTCCGCCCGGAGACCTCGACGACAGGTGCGGGTTCGCCCTCGGCGTCGGCGAAGTGCTTCGCGAACCGGTCCGTCTCGATGGTCGCCGAGGTGATGATGACCTTGAGGTCGGGTCGGCGGGGGAGCAGCTGCTTGAGGTAGCCGAGAATGAAGTCGATGTTGAGGCTGCGCTCGTGCGCCTCATCGATGATCAACGTGTCGTACTGGCGCAGCATCCGGTCGGTCTGCAACTCGGCCAGCAGGATGCCATCGGTCATCAGCTTGACCAGGCTCTGCTCGCTGACCTGGTCGGTGAAGCGCACCTTGTAGCCGATCACGTCGCCCAGCTCGGTGCCCAGCTCCTCGGCGATCCGGTCGGCCACCGTGCGGGCGGCCAGCCGCCGCGGCTGGGTGTGGCCGATCAGCCCGGTGATGCCACGCCCCAGTTCCAGACAGATCTTCGGCAACTGGGTGGTCTTGCCCGAGCCGGTCTCGCCGGCCACGATCACCACCTGGTGGTCGCGGATGGCGGCGGCGATGTCGTCCTTGCGCTCGCTCACCGGCAGCACGGCCGGATAGGTGATCGTCGGCACCGCGCCCCGGCGTCGTTCCAGCCGGGCCTCGGCCCGCGCGATGTCCGTGGCGATCTCCGCCAGCGCCGCCGCGCGCCGCTGCGGCTCGCGCAGCCGCCGCAGCCCGTCGAGCCGCCGCCGCAACTGGCGCTGGTCGCGGAACATCAGGTTCGCCAGGCGGCGATGCAGGTCGCGGACACTGTCGGGGGTTCGGTCGGGCGCGCTGTCCGGGGTGCCGTCGGGCGTGCTGGTGGGCGTGCCGTCGGGCGTGCTGGTGGGTGCGCTGTCGGTCGCGCTGCCGGGCGCGGCGGAACTGGGTGGAGTCTGCATGTCGTCGCCAAGAATAGGCAGCCCGCCGACGACCCGCCTCCGGGTTACCCGTGGAACGTGGTCTTGGTGCATCGGCGCGGTCAGCGGCGGTCTATCGTTGCTCACCGACCAGGAGCGAGCACGGGGGCGGCGATATGACCATGCGCGACACCGACCGGGCGCTGGTGCAGGCGGCCAGCGCAGTGGCCAAGCTTCGCTGTCGCAGCGCCATGCACACCCACGCCGCAGCGGCCCGGACCGCCGACGGTCGGGTCATCTCCGGCGTGAACCTGGTGCACGGCAGCGCCAGCGCCTGCGCCGAGGTGATCGTGATCGCGACCGCCGCGACGCAGGGCGTGGCGGACCTGGAAACCCTGGTGACTGTCGAGGACCGGGGTCGCAGCCTGCACACGCCCTGCGAATCGTGCCGTCAGTTGCTCGCCGAGCGCTTTCCGGCGCTGCGGGTGATCATCGGGCCCGCCGACAACCCGCACGTGGTGCCGGTCGGCGAGCTGCCTGCATTCCACGCCGCCGGCTGATCCCCGGCGGTCGGGTCAGGCGGCGGTGGACCAGATCGCGCGGAATGCGGCTGCCTCGCCGGCCAGCCACTGCTCGACCTGCTCGGGCTTGACGTCGGCGGGTGTCCGGTGGGCGACTCCGCGCCGGACGTCGACCAGGACCGGCTCGGCGTGCGGCAGGACCGCGTCCATGTGCCGGGCCATCAGGTGCAGGGTGGCGAGGGTCGCCTCCTGGCTCGGCGGGGCCTCGTCGAAGTGCAGGCGTACCGCCTCGGCGTGGCCGTCGGCGTACCGGATGCCGAAGTGGGGGTTGATCTTGACGGGCAGGTCGCCGAGCATGGCCAGGGCGTCGCGGGTCTGGGCCAGGTCGACGCCGGTCGGCTCGCCGAGAGAGTGCAGCCAGGCCGTCGCGCCAGGCACCAGGTGCTGGTAGAGCGGACGCCAGCGCGGCTTGACCAGGTCGGCGACCTGGGACAGGTGGGTGCCGCCGGTGTGGAAGGCGATGTCGGCCTTGAGCGCCTTGACGAACTGCCCGTGCGGGTTGAAGCCGGAGCGGCTCGCTCGCTGGCGGCGCAGACCGCCGACGAAGTTGGCCTTCGTCGGCCCGGTGCGGTCGACGTACCTGGTGAAACCGAGGAGGGTTGCGTACGGCGTGAGGGGGATGGAGGTGGGCGCAGTCACGAGCGTCCTCCCAGCTCAGGGGCTCGATTAGTACACACATTCTAATCGACGGCTCTGACATCGCCCAAGGAAGATAAGGGGCCACCCGGACACTCCGGATGGCCCCTGAAGAAGGGATTTTTCTCCGCTAGAGCTGCCCGACGTCGGTGACCCGGATGACGGCAGCGCCGGCCTCGTCGGAGGCGGCCAGGTCGACCTCGGCGCTGATGCCCCAGTCGTGGTCATCCGCCGGATCGTCGAGGATCTGCCGCACCGTCCACCGCTCCCGGCCCTGCTCGATCATCAGCAGCGCCGGACCGCGGGCGTCCGGCCCGGTGCCGATCTCGTCGTACGACTCGAAGTACGGCTCCAGTGCGTCGGCCCAGGCGTCGGCGTCCCAGCCGGCGTCGGCGTCCAACTCGCCGAGTGCGTCCCAGCGGCGCAGCGCAGCCAGCTCCACCCGGCGGAACAGCGCGTTGCGCACCAGCACCCGGAACGCCCGCGTGTTGCGGGTCACCGCGGCCGGGCGGTCGTCCAGGACGGCCGCGACCTCGGGCAGGTCGGTGGGGTTGCGCAGCCGCTCCCACTCGTCGATCAGGCTGGAGTCGACCTGCCGGACCAGCTCACCGAGCCACTCGATCAGGTCGACCAGTTCCTCGGTCTTGGCCTCCTCGGGCACGGTCTGCCGCAGCGTCTTGTACGCGTCCGCGAGGTAGCGCAGCACCAGCCCCTCGGAGCGGGTCAGCGAGTAGAACTGCACGAACTCGGTGAAGGTCATCGCCCGCTCGTACATGTCGCGGACCACCGACTTGGGCGAGAGCTGGTGGTCGGCCACCCACGGATGCCCCTGCCGGTACATCTCGTACGCGTTGCCGAGCAGCTCGGCCAGGGGCTTGGGCCAGGTCACCTCGTCGAGCAGTTCGAGGCGGGCCTCGTACTCGATGCCCTCGGCCTTCATCGCGGCGACCGCCTCGCCGCGGGCCTTGAACTGCTGCGCGGAGAGCACCTGGCGGGGGTCGTCGAGGATCGACTCGATCACGCTCAGCACGTCCAGGGCGTACGACGGGGACTCGCTGTCCAGCAGCTCGATGGTGGCCAGGGCGAGGGGGGAGAGCGGCTGGTTGAGGGCGAAGTCGAGCTGGAGGTCGACGGTGAGGCGTACCCGCCGACCGGTCTCGTCCGGCTCGGGCAGCTCCTCCACCACGCCACCGGCTTTGAGCGCCCGGTAGATGGCGATGGCCCGGCGGATGTGCCGGCGCTGGGCGGCGGCGTCCTCGTGGTTGTCGGTGAGCAGGTGCCGCATGGCGGCGAACGCGTCACCGGGACGGCCGATCACGTTGAGCAGCATCGAGTGGCTGACCTGGAAGCTGGAGGTCAGCGGCTCCGGCTCGGCCTCGACGAGCCGGTCGAAGGTGGGTTGGCCCCAGCCGATCGAGCCCTCCGGCGGCTTCTTCCGCACCACCTTGCGGCGCTTCTTCGGATCGTCACCGGCCTTGGCGAGTGCCTTCTCGTTCTCGATCACGTGCTCGGGGGCCTGCACCACGACCCGGCCGATGGTGTCGAAGCCGGCCCGCCCGGCGCGGCCGGCGATCTGGTGGAACTCGCGGGCCTTGAGCAGCCGGGTACGCACCCCGTCGTACTTGGAGAGGCCGGTGAAGAGCACGGTACGGATCGGCACGTTGATGCCGACGCCGAGGGTGTCCGTACCGCAGATGACCTTGAGTAGGCCGGCCTGGGCCAGGGTCTCCACCAGCCGGCGGTACTTCGGCAGCATCCCGGCGTGGTGCACGCCGATGCCGTGCCGGACCAGCCTGGACAGGGTCTTGCCGAAGCCCGAGGTGAACCGGAAGTTGCCGATCGCGGCGGCGATCAGGTCCTTCTCGGCGCGGGTGCAGACGTTCACGCTCATCAGCGCCTGGGCCCGCTCCAGCGCGGCCGCCTGGGTGAAGTGCACCACGTACACCGGGGCCTGCTTGGTCTCCAGCAGCTCCTCGAGGGTCTCGTGCAGTGGCGTCATCGCGTACGAGAAGAGCAGCGGGACCGGCCGCTCGGCCGAGCGGACGACGGCGGTCGGCCGACCGGTACGCCGGGTCAGGTCGTCGACGAAGCGGCTGGTGTCGCCCAGCGTGGCCGACATCAGGACGAACTGCGCCTGCGGCAGCTCGATCAGCGGCACCTGCCAGGCCCAGCCCCGGTCGGGCTCGGCGTAGAAGTGGAACTCGTCCATGATCACTTGGCCGACGTCGGCCCGGGTGCCCTCACGCAGCGCCAGGTTGGCCAGGATCTCCGCGGTGCAGCAGATGATCGGCGCGTCGGCGTTGACGCTCGCGTCGCCGGTGAGCATGCCGACGTTCTCCGCGCCGAAGACCTCGATGAGCGCGAAGAACTTCTCCGACACCAGGGCCTTGATCGGCGCGGTGTAGAACGTCGTCCGGTCGTCGGCCAGGGCGGCGAAGTGCGCGGCGATGGCGACCAGGCTCTTGCCGGAACCGGTCGGCGTGTTCATGATCAGGTTCGCGCCGGAGACGATCTCGATGACCGCCTCCTCCTGGTGGGGATAGAGGTCCAGCCCGCGCTCGGACGCCCAACTGGCGAACGCGTCGTAGAGGGTGTCGGGGTCGGCGGTCTTGGGCAGCGCGGCGGTGAGTGTCATGGCCGGTCCATGGTGCCTGGATCACACCCTCGGACGCCAACCGGTCGGGTCGTTTGTTAGCAGGGGGCCCCTCCTATACACCAGGCGTTAACAGGGGGCCCCTCCTTGCGTAGAGCAGGTCGGCGATCGGGCGGCCGGCGGCCAGGGCGCGTCGCTCGAACCGGGTCACCGGTCGGTGGGCGGGCCGGGGAGCGTAGCCGTCATACCGGTTGACCAGGCCCGGGTCGCCGTCCAGGGTGATCCGCATCGACTCGGCGTACTCCGCCCAGTCGGTGGCGCAGTGCAGCGTGCCACCGACGGCGAGCCGGGAGCGCAACAGGGCGACGTGGGGCGGCTGGATCAGCCGACGCTTGTGGTGCCGCGACTTCGGCCACGGATCCGGGAAGAAGATGTGTATCGCGTCCAGTGCGTCAGGGGGCATCAGGCGCACCAGATCCAACGCGTCGCCCTCGGCGACGCGGACGTTGCGCAGGCCGCGTAGCTGCGCCAGATCCAGCAGGTTCGCGATTCCGGGCGTGTGCACCTCGACCGCCAGATAGTCTCGATCCGGGTCGGCGGCGGCCATCGCGACGGTCGTGTCGCCCATGCCGGACCCGATCTCGAGCACCAGGGGGGCCTGGCGGCCGAAGAGGCTGACGGGATCGAACGGGGCGGCATCGTCGACCCGCAGGCCGTACACCGGCCAGAGCTGCTCAAGCGCCGCCGTCTGCCGGCCACTCATCCGGCCACGCCGGGGGTGGAAGGTGCGGATCGGCCGCGCCGGATGTGATGCGGCGGCGGGGAACGGTTCGGTCGTGGTCACAAGGCAACGAGCCTATCGCGGCGGATCGGATGTGCGGTGCGGCCGGGGGTGAGACCATCATCCCGTACGGCAGACCGGGTGCCCCGGCGGTGCCCGGCGACTGGTCCATCGCGCCGAGAGGGGGGCACGTGGCAGTGATTCGTACCCGTCCCGTGCCGCCGGTCACCGCGTCCTTCGCGACCCCGCCGCTCGCGGCGCTGCTCACCCTCGCGGCGCTGCTGACCGTCGCCCTGATCGCACTGGCGGCTCCGGCCCGGGCTGCGGCCCCGGTCGACGGGACCGCCTGGCGGCCGGTCACCAAGGCCCAGCCGGACCCGGGCGGGCTGCCCGGCTCGGGTGGGCAGCCCGGTCCCACGTTCCCACCGATGCCCGGCCCGGCGGTATTCGTCGAGGTCAGCCCGACCACGGTGGCGGCGGGCAGCCTGGTTGGCCTGCGGGCCAGTTGTGCCGACAACTCGGTGGGCGACACCGTGGTCTCGGACGCCTTCGGTGAGGTCGCCGTGCAGCCGCAGCGCGGCCTGCTGACCGGGACGGCAATGGTCAAGGAGCGGGCGCTGCCCGGCAACTACCGGGTCAAGCTGGAATGCCGGGACGGTCAGACCGCCTCGACCATGCTCCAGGTGGTGAAGCAGGTGCGGCCCAGCCGTGGCCCGGCGACCGGATTCGGCGGCGCCACCAGCGGTCTGGCCGCAGGCCTGCTGCTGCCGGGTGGGCTGGCGCTGACGGTCAGCGGCATGGTCCTGTGGGTAGTCGCCGCGCGTCGGCGCGGCACGCGACGGTGAGCACGCCATGCCCGCCGGCAG
>NZ_POTX01000223.1 GCF_003236305.1 Micromonospora endophytica | reverse complement strand
GATCAGCGTTTGTGGATTACGGCGAGCGGGCAGTGGGCGTGCTGGATGAGTTGTTGGCTGACCGAGCCGAGGAGCATGCCGCGCAGGCCGCCGCGGCCCCGGGTGCCGACCACCATCAGCTGCGCATTGCGGCTGGCGTCGATGAGCAGCCCGGCGGGGGCGGCGGCGGCCGTCTCGACTGTCACCTCGACGTCGGGGAAACTCTCCTGCCAGCGGCGCAGCGCCTCGTCCAACTCGGCGCGCTGATCGGCGAGCGCCGCGTCGCGGGCCTGTTCGCCGGTGAGGTGCCACTGCTCCTGCGACGGTTGCCAGGCCCGCACCACGTGCAGCGGAACCCGACGCAGCGCGGCCTGCTCGACGGCGAAACCGAGGGCCAGCAGCGAGTGCTCGGAGCCGTCCACGCCGACCGCCACATGCCCGGACCGGGCCCCGCCGGCCGTGTCGCGGCGCACCACCACCACCGGGCAGTGTGCGTGCGCGGTGACGCTCACCGCGGTGGAGCCGGCGAGCAGACCGGCGAAGCCGCCGTGACCCCGGCCGCCCAGCACCAGCAGGTCGGCCTGGGCCGAGCACTCCTCCAGCACCAGCGCGGGCGGGCCGTCGAGCACCTCGCCGCGTACCGTCAGGTCGGGGTGGGTTGCGGCGGCGTCGGCGGCGGCCTTGCCCACCAACTCCTCGACCTGCTGCCGGGCCCGCTCGTCCGGCCACATCCCGGGGGTCACCCCCGGCCCGATCCAGCCGGCCACGGTGAGCCATTCGAAGACGTACGCCAGCCGCACCGGCCGGCCGTCCCAGCGGGCCTGCTCCAGCGCCCAGTCCAGGGCCGCCGCCGCATCCGGTGAGCCGTCGTAGCCCACCACGATGTCGCTCATGACGGCACTTCGCTTCGCTGCGTGCCGCCATGAGGCACCACGACACTGAGATGATGATTCACTCGCTGACGCTCGTTCATGACAGCACCTCCGCTACGGGTTGGTCTGGTCGGTCTCACGGATCCAGCGCCACTCGGCCACCCGGGGGTCGTCCTCGCCGAAGCGGCGGGTGTAGTCGCGGCAGGACTGTCGGGCGTCGGTCATCTCCTGGCGCAGGTGCGCCGCGCGGGCGGCCAGCCCCGGCACCCGGTCGATCACGTCGATGACCAGGTGGAAACGGTCCAGGTCGTTGAGCATCACCATGTCGAACGGCGTGGTGGTGGTGCCCTCCTCCTTGTACCCACGTACGTGCAGGTTCTGGTGGTTGGTGCGGCGGTAGGTGAGCCGGTGGATCAGCCACGGGTAGCCGTGGTAGGCGAAGATGACCGGCTTGTCCCGGGTGAACAGGGTGTCGAACTCGTTGTCCGGCAGGCCGTGCGGGTGCTCGGTCGGTGGTTGGAGCCGCATCAGGTCGACCACGTTGATGACCCGGACCTTCAGCTCGGGCAGGTGCTGGCGCAGCAGGTCCGCCGCGGCCAGGGTCTCCAGCGTCGGTACGTCACCGGCGCAGGCGAGCACCACGTCCGGTTCCTCGGTGTCGTCGGTGCTGGCCCAGTCCCAGATGCCCAGCCCGCGCCGGCAGTGCTGGACGGCCTCCTCCATGGTCAGCCAGTTCGGCGCGGCCTGCTTGCCGGCCACCACCACGTTGATGTAGTGCCGGCTGCGCAGGCAGTGGTCCATCGTGGAGAGCAGGGTGTTGGCGTCCGGTGGCAGATAGACCCGGACCACCTCGGCCTTCTTGTTCATCACGTGGTCGATGAAGCCCGGATCCTGGTGCGAGAAGCCATTGTGGTCCTGCCGCCAGACATGGCTGGAGAGCAGGTAGTTCAGCGACGCCACCGGCATCCGCCAGGGGATGCCCCGGGTCACCTTCAGCCACTTGGCGTGCTGGTTGACCATCGAGTCGACGATGTGGATGAACGCCTCGTAGCTGGTGAAGATGCCGTGCCGGCCGGTCAGCAGGTAGCCCTCCAGCCAGCCCTGGCACAGGTGCTCGGAGAGCACCTCCATCACCCGGCCGTCGGGGGAGAGGTGGTCGTCGCCGGGCACGGTGCCGGCCACCCAGGCCCGGTCGGTGACCTCGAAGGCGGCCTGGAGCCGGTTCGAGGCGACCTCGTCCGGGCCGAAGAGCCGGAAGGTCTGCGGATTGGCGGCGATCACGTCGCGTACCCATTTGCCGAGTTCACCTGTGGCGCCGGTGACGGTCGCGCCGGGTCGCGGCACCTCGACGGCGTAGTCCCGGAAGTCCGGCAGGTTCAGGTCGCGCAGCACCTGCCCGCCGTTGGTGACCGGGTTGGCGCTCATCCGCCGGTCGCCGCGCGGCGGCAGCGCGGCCAACTCGGCGACCGGGGCACCGGTGGCGTCGAACAACTCCTCCGGCCGGTAGCTGCGCAACCAGCGCTCCAACTCGGCCAGGTGCTCGGGGTTGCTGCGTACCTCGGAGAGCGGCACCTGATGGGCGTGGAACGTCCCCTCGACCTGCTTGCCGTCGACCTCATGCGGGCCGGTCCACCCCTTCGGCGTACGCAGCACGATCATCGGCCAGCGGGGGCGTTCGACGGGGCCGCCGGAGCGGGCCCGGCGCTGGATCGCGGCGATCTCGTCCAGCGCCCGGTCCAGGGTGGCTGCCAGCAGCTCGTGCACGGCGGCAGGTTCGTCGCCGGCCACCACGTACGGCTGGTAGCCGTAGCCGCGCATCAGGTCGATCAGGTCGGACTCGGGGATCCGGTCCAGCACCGTCGGGTTCGCGATCTTGTATCCGTTGAGGTGCAGGATGGGCAGCACCGCGCCGTCGCGGGCCGGATTGAGGAACACGTTGGACAGCCAACTGCCGGCCAGCGGCCCGGTCTCCGCCTCCCCGTCACCGATGACGCAGGCGACGAGCAGGTCCGGGTTGTCGAAGGCCGCGCCGTAGGCGTGGCTGAGCGCGTACCCCAGCTCACCGCCCTCGTGGATCGAGCCCGGCACCTCCGCCGCGACGTGGCTCGGGATGCCGCCGGGGAAGGAGAACTGGCGGAACAGCCGGGCCATGCCCGTCTCGTCGCGGCCGATGCCGTGGTAAAGCTCGCTCCAGGTGCCCTCCAGCCAGGTGTTCGCGACGATGGCCGGGCCGCCGTGACCGGGACCGGTGACGAAGATCGCGGAGAGGTCGCGGGCGACGATGGTGCGGTTCAGGTGGGCGTAGAGCAGGTTCAGGCCGGGGGAGGTGCCCCAGTGTCCGAGCAGTCGGGGCTTGACGTGCTCGGGTGCCAGTGGTTCACGCAGCAGCGGGTTGTCGAGCAGGTAGATCTGCCCGACGGTGAGATAGTTCGCCGCCCGCCAGTAGGCGTCCAGCCGGCGCAACTCGTCCTCGGTCAGGGTGCTCTGCGCATCTACGACGGTGTCCATACCTGCTCAGCCTCTCGCGGGTCGGTGGATCCTGCATCCCCAGCGCCTTCGTACCCAGCCTCGCCGAATCGGCGAGGATGGATCAGGGCCGTTGGTCCCGCCCGTCCGGGCCGTCATGGCCCGCCGGTGCCGGCGGGCCGGACCCGCCGCGCACCACGATCACCGGTGCCGGCGCGTGGTAGAGCAGCGACTGGCTGACCGCGCCGAGCATGCCGCGCCACGGTTCGTCACCCCGAGCCGCGACCACCGCCAGCTGGGCCGAACGGGACTGGTCGACGAGTACGCCACCGGGGTCGCCACACATGGCGTGGCACTCGACAGCGACACCCGGGTGGATGTCGCTCCAGCGGGACACCAACGCGCGGAGCCGATCGCCGGCCTGCTCGACCTCGGCGTCGTCGTGGACCACCCAGATCGCGAGCAGCCGGGCGCGATGCTGGGCGGCGCAGGCGAGCGCCCAGGCCAGCGCGGCCTCCGAGGAGGCCGAACCGTCCACCCCGACCAGCACCGGACCCCTCGGTGGCGGTTCCCGCCGGACGATCAGCACGGGACACTCGGCGCGGGCGGCCACCTGCACGGCGGGACTGTCCGCCGGGATGCAGCGCCCGCAGTGGGCCATCCCGCCGTCGCCGATGGCGACCAGGAACGCCGACTCCGACCGGCGGACGAGGTTCGCCACCGCCGGGCCCTCGACGATCTCGGTGGTCACCGTGAGGTCCGGTTCGGCGGCGCGTGCCTCTGTGGTGGCCTGCGCGATCAGCTGCTCGGCGTCGGTCCGTGACCCGGAGACCGCCGGTGCCTGCATCGCCGCCCAGTTGAACGCGTGCAGCAGGTGCAGGCCACGGTCGTGCGCGGCGGCCACCTGCGCGGCGAGCCGGACCACCGGCTGCACGTCCTCCGGACCGACACCGACGATCAGAGGATCTTGTCTGGTGGCTGCTGCGGCCATCCGGCATCACCTCCGTGGCAGTCGCACCCGACCTGCGTCCGAGGCTAGTCGTGCCGGTGCGACCCCGGAGGGTGATCGCCGGGGCTGCTGCTCACGACAGCAGGACGACGTACGAGCGCGCCGGTGTTGTCAACTAGAGTTGACGAACGGGAGGTGTCAATGTAAGTTGACAGGTATGAGTCAGGCAACGGAACTCGCGGCCGCGGCCGGCAGCACCGACCCCCGGGTCGGTCTGCGCGCGGTACGCGCCCTGCGCCGGCTGCTCGAACGGCTGGAGGTGGTCCAGGTGGACAACGCCCGACGGCAGGGCTGGTCCTGGCAGGAGATCGCCGACGCGCTCGAGGTCAGCCGGCAGGCGGTCCACAAGAAGCACGCCGGGCGACCGGCGGTCGAGTCCTCCTGGGAGGCGTGATGTTCGAACGGTTCACCGACCGGGCTCGCGCCGTCGTGACCCGGGCCCGCGACGAGGCCCGCGCCGAGGGGCAGCGGCCCGTCGGCACCGAGCACCTGCTGCTCGGCGTCCTCGCCGACGAGGACAACCTGGCCGTCCGGGTGCTCCGCGACGCCGGAGTCACCGCCGACGACCTGCGCACGCGCGTCCGTCGACACACCGAGACCGGGGGGATGGGCCTCGCCGAGGCCGACGCCGCCGCACTCCGCGAGATCGGCATCGACCTGGCCGCCATCGTGGCCCGGATCGAGGAGTCCTTCGGCCCCGACGCGCTGCGGGAGGCCGTCCCGGCGCCACGACGTCGGTGGGGCCGCCGCCGACACACCGGCGGCCCCTTCTCCGGCCGGGCCAAGAAGGCGCTGGAACTGTCCCTGCGCGAGGCCGTGCGGCTGCGGCACCGGCACATCGGCACCGAACACATCCTGCTCGGCCTGCTGCGGGAGGGCGGCGGGCTCGGCGCGCTGGTGCTCAGCGAAGCCGGTGTCGACCTGGCCGACCTCCGCCGCCGGGTCGAGGCCGCGCTGGCCGCCGCCTGACCCGAACGGTCGCACCGCAAACGCCGATCGCCGGGTCCGGCGAGTGGACCTCCCCACACCGGCGTCGGGTCGCTGAACCCGCCACCATGGCGCACACTGGCGCCGTGGAAGCTGGTGGGCAGGCGCAGCCGTTGCGCAGTGCGATCGTGGTCAACCCGGTCAAGGTGGTCGATCTCGACGACCTGCGCCGCACCGTTGGTGACACGCTCGCCGCGGCGGGCTGGCCCGAACCGCTGTGGTACGAGACCACCGTCGACGATCCCGGCCGTGGCCAGACCGAACAGGCCGTCGCCGCCGGCGTGGACCTCGTCTTCGCCTGCGGCGGCGACGGCACCGTACGGGCCTGCGTCGACGCTCTGGCCGGCACCGAGGTGGCGCTCGCCGTCCTGCCCCAGGGCACCGGCAACCTGCTCGCGGCCAACCTGGGCCTGTCGAACGACCTGGCCGCCGGGCTGGCGGTGGCGGTGGAACGCGGGCGGCGGCTGCTCGACGTCGGCGAGGTGGACGGGCAGCATTTCGCGGTGATGGCAGGCATGGGCTTCGACGCCCAGATGCTCGCCGCCACCAGCGAGACGACCAAGCGCCGGATCGGTTGGCCGGCGTACGTGGTGGGTGCCGCCCGACACCTGCGGGACCGGCCGATGCGGGTGTGGATCCGGCTGGACGACCAGCAGCCGCTGCGCCGCCGGGCCCGCTCGGTGCTTGTCGCGAACGTGGGACGGCTCCAGGGCGGGGTGGTGCTGCTCACCGAGGCCGAGCCCGACGACGGTTACCTCGATGTCGCCGTGCTCACCCCGAACCGGTTGCGGCACTGGCTCTCCCTCGGCTGGGCGGTGGTGCGCCGCCGCGACCGGGTGCCGCGGATGGAGGTGTACCGCGCCCGCCGGGTGGAGATCAGCAGCAACCGGTCCCAGCCGCGCGAGCTGGACGGCGACCTGATCGAGCCCGGCAGCGTGCTCCGGGCGCAGATCCACCGCCGGGCGCTGTGGTTGTGCGTACCGCGCCCGGAGCAGGCACCCGACCTCACCGAGGACGCCTCCGCCGCCGCCGAGCGCGGCGAACGCCTCGTCGAGCAGGGCCACGGCGAGCGCGAGGAGTGAGCTTGCGAGCCTCGCAGTCGCGAGCGAAGGGCGGGTCCGGTGAGCAGCACGAAGATGGTGCCGGAGACCCGGCTGATGCCGGACGAGCAGCTCTGCGCCGACCACGCCTGGCAGACGTTGCGCCGCGAGGGCGGCTGGCACCTGCTGCGCGACGCCTTCACCCGGTTTCGCTACGGCGACGGGTTCAGCCACTCGCGGGCCTTCGCGTTCCAGCTCTGCCTGGCCGTGGTGCCGTTCCTGATCGCACTCACCGGCCTGATCTCCGAGCTGGGGGTGGCCGAGGGCGGCGAGGTGGTAGCCGACACCGTGCTCGCGTTGACCCCCGGCGCCAGCGAGGAGGTGGTCGCCGAACTGCTCGGCGACGCCGAGCGCTCCGAGCGGGTCGAGAGCATCGGTGAGATGGCCCTGACTCTCGGCCTGATCACCGGGCTGGTGGCGCTGACCTCCACGATGGCGCAGATCGAACGGGGCGCCAACCGGATCTACGGCGTGGAGCGGGACCGCCCGGCGTTGCGGAAGTATCTGCGCGCGGCGGTACTCGCCGTCACCGCCGGTCTGCCGGCGCTCGCCGGCTTCCTCATCCTGGTCGGTGGTGGGCCGATGGGCGACTCGGTGGAACGCCACTACGCCTGGGGTGAGGTGGCCAGCGTCGGCTGGGACGTGATCCGCTGGCCGCTCAGTCTCGGGCTGACCGTGCTGGCCGTCGCGGTGCTGTTCCGCCACGCGCCCCGGCGACGCCAGCCCGGTCTGTCCTGGCTGTTCTTCGGTGCCGGCATTGCCACGGTCCTGTGGTGGTTGGCCAGCCTGCTGCTCGCCGCGTACGTCGGGCTCAGCGACGGGTTCGGGCAGACCTACGGCGCGCTGGCCGGCATCATGGCCCTGCTGCTCTGGGCCAACCTCACCGGCATGGCGCTCTTCGGTGGCCTTGCCTTCGCCGCCCAACTGGAGGCGGTACGCATCGGCGTGCAGGAGCCGGCCCAGCCGGACCTGTGGAAGCCGAACGCGCAACGCAGCGGGCTGCACGACACCGGCGAGATGACGGCCCTCTAGACCACGGTCACCGGCCTGCGGCGGGTGGCCGGGTGTACCAGGCACCTCGATCGGGTACAGCGGCACGCCAGAAGCGAAGGAGGCTGCCGTGGGCGCGGTCAGGGACGTACTGCGCCGACCTCTCGGGCACTTCACCGAACGTACGCTCGCCGGCTTGGCGCTCGTACTCGGTGCCGGGGTCGGTTTCGGGCTGGTGCTGGTGCTGGTGCGCGTACGGTGGAGCCCGCTGTACGACGTGGACCACGGCGTGGCGCAGTGGCTCAACGAGCGGATCTCGCCGATCGGCCCGCTGGTCACGGTCCTCAACGCGATCACCGACCTGGGTGGCCGGCCGGTGATCATCTGGCTGATCACCGTCGCCGTGGTCGGCTTGTTGATCCGCAGGCAGGGCCGGCTCGCGGTGTTCGTCGTCGCCGCCGGGGTGGGGGCGCTGGTCCTCGACCCGACGCTCAAGACCCTCGTCGACCGGCTGCGCCCCGAGGTGGAGGTGCCCATCGGCACGTACGCCGGGCAGAGCTTCCCCAGCGGTCACGCGCTCGGGTCGATGGTCGCCTACGGTGCGCTACTGCTGGTGTTCCTGCCGGCGATGGCACCCCGCTGGCGTCGCGTGGCGATGATCGGCACCGGCGTCGTCGTCTTCCTGATCGGCTTCACCCGGGTCGCGCTCGGTGTGCACTTCCTCTCCGACGTGCTCGGTGCCTGGTTGCTCGGCGCCGCCTGGCTCGGCGTCACCGCGTACGCCTTCCGGTTGTGGCGGGTGGAGCGGGGCCGGCCGGCGACGCCGCTGACGGAGGGGCTGGAGCCGGAGGCGGCACCCGAGGTGGCACTCGCGCCCGACGAGCGCGAGCTGCTGCCGCACCCCCGGGCCGCGATCGCCGAGATCGTGGTCGGCTGGGTGCTGATCTTCGGGGCGCTCTACGGCTTCGGCATGTTCGTCAGCTACTACGCGCAGGACACCTTCCTCGGCACTTGGGACGAGGTGGTGCCGACCTGGTTCGCGGAGCAGGGCACCCCGGCGCTCGACGACCTGAGCTGGTGGTGGAGCAAGTTCGGCGACACCCACGCCATCCTGCTCGTGTCGATGGTCTTCTGCCCGCTGGTGCTGGCGATCTGGCGCCGCTGGCGGCCGGTGCTGTTCGTGGCGCTGACCATGTTCGGCGAGTTGACCCTCTTCCTCGCCTCCGCCGCCGCGGTGGACCGGCCCCGCCCGCCGGTGGACAACCTGGACGGGCCGATGCCGACCTCGTCCTTCCCGTCCGGTCACATCGCCGCGACGCTCTGCCTCTGGGTCGCCATCGCCGTCATCGTCTTTCCCCGCACCGACAGGTGGTGGCGGTGGGTTTTCGTGGCGCTCGCGGTGGTGATGCCGGTCGGAGTGGCCGTCTCGCGGATGTACCGGGGCATGCACCACCCGACCGACTTTATGGGCGCGATTCTGCTCACCACGCTCTGGATCGGCCTGCTCTACTGGGTCGTGCGCCCCAACGAGGATGTCGCCGAGGGCAACCAGCCGGCCATCGAGTCGGAGGACGTGGACACCCTCGACGACGAGCTGGCCGAGGCCGCCCGTCCGGCGGGTTGAGCCGACAGTGCTGCGGGTGATGACCTGGAACATCCGCACCGGGGGGCGGGACCGTGGTGGCCGCGACCGGCGCGATCAGGTGGCCCAGGTCATCGCCGAGCAGCGACCGGACGTGCTCGCCCTGCAAGAGCTGCAGGATCTCGATGTGGCGGCCTTCGCCGCCCGGCTGGGGCTGCGGGCGTACCGGGCCGGCTCCTGGCTCGGGCAGCCGGTGGCGGTGCTGGTCCGCCCGCCCTGGCGGGTGCTCTCCGCCGGGCCGGTGCGCCGACCGTTCCACCACGCCGCGCAGCGGGTGACGGTGGCCACCGGCGCCGGGCCGCTCACCGTGCTCAGCACCCACCTCGACCCGTACTCGGGCACCCGCCGGCTGGTCGAGGCCGGCTGGCTGGCCGCCGCGCTGCGCCCGGTCCGGGCCGGCCTGGCGCTGCTCGCCGGTGACCTCAACACCCTCGCCCCGTACGCCGACCACACCGACCGGTTGGCCCGGCTGCCTGACGCGTACCGCCGTCGACACCTGCGCCGGGACGGCCGCACTGTGGACACCCGCGCGGTGGCCCGCCTGCTCGCCGCCGGCCTGGTCGACCTGGGCGCGACCGCCGGATCCACCGCGCCCACCCGACACGGTGGCGCGGAGTTCTCCGACATGCGCCTGGACTACCTGCTCGCCACCCCCACCCTCGCCACCCAGCACCC
>NZ_POTX01000222.1 GCF_003236305.1 Micromonospora endophytica | reverse complement strand
CCTCCGGGCGTGGGTTCGGCGGCTGTCGGGGCCGCGCGGGTGGGTGACGCGGTACGTGCCGCGCGTACGTCGGTCAGTTCGGCCGCTTCGCGCGGGCCGCGCCGGGCTCGGCTGAACCTGAAGCGGATCGACCCCTGGTCGGTGATGAAGTTCGCGTTCGCGGTCTCGGTGGTGTTGTTCATCGTGATCGTTGTCGCGACGTCGGTGCTGTACCTGGCGCTGGACGCCATGGGGGTGTTCGCCAGCGTGAACGACAGCCTGGGTGACCTGGTCAACGCCGGTGGCGGGCAGGGCACCAGCGGCTTCCAGATCACCGCGAAGGGCGTGATCTTCAGCTCGGCGTTGATCGGTCTGGTCAATGTCGTCCTGTTCACCGCGCTCGCCACGCTCGGGGCGTTCGTGTACAACGTCTGTGCTGATCTGGTGGGTGGCATCGAGCTGACGCTCGCTGAGCGCGACTGATCGTCGAGACACCGGGACGCCGGGTCGACCGCTGCGCGGTCGCCCGGCGTCTCTGTCGGGTCCGGGGTCGATATCGGTGTGCCGGAGGTCGTTCGCTCCGGTAGGTTCGGTGCGACGGCAAGGGTGATCGTCGGCCTCGACCCCGATTTGGGGGCCGGTGGGCGGATGGGTTAACCTTGCTCGTCGCCAAGCGGGGCTATAGCTCAGTCGGTTAGAGCGCAGAGCTGATAACTCTGAGGTCGCTGGTTCGATTCCAGCTAGCCCCACCGCACATGGTCCGACGGCCCGCCGAGCGCGAGGGGTAGCCCCGATGTTCAAGAAGCTGTTGATCCTGGCCGGCGTCGTCGGTGTGGCCGCCGTGGTGGCCAAGAAGATGAAGGAAGCGAACGACGAGCGGGCCCTCTGGCACGAGGCGACCACCTCGCCGGATCTTCGCTGATCACGGCGGCTTCGGCCGCCTGCGGGGCCCTAGCTCAACTGGCAGAGCACTGCCTTTGCAAGGCAGGGGTTAGGGGTTCGAGTCCCCTGGGCTCCACCAGCAATGACCCTACGTGGATCGTCGCAGGGCGACGTCCCGTGGTGAACGGTAGTGCGGGGTTGCCTTATTCGTAGTGGTAGCGGCACTGCGCGATCTGCACTGTGTCGTCAGTGATCCGGTACCCGAGACGGTGTTCCTGGTCGATGCGCCTCGACCAGAATCCCGCCCAGTTGCCGCGGAGCTGCTCCGGTTTGCCGATGCCTTGATGGCCGTTGCGTCGGATGTCCTCGATCAAGGCGTTCACTCGTTTGAGCATCTGACGATCTCGTTGCCAGGCCAGGTAGTCTTCCCAGCCTCGGCTGGCGAACTGGATCTTCACGCTGCCGACGCCTCGCCTGAACCGGCATCGGGATCGATCAGGTCGTGCATCTCCCCACCCCCGTTGCGCAGCTCGTCGACGGCCTCATTCAGGCGGCGCGCGTTGGCGGGGCTGGCCATCAGGTAGGCCGTCTCCTTCAACGACTCGTACTCGCGCAGCGAGATGATGACTGCGGCCTCCCGGCCGGAGCGGGTGACCACCACTTCCTCGGCGTCGTCCACGACATGGTCGAGCATCTTGGCCAGGTTCTGTCGGACTTCTGAGTAGGGAACGGTACGCATGCTGCCCCCCAATGTGACGTACAACAAACTGTACAAGCCGCGGCTGCGGGATCCGGCTGCTCGCTGCTGGCTGACGAGCGCCGGGCGGTAGCGTCTCGGGGTGTGAGCACCGGATCTCCCCTCGTCCTGCCCGCCGACGGTGACCTTGCCGAGGCTGCTGCTGTGCTGCGTACCGGCGGGTTGGTGGCTTTTCCCACCGAGACGGTCTACGGCCTGGGCGCGAACGCGTTGGATGCGCGGGCGGCGGCCCGGATCTTCGAGGCGAAGCAGCGGCCCAGTTTCGATCCGTTGATCACTCATCTTGCCGACGTGGCTGATCTGGAGCCGCTCGTGGGTGCGCTGCCGGCGGGCGTGGCGGCGTTGGCGGAGCGGTTCTGGCCGGGGCCGTTGACGCTGATCGTGGACCGGCCGGCGGTGATCCCGCCGATCGTGACCTCCGGGCTGGACACGATGGCGGTCCGGGTGCCGGATCACGAGCATGCGCGGAGGTTGATCGCGGCGGCGGGGGTGCCGGTGGCCGCGCCGAGCGCCAACCGCTTCGGCCAGCTCAGCCCGACCCGTGCTGAGCATGTGGTGCGTGGGCTGGGGGCCGCCGTGGAGGTGGTGCTCGACGGTGGGCCGACCCGGTGCGGAATCGAGTCCACGATCGTGGACGCGCGTGGGGAGCGCGCGGTGGTGCTGCGGCTCGGCGCGCTGCCGGTCGAGGAGGTGGAGAAGGTCACCGGCCCGGTGACGGTTCGGTTGGGCAACTCGGGCCAGCCGGTCGCGCCGGGCGCGTTGGCGTCGCACTACGCCCCGCGTACACCGCTGCGGTTGCTGGCGACCGGTGAGTCAGCGGCCGAGGGTCGGGACCGGTGGGGTTACCTGGCGTTTCGGGATCGGCCGCGACCGGGTTGGGCTGCGGTGGAGGTGCTATCGGCCTCGGGTGACGTGACTGAGGCGGCGGCGCGGCTCTTCGAGGCGCTGCATCGGTTGGACGCGGCCGGGGTGAGTGAGATCGTCGCCGAGCCGGTGCCGGAGACGGGCGTCGGTCGGGCGGTCAACGACCGGCTGCGTAGGGCCGCCGCCACCTGGCAGCCCGCTGGCTGAGGCTACTGCTTGCCATCGGGCTGGGGTAGCTGGGCGACCAGCCGGGTGAGGGCGCCGTTGGCCAGGGTGGCGCCGAGCGCGGAGCCGGTGGCGATGCCCCAGCCGACCGGGCCGAGTGGGGTGCAGCCGAAGAAGTGGCTGAGGCCGGGGGTCTGCACCACCGCGACGAGCACACCTATCGAGGCGGCGGTGGAGACGAGCACGGCCGGGCTGGTGCCGCCGGCCAGCACGGTCTGGCCGAGTTGCGTACCGACCAGGGAGACAAGGGCGACGGTGCCGGCGCGTCGGCGGGTGCCGGTGTAGCGGGCCAGGGTCCAGCCGGCGGTGGCGCCGAGCGTGGTGGCCGCGGCGCGTAGCCCGATCTCCCGGGTCATGGTCGCGCCGAGGGAGTTGTCCGGCCCTTCGCGGAGCAGGTCGTCGGCGTGGTCGCCGCCGGGTGGCCGGACGGCGATCGCCAGTGCCGGTGCCATGTCGGTGAGCAGGTTGACCAGGAGCAGTTGGCGACCGTTGAGCGCGGCCTGACCGGTGGCGGCGGCGGTGAGCACGCTGAAGGCGATCTCGCCGAGGTTGCCGCCGACGAGGATGCTCAGCGCGTGGCGTACCGATGACCACATGGCCCGGCCCTCGACGAGCGTGGCGATTATGGTTTCCAGCCGGTCGTCGGTGACCACCAGGTCGGCGGCGGCCCGGGCGGCGGGGGTGCCGCGTTGGCCGAGGGCGATGCCCACGTCGGCGAGCCGGATGGCGGGTGCGTCGTTGGCGCCGTCGCCGGTCATCGCGACGGTCCGCCCGTACTTCTGCAGCGCCTGGATGATGCGGACCTTGTGGGCCGGCGTGCAGCGGGCGACCACGTCGGTGGTGGCGAGCCGGGCGGCGAGGGCGTCGTCGTCGAGTTGGTCGAGTTCGGTGGCGGTGGTCACCTGCTGCGTGTCGCCGTCGTTGATGGCGGCGGCGATCGCCTCGGCTGTCGCCGGATGGTCACCAGTGATCATGATGGTGTGTACGCCGGCCTGGCGGATCCGGCGGACGGCCGGTGCGGCGCTGGTGCGTACCACGTCGGCGAGGGCGAGGAAGCCGGTGAAGACCAGATCGTGTACGTCGTCGTCGGTGATGTTGGGGTCGTCGATGACGGACTCGGCGACGGCGAGGATGCGGTGGCCGGCTTTGGCCCGTTCGGTGAGCAGCTGGTGCAGCTCGGCTCGGCCGGCGTCGTCAAGTGGCTGGTCACGACCGCTGCTGCGGCGGCTGGTGCAGCGGGGCAGCACCTTTTCCGGGGCGCCCTTGACGCTGAGCAGTGTTCGTCCCTGTGTTTCGCCGACGGTGGCGTGGTAGCCGCGGGATGGTTCGAACGGCAGGCCGCCGCGGGCGGACCAGTGTGCGGCACCGGTCTGCTCGCAGACGTGTGCGGCGATGGCGCCTCGGCGGACCGCCCGGTCGGTCTGCATGGACAGTTCCTCGGGGTCGGCTGCGGCGGGGGTGGCTCGCAGCGCCGTCGCGAGGATGTGCCGCAGCCGTTCGTCGAGCCGGTCCGTCGGAGCGTGCCCGTCGGTGTCGCCCACGGCCGCGAGCACCAGGTGCCCTTCGGTGAGGGTGCCGGTCTTGTCGAAGCAGAGCACGTCGACCCGGCCCAGCGCCTCGATGGTGCGTGGGTTGCGGACCAACGCGCGGTGTTCGGCCAGCCGTCGGGCGGCGGCCAGTTGGGCGGCGCTGACCAGGAACGGCAGCCCTTCGGGCACCGAGGCGACGGCCAGGTTCGCCGCGGTCGCGGCCGTCTGGGCCAGGGGTACGCCGCGCAGCAGCCCGGCGCCGACCACCGCCACGGCGGATCCGGCGGCCAGCGGGACGGCGGCGCGGGTCAACCGGCCCAGCCGGGCCTCGACCCCACCGCCGGGTGGTGCCTGCTGGGCCAGGGCCAGGCTGCGTCCGGCCTCGGTGTCGGCGCCGGTGGCCACCACCACGCCGATGCCGTGGCCGGCGGCGATCGTGGTTCCTTCGTAGAGCATCGAGCGGCGTTCGGCCACGGCGGCGGCCACCACCGGCTGGTCGGTCTTGGCGACCGGAAGCGATTCACCGGTCAGGGAGGACTCGTCGGCTTCCAGCGCGACCGCCTCCAGCACCCGGCAGTCGGCCGGCACGGCGTCGCCGGAGTCGAGCACGATCACGTCACCGGGCACCAGGTCGTCGGCGGGTACCACCCGTTCGGTGCCGGCTCGGCGGACCCGGGCGGTGACCGCCGACCGGGACAGCAACTCGGACAGGGCCTTTTCGGTGTTGCGTTGGTGGACCGCGCCGACCAGCGCGGATCCGCCGATCACCCCGCCGACGAGGGCAGCGTCGACGAGCGAACCGAAGCTGGCGGAGAGCACCGCCCCGGCGGCGAGCACCGGGGTGAGCGGGTTGGCCAGCTCGTCGACGAAGGCCCGCAGCAGGCCGCCCGGGCCGGGTGTCTCGCCGGGGCCGGCGGCCTGCCGGCGTTCGGCCTC
The DNA here is from genome assembly GCF_003236305.1 of Micromonospora endophytica. Classification (GTDB taxonomy): domain Bacteria; phylum Actinomycetota; class Actinomycetes; order Mycobacteriales; family Micromonosporaceae; genus Micromonospora; species Micromonospora endophytica. Next base: position 4,654 of record NZ_POTX01000222.1, on the reverse strand, counting down.
GGCGTCGGTGAGGCCGTCGGGTCCCGTGTCGAGCTGGTCGAGGACCGTCGGCACCGGCATCAGGTGCCAGGCGGTGATCGCGGGGGTGGGTGAGTCGGTGCGGGCGGAGATGCGACCGGCCCGCCACACGCCGTGGGCAAAGGCCAGGGCCGCCGCGCCGTTGACCGAGGCGAGGGTGCGGCGTGGCAGGTGGATGGGATCGGTGGTGAGTGCGGCGAGTGCGCCGAGACCGGTGCCGGCCAGACCGATACGCATGTTCTGTTCTGTCATCCGGCGGGCCACCCCGGCGGCCTCGATGATCAGCGCGACGCTCCGCAGGTCGGTGCCGACCAGCAGGTGCGCTCCCCACGGTGGGGGTGCCTCCGGTTCGGCAAAGCCCAAGCCGCAGTCTGCCGCGGCGAGTGCCGTCCGGTCTGCGGAGACCAGCATGACCACCGCGCCCTCGCGTTGCAGGGAGCGTACCGATTCGGCGAGTCGGTCGCCGCCGGGCATCATTGTGTCGGCGCCGTACCGTGCCGCGTCGTCGCCGGCCACGACGAGCCGCAACCCGCCCTGCCGGGCGATCGTCGGCAGGGCGTCGACGCCCGGTGCCGGTTCCGGCTCCACCCGCAGCACCGCCGCCAGGGTGTTGCCCTGGGCGAGACCAAGCAGGTCACTGCCGCGCTCGCGCAGCCGCCGGCTGTCGTCGGTGTCACCGGGGTCGCGGGCGCCGAGGCCGTCCAGCGGGCCGAGCCGCCAGCCGTCCAGCCGACGTACGTCGGCCGGGGCTGTCGGTTCGAAGAGGGCGAAGGCCCGCGCGGCGACCTGCGAGGTGTCAGCGCCGGGCAGCGGAGCCAGATCGGCCAGTACACAGCGGTCGGAGCCGAGTACCCGGGCGTCGAGTACGAGCGTGTCGATCCGGTCCAGTTCCCGCAGCACGCTGCGGTCCATCGCGATGACGCCACGGTTGGCGAGGATGCGGCCGAGTTGGGCGGCGTATCCCTCGCGTCCGCTGCCCGGTGCCTTGGGCAGCGCGGCGAGGCCCAGGGCGGCGGCCCGTTTCGGGCCGATCACCGGTGTCGCTGCGGCGAAGGTCGCCGCTCCGCTGCCGAGCATCCGGCTGCGGTACCGCTCGACCGGGCCGTTCGGTTTGGGGCAGGGGCGCTCGTCGACAGGTGCGCGGGCCACGGCACGGTCCGGTTCGCCGGTGAGCGTCGGTTCGGCCTTGGCCCAGGCGCGTTGCTGGGCGAGTCCTTCGCCCCACTGCACGACGCGCTGTGCCCCGTCCAGCATGATGCCGGCCCATCCGCCGGTGAGGCCCTGGATCACCGCCTCGGCGAGCGGGAAGAGCACCTCGGCGCGTGGGTCGCGGCGTACGCCCAGCCCGGCGAGGGCGTGCAGTTTCGGGTGCAGGTCGACTGCGGCGAGCAGACCTGCCACTTCGGCCGGGACGGGGGTGACGGGCAGGATCCGGGTGGCGGCGGAGATGGTGAGGCCGAGCGCGTCGGAGGCGAGCGCGCCGAGCGTACGCGCGGTGCGCGGTCCTTCCTCGGGCGGATGCGGCGGGGGGATCTCCGGGTCCGGTTCGTGCGGGCAGGTGCGTTCGGTGCGGGCGACGGTGGCGATCAGGTCGCGCAGCTTCGGTTCCGGCGTGCCGACCGCCACGACGACCCGTCCGGACGGCGCGTTGACCCGGGCCCAGTGGACCCCGGGCAGGCGTTCCAGCGCCGCCTCGACCTGGCGGGCCAGCGTGTCCCCGCCGTCCTGACAGACGCCGTGCACCTCGATGTGGTGCCGGCCCGGCCGGGACCACACCCGCCGGCTGGTGAGCCCGAGCGTACGGGCCAGTCGGCCGGCGGCGGCGCTGACGCCATGGGAGGCGTCGTGCACCAGCGGTATGGCCACCGGCGGCCGGAGGCGACGGGTGAGGTCGCCCAGGGCGGTCATCGACTGGTACGACGGGTCGGATGGTAAACCGGCCGCCCGCTGCTCCTGCCGTGCCGCATCTCGCCTCCTACCGTTCGTGCCCGGCGGCCTGCCTTCCCACCGGCCCGTCCCTTATGCCCGTCGGGACGATGAAGTTTCCTGCTCGACGCAGGCATGACAGACCAGAGCCGTGGAATCCGGGGTGGGTGTGATCGTGAGGGGGGAGGCCGACATGAGCGCGCTGACACGACAGCTCAGCGGGGCGCACCAGACGGTGCGGTTGTTCAGCCGGCGGATGGAGGTGCCGTGGCTCGGTGAGGTGGCCGTGCCGCCGCCGGACAAGCTGGCCTACTACGCGGGCATCGGGGTGCTCACCGCGTTGCAGGTGATCGAGTGGCCGTTGGCGTTGGTGATCACCGCTGGGCATCTGCTGGCCGATCAGCATCTGTCGGGTCTGGCGAGAGGGGTCGGCGAAGCCCTGGAGACCGCCTGACGGGTAACCGCGGTCACCCTTGACCTGAAGGCGGGTTGAGGTCAGAGGCTTGGACCATGACCGCCTCCATTCAGACGCCGCCGCTCGCGGCGGGATCGCTGTTTGTTCCTCGGCTGCGGGCGATGACGGTGGGCAGCGTGGCGTTGGTCTCGTTGCTGGCGTTCGAGGCCCTGGCGGTGGGCACCGCCATGCCGACCGTCGCGCGCGCTCTGGACGGGCTGTCCCTCTACGGGATCGCCTTCGGTGGCCCGTTCGCCGCCGGTGTGGTGGCGATGGTGCTCTCCGGTGCCTGGTGTGACTCGCGGGGGCCGCGCGCCCCGATGTGGTGCGGGTTGGCCGGGTTCGTCGCCGGGTTGTTGCTGGCCGGCGGGGCGACCGCGATGGGCACGCTGGTGGTCGGCCGGATCGTGCAGGGCTTCGGCTCCGGCCTGCTGTCGGTGGCGCTCTACGTCATCGTGGCGCAGGCGTACCCGGAACACCTGCACCGCCGGATCTTTGCCGCGTTCGCTGCCGCGTGGGTCGTACCGTCGCTGGTCGGGCCGGTGGTTGCCGGGCTGGTCGTGGAGCACTTTGGCTGGCGGTGGGTCTTCCTCGCGGTGCCGGTGGTGGCGGTGCCGGCGGTGTTGCTGATCCACCCGGGACTGCGGTCGATCGGCCCGGTACGGAGTGCGGGTGCGGCGGTACGTCGTCGGGCCCACACGCTGAGGCGGATCGGCTGGGCCTGCGGGGCGGGGGTGAGCGCCGCGCTGCTGCACATCGGGGGTCAGCAGCGTGGTGCCACCGCCGCCGCCCTGGTCGGACTGGCCCTGGTCGGATTGCTGATCTGTGCGCCGCGACTGCTGCCCGCCGGTTTCCTGCGCGCCGGGCGGGGCCTGCCCACCGTGGTGGGCCTGCGGGGGCTGGCCGCCGGGGCCTTCGTCGCCGCCGAGGTGGTGATCCCGTTGATGCTGTCGAGGGAGCGCGGCTTCTCGCCCACGGCGGCTGGCCTGGTGCTGACCACCGGTGCGCTCGCCTGGTCGTTGGGCTCCTGGGTGCAGGGCCGGATCCGCGCACCCCGGTCCCGAGCCACCCTGCCGAGAGCGGGACTCACCTGCATCACGGTCGGCACCGTGGTGGTGGGGTGCACCGTCGCGCCGGCAGTGCCGGTCTGGGTGGGCGTGCTCGGCTGGGCGGTGGCCGGTCTCGGCATGGGTCTGCTCTACCCGTCGCTGTCGGTGCTCACCCTGGAGTTGTCCCGCCCCGGTGAGCAGGGTCGCAACAGCTCGTCGTTGCAACTGTGCGACTCCCTGGCGGCGGCGACAGTGCTGGCGCTGACCGGCGCGCTGCTCGCCGCCGGGGCGGCCCCCGGACCGTACAGCTACGCCGGCACCCTCGCGGTGGCCGCCGGGCTGGCGCTGGTCGGCGCGCTGCTCGCCGGCCGGGTGCTGCCGGCGGCGCCCTGATCTGGCGAAACCTCCACGCGGTGCGGGTTTGATCCGGCCAAATCATCGGCGCGCCGGGAGGGTAGCCGGGAGGATGAGCGGGCGATGAACTTCCTGACCCTGCTGCCGTTGGCCGTGGTGATGGTCGCCGGTACCCAACTGGTGGCGGCGGTCTTCTTCGCGTCATCGGATCGGCCCCGTGCCGCCTCGCTGGGCTTCCTGGCCGGCGCGGCGATAGTGGTGTGTGGTGGTACGACCCTGGCCTGGCTGATCATCCGGTTTCTCAAGATCAGCATCGCTGGTGGGGGTGGCCATCGCGGCGTCGAGCGGGGGATCGACTGGTTCGTCCTGGCCCTGCTGGTGGTGCTGGCGGTGGTGGTCTTCCTGCGCCGGCACTCGGGGCCACCGGGTTGGATGGGTCGGCTCCAGCACGCCGGGCCCGGCTACGCGCTGCGGCTCGGCCTGCTGCTCTTCCTCGTCATGCCCTCCGACGACCTGACCATGCTGACCGTCGGGGCCAGCGCCGCCCGTCACGACCTGCCGTGGTGGCATCTGCTGCCGTTCATGCTGCTGACCCTGGTGCTGCTCGCCCTTCCGCTGCTCGCGCTGTTGCTGCTCGGGCACCGGGCCGAAACGGTGCTGCCCCGGATCAGGAACTGGGCGAACACCCATTCCTGGCTGGTCAGCGAGGCGGTGATCGTGTTCTTCATGGTGATCACCGCGGCTGATCTGGTGCGGTGAGCCGAGTCACATCTGTCACGTCGTGACCTGTGCGCGTCGTCGTCCCGGTAGCCGACGAGGGAGGTCGAGATGCGCGTACTGGTCACCGGGGCGG
>NZ_POTX01000221.1 GCF_003236305.1 Micromonospora endophytica | reverse complement strand
GGGGCGGGGTTCTTCGCGTGGGGGGTCGCCCTCGCGTTTGCGGAGGTCGTCCTCGCGGCGACGGAGGTCCTCCTCCCAGCGGCGGAAGAGCTCCTGGTCCTCCTTGCGGGAGCGTTCCTCGATGCCGCGGAGGAACTCGGGATCGTCGTCCGGCGCGAGCGGCCGGGTCGGCCGGTGCGGGGCCTGACGGTTGCCCGCCCATCCGCCGGTGCCGGCGACCTTGCGCTCACGTCCAGCGACGAACCAGGCGATCGAGCCGACCAGCGGGAAGAACAGGATGATCAGCACCCAGGCGATCCGGGGCAGATGACGGATGTCGTCTTCCTCGGCGGAGAGGCAGCTGATCAGGGCGCAGACGGCGAGGACGATCTGCACCACGAAGAGAAGGATGTACAGCCGGGCCATGTACCCATCATGTCCTACCCGGCAGGCTGGTCACAGCCCGTGCACCACGAGCAGGACGCCGAGTCCCGCGAATCCGGCGGTGGCGAGCGCCGCCGCGGCCAGCGTACGACCGCCGGTGTGGGGTCTGCTGGTGCCGCTGGCCCGCCGCCAACAGAGCGTGACGACGGCTGCCCAGCCGAGCACGGCCACCACGGCCACCACGGCCACCGACGCCCCGGACGGGCCAGCGGTGAGCGCGAGCCGGACGGTCAGCAGCAGCACCACTGTCATCGCCAGCGCGCTGCGTCGCCAGGCCAGCCGGGTCCGTTCGGCCTGCAAGCCGGGATCGCGGGTGTCGGTCATCAGTTGACCGCGCCCACCAGCACCGCCGCGACCAGCAGCAGCGCGCCGAGACCGACGACGAGGGCGAGTACGGCCGGGAACCGGGACGCGGGCAGTTCCCGGCCCAACCGGATGGCTCGTTCGGTGCGTGCCCAGTGGTCGACCGCCCGGATCGCCACCGCGCCGCCGAGCAGCAGCAGCGACACGGAGATCGCCTCGCGCAGGTGCACCAGCGGCATCCTCGGCAGGAACTGCGCGGCGGCCAGCCCGCCGGCGACAAGCGCCAGCCCGGTACGCAGCCAGGCCAGGAAGGTGCGCTCGTTGGCCAACGAGAAGCGGTAGTCGGGGGTGGTGCCCACCGACCGCAGCTCCTGGGGGTCGAACCAGTTCTTGATCAATTGCCACACGATGGTGATTATCCGGTGCGAAGCGGGAATAGCCTGGAGACATGACGGATCTTGACGCGACCACGCTGCGGGCGGCGTACGACGCCCAGTTGCGCCCGGACCTGCCCGACCCGCTGCCCGACGGTGTCGTGGTGGAGCCCGACGGTCCGGTTTTCCGGGTGCTGGGTCTGGATCAGCGGGGCATGGTGACCTACCGCGATCTCGGCGGGATGACTGGGGCCGATCTCGACCGGCTGATCGCGCGGCAGGTGGCGGTGGCCCGGGAGCGGAGCGAGCCGGTCGAGTGGAAGCTGCACGGCCATGACGAACCGGCCGACCTGCCGCAACGGTTGGGCGAAGCGGGCTTCGCGCCGGAGGACGAGGAGACCGTCATGGTCGGCCCGGTCGCGCCACTGGCGTCCGCGCTGCCGGTGGTGCCGGACGGCGTACGCCTGCGGGAGGTGACCTCCCGGGCGGATCTGGACCGGATCGCGCAACTGAAGACGCAGGTGTGGGGGCGCGACCTGTCCGGCCTGGCCGAGGCGCTGGAGCGGGAGCTGGCCGCCGACCCGCAGGCGATCACGGTCGTGGTGGCCGAGGCGGCGGAGACGGTGGTCAGCGCGGCCTGGGTTCGGTATCCGACCGACAGCACGTTCGCCACCCTCTGGGGTGGCTCGACCGAGCCGCAGTGGCGGCGGCAGGGGATCTACCGGGCGCTCGTCACCTACCGGGCCCGGCTCGCCGGGCAGCGCGGCAGGACGCTGTTGCAGGTCGACGCCTCCGCCGAGAGTCGCCCGGTGCTGGGGCGGCTCGGGCTCGTACCGGTCACTACCACGACACCCTACGTCTACACTCCGTGATCATGGCGCAACCGCTGACGGACGAGGAGAAGCTGACCCTCAAGACCGGCGCCTTCGGCGCGGTGTTCCTGGTCGCCAACGCCGATCCGGGGATCTTGGCCCTGTTCCGGGAGAGCTTCGCCGCCGCCGGGGCGTTCGCCGACGCGCGCGGCGTGGTGCGGGAGGCGTTGACCGGCGGACCGTTGCCGAGGCTGCCGCGGGACTCGGCGCTTGAGGTCGAGTCGGTGGCGCTGCCGGCGCTGCGCCGGGCGGTGGAGATCCTGGCCGCCAAGGCGCCGGAGCAGGTGCCGGTCTTCCGGTCGGTGGTGCTGGCCGCCGCCGATCGCGCGGCCCGGGCCCACGACGGTGTCAGCCCGGCCGAGTCCGAGGTCATCGACCGGGTCAGGGGCGCACTGGGCACCAATGCTACTGGCAGGTAACATTGCGCCGTGGGCAACTGCACAGCAGCCCGTGGTTGACCTAACGGTGACTCAGGGGCGAGGCTGCGCCCCAACAGACCAGGTGAATGATCACACCACCACAGCAGGAGGGTCGTCGAAGCGCGATGAATATCGTCGTACTCGTCAAGCAGGTGCCCGACTCGGGCGCGGACCGCAACCTGCGTTCTGACGACAACACCGTCGACCGCGGTTCGGCGAGCAACGTCATCAACGAGATGGACGAATACGCCATCGAGGAGGCGTTGAAGATCAAGGAAGCGCACGGCGGCGAGGTGACCATCCTGACCATGGGTCCGGACCGGGCCACCGAGTCGATCCGCAAGGCGCTGTCGATGGGCCCGGACAAGGCGGTGCACGTGGTGGACGACGCCCTGCACGGCTCGTGTGCGGTGGCCACCTCCAAGGTGCTCGCCGCGGCGCTGAGCCAGCTCGGCGCGGACCTGGTGCTGTGCGGCTCGGAGTCGACCGACGGCCGGGTGCAGGTGATGCCGCACATGCTTGCCGAACGGCTCGGCATCGCGGCGCTGACCGGCGCCCGCAAGCTCACCGTCGACGGCACCACGCTGACCGTGGAGCGGCAGACCGAGGAGGGCTACGAGGTGGTCACCGCCTCGACCCCGGCGATCGTCTCCGTGTGGGACACCATCAACGAGCCGCGGTACCCGTCGTTCAAGGGCATCATGGCCGCCAAGAAGAAGCCGGTGCAGACCCTGGCCCTGAGCGACCTGGGCGTGGCCGCCGGTGAGGTGGGCTTCGACGGCGCGACGAGCGTCGTGGTCGAGCACAGCAAGCGCCCGCCGCGATCGGCCGGGGTGAAGGTCACCGACGAGGGTTCCGGCGGCGTCCAGCTTGTCGAGTTCCTCGCCACCGAGAAGTTCGTGTGAGGGGTGTGGGACATGTCTGAGGTTCTCGTCGTCGTCGAAGCCACCCGGGAATTCGGCGTCAAGAAGGTCACCCTGGAGATGCTGACCCTGGCCCGGGAGCTGGGCACCCCGTCCGCGGTGGTGCTCGGCGGTGCCGGCGCCGCCGACGCGCTCGCCGGCAAGCTGGGCGAGTACGGCGCGGAGAAGATCTACGCGGCCGAGGGTGCGGAGATCGACGGCTACCTGGTGGCGCCGAAAGCCACAGTGGTGGCCGAACTGGTCCAGCGGGTGCAGCCGGCCGCCGTGCTGCTCGCCTCCTCTCAGGAGGGCAAGGAGATCGCCGCCCGGCTGGCCGTCAAGCTGGACAATGGCATCCTGACAGACGTGGTCGGCCTGGCCGCCGACGGCACCGCCACCCAGGTGGTCTTCGCCGGCTCGGCGATCGTCAAGTCCAAGGTCACCCGGGGCCTGCCGCTGGTCACCGTCCGGCCGAACTCGGTGAACCCGACGCCGGCCGCGGCGAGCCCGGCGGTCGAGCAGCTCACCGTCACCACCACCGACGCCGACAAGCTGGCCAAGGTGGTCGAGCGGGTGGCCGAGCAGAAGGGCTCCCGCCCGGAGCTCACCGAGGCCGGCGTGGTCGTCTCCGGCGGCCGTGGCGTCGGCAACGCGGACAACTTCAAGCTGGTCGAGGAGTTGGCCGACCTGCTCGGCGGCGCGGTCGGCGCGTCCCGCGCGGCCGTCGACTCCGGCTTCTACCCGCACCAGTTCCAGGTTGGGCAGACCGGCAAGACCGTCTCCCCGCAGCTCTACGTCGCGCTGGGCATCTCCGGCGCGATCCAGCACCGGGCCGGCATGCAGACCTCGAAGACCATCGTCGCGGTCAACAAGGACGGCGAGGCGCCCATCTTCGAGCTTGCCGACTTCGGCGTGGTCGGCGACCTGTTCAAGATCGTGCCGCAGGCCGCTGAGGAGATCCGCAAGCGCAAGTGACGCGTACGCGCCGAAGCCGTCGACCGGACATCCGGGCGGCGGCTTCGTCGTCTGCGCCGAGGGAGCTGATCGGCGGGCCGGGGAGCTGATCCGGCCCGCCGATCAGCCCGTCAGGGAGCCCCTCAACAGGCTGTCGCCGGAGTGGGCGGTGTTGTTGTCGAACTCCTCGGCGGAGACGTCGACAACAGAGTATTGCGCCAGGTCGACGTTGGGTGGCAACGGTAGCAGCACGTCAGGTCCACTACCGAGCACGCCGACCGAGAACATCTCCATGTTCTGTGGGTTGATCAGCCATACCTCGTAATACCCCGGTACGGCCGGGAGATTCGTCACGTGCAGGTGCAACTCGCCGTTGCCGAGCACGCGGGCGTCACCCCGGGCCGCCGGCGGGGTCGAGCCGTACGCCACGAGCGTGGCGCGGGCCGTCACCGCCTGCTCTGGTGGCGCCTCCTCGCGCAGCACGGCGACGGTGCCCACCACTGCGAGCGCGGCCGCGGCGACCGCGGTGACCGCGTACCGGGACCAGCGTGCCCGTCGGGCCCGGCGCGGTGCTGGCGCGGCGGCGGGGGGCGGCGGGTCGTCGGCACGCTCTGCCGCGACCGGCTGCCCTCGGCCCGGCACCAGCGTGGGCAGTTGCTCCGCCGCCCGGATCTCGGCCGTGATGCCCTGCCAGAGGTGCTCCGGCGGGTCGGGCAGGTCACGCAGATCCTGGGTGGCGGCACCGAGACCGGCGACGTGGCGCAGGCTGTCCAACTCGTCCCGGCAGGGCGGGCAGGCATCGAGATGGGTGCGGTCGGAATCGTCCGCCGCACTCTCACCGAGCGCCAGAAAGACCAGCCGGTCGTGCTCCAGGTGCGGCACCGTCCACCTCCCATCTGCGCTTCAGGCTTGCCATGCCCCGCCGGATGTGACTCTTCACCGTGCCCAGTGGCACCCCGGTCACCGCCGCGATCTGTTGGTGGGTCAGGTCGTCGAAGAAGGCCAGTTCGAGCATGCGTCGCTGTTCGTCCGGCAGCCGCGCCAACTCGTCGGCCACCACCAGCCGGTCTACCACCGTGTCCGGATCGCTGCCGCTGGGCGCCGGGTCGGGCAGCTGGCGTACGGTCTCGACGACCCGGTGCTCCCGGGCGGAGGAACGCAGCCGGTCGATGACCTTGCGCCGCGCGATCCCCAGCAGCCAGCCGACGAGCGAACCCTTCGTCGGATCGAAGGTCTCCCGGCCCAGCCAGGCGGCCACGAAGGTGGCCTGGGTGACGTCCTCCGCGTCGCTGCGGTTGACCAGGGTGCTGGTGGCCAGGTGGAGAACGGCCCGGCCGTAGCGGTCGTACGCCTCGCGCAGCGCCGGTTCGTCACCGGCGCGGAAGCGATGGGCCAGCTCGTCCTCGGGGGCGCCCGGCTCCTGCCGGGTGTCGCTCACGAGACGGCCTGCCTGGTTGGCGGCATACCCGACTGTAGCTCGCACCACTGCCGTCCCTTCTGCCAGCCCAACGGCCCCACGAGCGGTCGGCCAACGGCCCCACGAGCGGTCGGCCAACAGGCCCCACGAGCGGTCGGCCGGAGGGCCCCGCGACCTCTTTTCGTCTGCGCGGTGCCTGCCGGATGCGGTGGCGGACGAAAAAAGAAAGTCGCCTCCGGCCGCATCCGGGTGGCGAGGTGCCGGCGTAACTCGGGGTGCACAGCAAGCCTGACGAACCAGCACGAAACATCAGGAGGCAGACATGCAGCTCGCGTACCTTCGTCGCGCCGCCGCGGGTGGCGCGGTCGCCGCGCTGACCTTCGTCGGCACCGGCATCGCGACGGCGACCCCCGCGTACGCCGCCGACGCGAAGGTCTCCGTGGTCCACGGCATTCCGGACACTCCGGTCGACGTCTACGTCAACGGGGAGCGGACCCTGGAGAACTTCGAGCCCGGCGACGTGGCGGGCCCGCTGGACCTGGCCGAGGGGAGCTACGACATCGCCCTCACCAAGCCCGGTGAGCCGATCGAGCAGGCCATCCTCACCGTGGACGACGCCGAGGTGCCGGGCGGGGCGAACATCAGCATCGCCGCCCACCTCGACGCGGATGGCGAGCCCACGATCACCCCGTTCGTGAACGACACCGCCAAGGTCGACGCCGGCAAGGCCCGGCTGATCGTCCGGCACACCGCCGCCGCGCCCGCGGTGGACGTCCGGGCCGGTGGCAGCCCGGTCTTCGAGGACCTGACCAACCCGAACGAGGCCAAGGCCGACGTGGACGCGGGCAGCGTCTCGGCGGACGTGGTGCTGGCGGGCACCGAGACAGTGGCGATCGGGCCGGCCGATCTCGACCTGCGCGAGGGCACGGCCACGATCGTCTACGCCATCGGCTCCGCCGAGGCGGAGAACCTGAGCGTGGTGGCGCAGACCATCACCGGTCTGCACTCGGCGCCCTCCGGGGTGCCGAGCGGCACCGGCGGCCAGGCCGACACCGGCCTGGGTCTCTGGTGGTACGCGCTGGCCGGTACCGGAGTCCTGCTGCTGGTCGCGGGCGGGGCGCGAGCGGCTGTCGTCCGGTCCGGCCGCCGGTGACCGTGGTCAACCGTGGGGCGCTGGCGGCGGTTGCCGCCGGCGCCGCCGCGCTCGCCGTCGCGGCGGTGGTGGCCGTGGTGTCCCGACCGGCCGGCAGCGTCGGCGCCGAGCAGGCCGCCGCCCTGGCCGGTCCGAGCCCGTCGGTCACCGGACCGCCGGCCGCCGGATCTCCGGTGGTGGTGGCCCCGGGGACGCTGCCCGACGCCGCCGAACCCGTGCCGCCGGTCCGGCTGCGGATCCCCGCGATCGAGGTCACCGCCCGGGTCAACCCGGTAGGCGTGAACCAGCGCAGCGGGGAGTTCGAGGTGCCGCCGAGCGTCGACGAGATCGGTTGGTACCGCTACGGTCCCGGGCTCGAAGCGGAGGCCGGCTCGGTGGTGATCGCCGGCCACGTCGACAGTGCCGAGCAGGGCAAGGGCGCCTTCTACCGGCTGCGGGAACTCACACCTGGCGACACCCTGACCGCCACCGGTGACGACGCAACCGAGCGGACCTACCGGGTGGTCGCCCGGGAGGAGTACGACAAGCGGAAGATCCCGTTGGAGCGCTACTTCGCCCGCGACGGCCGGCCGCGACTGACCCTGATCACCTGTGGTGGGCCCTTCGACGCCGAGGCCCGCCGGTACCGTGACAACATCGTCGTGACCGCGGTACCGGTCTGACGTCGACGACACCTCATCCGGCCTGCGGTCGGCGCGGGCGAGGTCGTTAGGCTGGGCGGTGATGGCTTACCTGGATCATGCCGCGACGACGCCGATGCTGGACGAGGCGCTCGAGGCGTACGTCGCGACCGCCCGCGAGGTCGGCAACGCGTCCTCCCTGCACGCGTCGGGTCGACGGGCCCGCCGGCGGGTGGAGGAGTCGCGGGAGCGGGTGGCCGCTGTCCTGGGGGCCCGGCCGTCCGAGGTGATCTTCACCGGGGGCGGCACGGAGAGCGACAACCTCGCGGTCAAGGGCATCTTCTGGGCCCGCCGGGACGCCGACGCGCACCGGGACCGGGTGGTCTCCAGCGCTGTCGAACACCACGCCGTGCTCGACGCGGTGGAGTGGCTGAGCCGGCATGAGCAGGCCGAGTTGGGCTGGTTGCCGGTCGACGACGCGGGGCGGCTGCACCCCGAGGCGCTCCGCGCCGAACTGGCTGAGCACGGCGACCGGGTCGCCCTGATCACCGCGATGTGGGCCAACAACGAGGTGGGCACCGTCCAGCGGATCGGCGAGCTGGCCGCCGTCGCCGCCGAGTACCACGTGCCGTTCCACACCGACGCCATCCAGGCGGTCGGCCAGATCCCTGTCGACTTCGCCGCCAGCGGGGTCGCCGCGCTCACCGTGACCGGTCACAAGCTCGGCGGCCCGGCCGGTGTCGGCGCGCTCCTGCTCGCCCGGGACGTGGCCGCCGTGCCGCTGCTGCACGGCGGCGGGCAGGAACGTGACGTGCGTTCCGGCACCCTGGACACCGCAGGCATCGTGGCCTTCGCGGTCGCCGTCGAGGCCGCGGTCAAGGGCCAGCAGGAGTACGCCGCCCGGGTCGCCGCGCTCCGCGACGACCTGGTCCGGCGGGTCCGGCAGGCGGTGCCCGAGGTGGTCTTCAACGGCGACCCGACCGACCGCCTGCCCGGTAACGCGCACTTCTCCTTCCCCGGCTGCGAAGGCGACGCCCTGCTGCTCCTGCTCGACGCCCAGGGCATCGCCTGCTCGACCGGATCGGCCTGTTCCGCCGGGGTGGCCCAGCCCTCGCACGTGCTGCTGGCCATGGGGGCCGACGACGACCGGGCCCGTTCCTCGTTGCGCTTCTCGCTGGGCCACACCAGCACCCCCGCCGACGTCGACGCGCTCATCGCCGCCCTCCCGGCGGCCGTCGACCGGGCCCGTCGCGCCGCTGCCCCGCGTACGCCTCGCTGACCCGGCTGGTCCGGGCGGAGATAGGCTCGACAGGTGAAGGGAGCGTGGTCCGGGTGAGGGTGTTGGCGGCGATGTCCGGCGGGGTGGACTCGGCCGTGGCGGCGGCGCGGGCGGTGCAGGCCGGCCACGACGTCACCGGCGTGCACCTGGCGCTGGCCCGCAACCCGCAGACGTACCGCACCGGGGCGCGGGGCTGCTGCACCCTTGAGGATTCCCGCGACGCCCGTCGCGCGGCCGACGTGCTCGGCATCCCGTTCTACGTCTGGGACATGGCCGACCGGTTCCACGCCGACGTGGTCGACGACTTCGTCGCCGAGTACGCGGCCGGGCGTACGCCCAATCCGTGCCTGCGCTGCAACGAGAAGATCAAGTTTGCCGCGGTGCTGGACCGGGCGGTGGCCCTGGGTTTCGACGCCGTGGTCACCGGCCACCATGCCCGGCTCGGCCCCGACGGCCTGCTGCGGCGCAGCGTCGACGTGGCCAAGGACCAGTCGTACGTGCTGGCCGTGCTGACCCGGGAGCAGTTGGAGCGCTCGATCTTCCCGCTCGGCGACTCGACGAAGGCGCAGGTCCGGCAGGAGGCGGCGCGCCGGGGCCTGGCGGTCGCCGACAAGCCGGACTCGCACGACATCTGTTTCATCGCCGACGGCGACACCCGTGGCTTCCTGGCCCAGCGGCTCGGCGAGGCCCCCGGTGACGTGGTCGACGCCAGCACCGGCGCCGTGGTGGGTCAGCACGCCGGTGCGTACGCGTACACCGTCGGTCAGCGCCGCGGGCTGCACCTGGACCGCCCGGCCCCGGACGGCAAGCCGCGATACGTGCTCTCGATCACCCCGAAGACCAACACCGTGACCGTCGGACCGGCCGAGGCGCTGGAGGTCTCCGAGGTCTGCGCCACCCGCCCGGTCTGGACCGGCGGCCCGCGCCCGGAGACCCCGATCGAGTGCGAGGTGCAGTTGCGCGCCCACGGCGCGGTGGTCCCCGCCACCGTGACCGTCACCGCCGACACCCTCCACGCCGACCTGCACCGCCCGGCCCGTGGCATCGCCGCCGGCCAGGCCATCGTGGCCTACCGCCCCGACCCCGCCGGCGACATCGTCCTAGCCTCCGCCACCATCACCC
>NZ_POTX01000220.1 GCF_003236305.1 Micromonospora endophytica | reverse complement strand
GCCTCGGCGAGCGCGACCAGGTCGTCGGTGGTGGGCGGGGGCGGCTCGAACTCGCCCTCGTGCCGGACCACCTCCCAGCCGCGCGGGGCGGTCAGGCTGCGGGCGTGCGGTTCGCAGAGGTCGTACGTGTGCGGTTCGGCGAAGGCCGCCAGCGGGCCCACCACAGCGGTTGACTCGTTGTAGACATAGGTCAGGGTGGCGACCGCTTGCCGGGGGCAGCCGTTACGGGAGCAGCGCCGTGGTGACCTCACCGGCGCAGGGTATCTCCATTACCGGGTCCGGCGCACCGGTTCGCGTTACGACACGCCCGTCTGGGTGATCACATTTCTGGCGCGGCGCGGCTCGCCATGGCTGCGGCGCTGATGCGGTCCGGACACTTCCGGAAGCTACCCTTTGCCGTATGACGAGCCCGGACAACCGCCGCCCCGGCGCCAGCCGGCGGGCCCACCGCGATCGGCACGGTCGTGGCCTGCGCGGGCGGCTGGTGCCGGCCACCGTGCCGCTGGCGCGTACCAAGGCGGAGATCTTCGACGATCTGGTCCTGGACACCGTCGAGTCGCTCGAACGCCGGTTCGCCAAGGAGTTGGCCGGGGTGGAGTTCGCCGTCGAGGACGTCCCGCCTGAGCTGAACGTCTACGACTCCGACGTGCTCGAGGACGGCGAGGTGCCGCTGGCCCGGCTGTTGCCGGGTCGACCCGGCCGGCAGGAACTGCCGCCTCGGATCGTGCTGTACCGGCGACCGCTGGAGTTCCGGGCGATGGATCGGGAGGATCTCGCCGATCTCGTGCACGACGTGATCATCGAGCAGGTGGCGAACCTGCTCGGCGTCGACCCGGACGAGTTGGCCTGAGCCGTGTCGCGGGGCAGGGCGGTCCCCCAACCGCCCCGGTCCCGACGACTCAGGCTGCCCGCCGCTTCAACTTGCGGCGCTCCCGCTCGGAGAGCCCACCCCAGATGCCGAACCGCTCGTCGTGGCCGAGCGCGTACTCAAGGCATTCGGCCTTGACTTCGCAGCGCGTGCAGATTCGCTTCGCTTCCCGGGTCGAGCCGCCCTTCTCAGGGAAGAACGCTTCCGGGTCGGTCTGCGAGCACAGCGCCCGCTCCTGCCACTCCGGCGCGTTCCCGAGCAGGTCGGCCGCTTCGAGCTGGCCGTCCATCAATTGCCTCCTTGTCGCGCACCGGCGTCATCGCCGCTGCAACCCCCCACGCGAAAGGCGTGTTTGTCCGTCCGGATCCCTTTTGTTGCGTTCCGCGCGAACAACCCCATTCAAATTACACGCGTGTAATGCGTGCGCCGTCAAGCCAAACTTGATATTGGAGTCGCCCTCCCGACACGCGCCCGGACGGCCGTCCGGACCACCCCCGTCTCGCCTTGCCCTATCGATTCAGACCCCGGACGAGTAACGCCCCTCCCGGCGAGTTGCCAGAGTTTTCTCCCGTGGCGCACGGCTCCCCATCCGCACGATCGGACCCGGCCGGAGGCCCGGGCGGGCTCACCGCCAGATCCGTTGATCTTGAACGGCAAGGTTAACGTGCCTCCGCCCGTCCTGCCCCTCGAGCGGGTACACGACGACCGCGCCCCGTCCACATCGTGGACGGGGCGCGGTCGTCAGTGGTGCCCGGCGACTCAGTCGATGGGCGAAGATGCGCTGGTGGGCCAAGTGAATTCGGCGACGATGCCACCGACCACGGTGACCGTGCCGGCAGCCGTGTCATCGTCCCACCAGACGGTATAGCGGCCTGCGGGCAGGTCCGGATAGACGGCACTGTGGAAGGTGCCGTCCAGCACCTGACGCTCCCGCACCGCGGAGTGCGTACGCGGCTCGCCCGCCCGGTCGGCCCGGCTCACCTCGATTTCCCGGCCGAGCAGCTCTCGTCCGGTATGGATGATCAAGGCGCCGGTGTCGCCGCCCAGGTTGAGCAGCACCGCGCCGCTGCCCGTGGGCCCGTACGCGTGTGAATGATGGCTCATGTTCCCGCCTCCGACTCAGGCCCGTACCGGCGGGTTGTTGAAACCGTCGTAGGGCGTCCCGAGGAATGGGAAGCTCCGCAGGAAGGGCGCGGTCACGTCCGCCTCGGTCAGCCCCGGGGTCACCGCCGCCGCCGCGTCGTCCGGCGTGAAGTTCTTGTCCACAAGCGGCACGGTCAGTCCGGCGACGGCCCGCAACGCGATGGTCACCACGTCGTCGGTGACCCGTCGTCCATTCGGATACCCCGCCAGGTCACCGCCGAGCACGCCCAGCCGGTTCGGGCGGGCAGCCGGCTTGATGGCCGTGTTCAGCCGCAGCATGTCGGCCTGCACGTCGCCGGTGCTGTTGCTGAAGCCGTCGATCAGCCCGTCCGGGATGCCGGTGAGCAGGATGGCCACCAGGTCGGCCCGAGCCTTCTTCGACTTGTTGAGTTTGTCGAGGTTGTTGAAGACGCCCGGATAGAGCACCGGCAGCAGCGCGGCCAGTTCCGGCTGCTCGACGAACTTGGCGAACCGCTTGTCCTCCGACGGCGGCAGCGTGTTCCACAGGTCCTTCTGCGCCATCGGCACGATGACCTCGTTGAACAACGGGTTGCCCAGCCGGGAGACCTGGGTGAAGGGTCCGGTGCTGGTGTCGGCCGCCACCTTGTCGCCGAGCACCTTCACCTGCCGGCGCGAGGCCGTCGTCCAGACGCCGATCACCGACGCGGCGTCCTTCCGGTCATAGCGGTTGGCCCGGCGGCGCAGCTTGTTCAGCGGCACCTGGATGCAGAGGCTGTGCACGTTCATCCGGTCCAGAGCGTTGACCGGCTTACCGGGATCGCGGAAGAGCTTCTTGCCGGCCACGTGCAGTTGCTGGAAGGGGCGCAGCGTACCGAGGTCGAAAATCGCCCCGAGATCGACGTAGAAGCCGTCCGCGCGCTGCCCGGCGAAAACCTTCTCCCCTGTGGACAGACCGAAGGTGGCCTGGCGGACCAGGTCGTTGTACTTCGGGATGGAGAGTGGACCGACGTTGCTCGGCGGGCAGGGCAGCTTCTTCGCCAGCAGCTGCTTCTTGCCGTCGGCGATCCGGGTCAGGCTGTAGAACTGCCGCCGGTTCCAGTTCTTGCTCTCCAACGACTCGATCGGGCCGGTGTTGTAGAGGAAGCTGTTCGGGTTGGTGATCTCGGTGGTGAACTCGAAGCGGTAGGTGACTTCCGGGTGACCGTCACCGTTGTTGTCGATGTGGATCTCGTATCGCACGTCGTCGCCGAACTCGAAGAAGTTCGGTCCGCCGGAGGGCAGCTGCAACGGTACGTAGTTGGCGATCAACGTCACCGTGTCCGGCTTGTCCGGGGTGACGAAGGCGTACAGATCCGACGAGTCGGCGACCGGATCCTTGGCGATCTCTGGTGCCTCGCGGTGTGAAGACATGACGAACCCACCTCACTGGGCAAAATGATGAATCGGATGGCCGGCCGGGCGCTGAGAGCCCGCGCCGGGCCGGAGACGCCGACCCGTTCGCTAGGACGGGGCAGCGGAAACGCTCAGCACCGCTTGGTGAACTCAGCGGACCGGCGGGCGGCGCGCGAAGCAGCCGCCGGCGCGGCGGCGCGAGATCCGGTGGACATGAACTCAGCCCCGGGAGGCGGCCTGGCGCAGCCGGTCCGCCAGGTCCTTGTCGCGCACCTGGAGGCGGGACTCGCCGACGAACACGTCGAGCGTGCCGTTACGGGCGTCGCGAAGATGCACGACGATCGTCTCGTCGAGACCGGCCGCCTTGCCGCCGCGCTCACCGGCAACCGACAGGCCCGTCACGGTGAGCGTGGCAGCGCCGAGAGTGGCACTGGCCGCAGCCGTCAACGTCTGACGGCGGGTCAGCTTCGGCCAGCCCCGCCTGCGCGTCTGAGTTCTCATGGGCAACCTTTCCAGCGGCGGCGCGCACGCGCCCGCGATGGCGGACGGAGACCGGAAGCGTTCCCACCGACCTCCGCAGGGGTGCCGGCGGCGATCCTCGCCGCTACCGCCGCCGGCATCGACAGGTACGGCCCACAGCGCCCGAAGGTTCGACGTCAGACCGGCATGTGACCGTACGAAGTCGTGCGCCTACGGGCCGGCCGCCCGGCTGCCTCCGCAATGGACCGCAGTTGCTCCTCGGTACGCGCCGATCCGTTGCCCGAACCCGCCATCCGCGAGATCGTCTCCTCCATCAACGTGCCACCCAGATCGTTGCAGCCGCTACGCAGCATCTCGACGGTGCCCGCGTCGCCCAGCTTGACCCAGGAGCACTGGATGTTGTCGATCCGGCCGTGCAACAGCACCCGCGCCATCGCGTGCACCGCCCGGTTCTCCCGCCACGTCGGGCCGGGCCGGGCGATGCCGGCGAGATAGATCGGGGCGTTGGTGTGCACGAACGGCAACGCCACGAACTCGGTGAACCCGCCGGTGCGGTCCTGCACGCCGGCCAGCACCCGGAAGTGCGCCAGCCACTGCCCGGGGTGGTCCACGTGGCCGTACATCATCGTGGAGCTGGACCGGATGCCCAGCTCGTGGGCGGTGCTGACCACCTCGACCCAGGCGGCGGTCGGCAGTTTGCCCTTGGTCAGCACCCAGCGCACCTCGTCGTCGAGGATCTCCGCGGCGGTGCCCGGGATGGTGTCCAGCCCGGCCTCGCGCAACCCGGTCAGCCACTCCCGCACCGAGACGCCGGCCTTGGCGGCGGCGGTGACGATCTCCATGGGCGAGAAGGCGTGCACGTGCATCTGCGGCACCCGTGCCTTGATCGCCCGGACCAGCTCGGCGTAGACGCTCACCGGCAGCTTCGGATCGATGCCGCCCTGGAGGCAGACCTCGCCGGCACCCGCCGCCCACGCCTCCTCGGCCCGGTCGGCGACCTGCTCCACCGACAACCGGTACGCGTCGGCGTCACGTTCCCGCTGGGCGAAGGCGCAGAACCGACAGCCCACGTAGCAGACGTTGCTGAAGTTGATGTTGCGGTTCACCACGTAGGTGACGTCGTCACCGACGGCGTGCCGGCGCAGCTCGTCGGCGGTCCGGCAGAGTTCGTCGAGCGCCGGGCCGTCCGCGCCGAACAACGCCAACGCGGCGTCGGCGTGCCGGGGCTCCAACAACGCCGCCGGATCGTCGGCGGCCAGCCGCAGGCCGGTACGCAGCTCCGCGTCCCCGGCACCGGCGGTGACACCCCGGTCCACCCGGGCCGCCACCTCCGACCAGTCGCCGTAGACGTGGTCGAAGTCGCCCCGCCGATCCTCGGTACGACCCGTGGTGTCGATGGTCACGTGCAGGTCGGTACGCCCGCCGTAGGTCTCGTCGGGCTCCTGCCACGGCCGGCCCACCGGCCGGGCCGACTCCACCGCCAACCCGGTCGCCGGATCGGCAAGCGCGTTGACGTGCGGCAACAGGCGCGGATCCAACCAGGGCTCACCGGCCCGGACATAGTCCGGATAGACGGTCAGCCGCTCCCGCAGCGTGAACCCGGCGGCGGCGGTACGCGCGGCCAACTCGTCAAGCTGCGGCCAGGGACGTTCCGGGTTGACATGGTCCGGGGTCACCGGCGACACCCCACCCCAGTCGTCGATGCCGGCCCGCAGCAGCAGGTCGTACTCACCGGCGATCAGGTTGGGTGGTGCCTGGATGCGGGCCTTCGGCCCGAGCAGCACCCGGGCCACCGCCACGGTGGCGGCGAGATCGTGCAGCTCCGCGTCGGGCATGCCGCGCATCGCCGTGTCCGGCTTGGCGCGGAAGTTCTGCACGATCACCTCCTGGAGGTGGCCGTACTCCCGCATGGCCCGGCGCATCGCGAAGATCGCGTCCACCCGCTCGGCGAGCGTCTCGCCGATGCCGATCAGGATGCCGGTGGTGAACGGGACGCCGACCCGGCCGGCGTCGTCGAGCACCCGCAACCGCACCGCCGGCTCCTTGTCCGGCGAGCCGTAGTGCGGGCCACCCGGCTCCGACCAGAGCCGGGTCGCGGTGGTCTCCAACATCATGCCCATGCTGGGCGCGACCGGCTTGAGCCGGTGCAGCTCCGACCAGGAGAGCACACCCGGGTTCAGGTGCGGCAGCAGCCCGGTCTCCTCCAGCACCGCCACCGCACAGGCGCGCAGATAGTCAAGGGTGGACTCGTAGCCCCGCTCGTCGAGCCACTGCCGGGCCGCCGGCCACCGCTCCTCCGGCCGGTCACCGAGGGTGAACAGCGCCTCCTTGCAGCCCTGCGCCGCGCCGGCCCGCGCGATGGCGAGCACCTCGTCGCGGTCGAGGAAAGCCGCCGGCAACCGGTGCGGCACCGTGGCGAACGTGCAGTAGTGACAGCGGTCCCGGCAGAGCCGGGTCAGCGGGATGAAAACCTTCTTCGAGTACGTCACCACGCCAGGCCGGCCGGCGTCCCGCAGACCGGCGTCGCGGATCGCCCCGGCGATGTCACACAACTGTTCCAGTGCCGCGCCCCGAGCGGTCAACAACGCCGACGCCTCGTCGACGTCGATCGCCCGTCCGGCCGCGGCCCGGTGCAACGCTCGCCGTACGCCCGCCTCCTGCGTCGCCGGCTCGCTCCGATCAACCATCCGCCCAGCCTAGGCGCTGCCGCTTGAGGCGCACTCACCCCCGCACCGGGCGCACCAGGCTGCGGGACGGCCCGTCAGCTCGGGTCGATGCGTTGGGTGCGGTCGGCCTCGGCGTCATCGGCGGGCGGCACCGGCTGGGCCGCGTCAGCGCCCTGGCGCGGGATGGTCTGGGTCGGGTCGGCCGAGGCCGGCTGCCCGAACGGCGGCGCACTCGGCGACACCGGCGGTGCAGACGCACCGGCAGACTCCGACTGCGGCCCGGTGCTCTGCGACGGCGCGCTCGGGGCCGTCGACTGCGGCGGGACCGCCGGCTGGCCGTGCGGCGGCCAGGTGTGCGGCGACGAGGGCGGTCCACCGGCCGACGGCTGTCCACCGGCCGACGGCTGTCCACCGGCCGACGGCTGTCCACCGGTCGACGGCTGCCCACCGGCCACCGGCGGTTGACCGGTCGACGGCTGTTGACCGGCCACCGGCCACCCCGACTGACCAGCATCGCCGTACCCGCCGGGCTGGCCCGCCCCGGCGTAACCCGGCTGGCTCGCCCCGGTGTAACCCGGCTGGCCCGCCCCGGTGTAACCGGGCTGGCCCGCCCCGGTGTAACCGGTTTGGCTGCTCTCCGGCCATCCGCTCGGCTGGCCGGGGGGCGACCAACCGCCACCCGGCTGGCCCGCATACCCCGGGTTGCCCTGGTGCGACCAACCCGGCTGCGGGCTGCCGTACAGGCCCGGCTCGGGCTTGGGCTGGGGCACGTGGTAGAGCCGCTGCCAGACACTCCACACCAGGTACGCGGCGACCGCGAACAACGCGATCCAGGCGACCCGGGTGAGCAGGCCGGTGAAGGCGTCGAAGAGTTGCGCCTCGGCCAACTGGCCGACCAACCAGACCAGCAGGGTCAGGCCACCGAGCAGCGCACTGACCGCGTACTCGCCGAGTGCCACCTTGGTGATCAGTTTCGCCTTCGGCACGACCGGCGCCACGTGCGTGGCGAGCAGCACCGCCAGGAGCGGCAACACGATCGGCACCAGCCCGATGAAGGTGAAGGACGCACCGCCGGCACGGTTGGTCACCGTGCTGTACGGCCCCTGCGGGCTCAGCAACTGGATCAGGCCGACGAAGAGGAGGACGGCGTTCGCGCCCAGGAGAACGACGGCGGCCAGTTCCCGCAACGGCCGGGTCGCCTGGCTGGCCGGAGTCGGGTCGGTGGGCGGGGGCTCGGCGGGGCTGGTCACGAACTCTCCCTGAGGGCGAAAGCGGACAGGTGCCGACGTGAGCCTAGTCTCCCCGGGCGACGCGCCGCCGAAGGCGTCAGGTAGGCGAGGATGGGCGGATGCGGATCGTGGTTCTGACCGGGGGAATCGGCGGTGCCCGGTTCCTGCTGGGAGTCCGGGCGTACGCCCGGGAAGTGGGTGCCGAGGTGACCGCGGTGGTCAACGTCGGCGATGACCTGCGCCTGCACGGGCTGCGGGTCTGCCCCGACCTGGACAGCGTCATGTACACCCTGGGCGGGGGCGCCGACCCGGAGCGGGGCTGGGGCCGGGTCGACGAGAGCTGGACCATCAAGAACGAACTGGCCGCGTACGGGGCCGAACCGAGCTGGTTCGGGTTGGGCGACCGGGACATCGCCACCCACCTGGTCCGCACCACGATGCTGGACGCCGGCTACCCGCTGCACCAGGTCATCGAGGCGCTGGCGACCCGCTGGCAGCCCGGCGTACGCCTGCTGCCGGCCACCGACGACCGCCTGGAGACCCACGCGGTCGTGAGCGCGACGAGTGAGCTGGCGAGCCCCGCCGCCACGAACAACGCCGATGCTGCCGACCTCGACGGCGGCCGGCGGGCCATCCACTTCCAGGAGTGGTGGGTACGGCACCGGGCGCAGCTGCCGACCCACCAGTTCGTCTTCGTCGGTGCCGAGACCGCGAAACCCGCACCCGGCGTGACGGAGGCGATCGGCGCGGCCGACGTGGTGCTCATCGCGCCGAGCAACCCGGTGGTCAGCATCGCGCCGATCCTGGCCGTGCCGGGCCTGCGGGAGGCGTTGACCGACGGGCCGGCCCCGGTGGTCGGGGTCTCGCCGATCATCGGCGGCGCGCCGGTGCGGGGCATGGCGGACCGCTGCCTCGCGGTGCTCAACGTCGAGTGCAGTGCCGCCGGGGTCGGTGGGCTCTACGGCTCCCGGGCCGGCGGCGGCCTGCTCGACGGTTGGCTGGTCGCCGAGGAGGACGCGCAGACCGTGGTGCCGGAGGTGACCGTACGTGCGGTGCCGCTGCGAATGACCGACGAGGCGGCGACGGCGGCTATGGTCCGCGCCGCGGTGGAGTTGACGTGAAACTGGAGATCCTGCCGGTGCCCGGCATCGGCCACGTGACCGAGGGCGACGACCTGGCGGCCCTGATCGGCGGCGCGGCACCCTGGCTGCGCGACGGCGACGTGCTGGTGGTCACCAGCAAGATCGTCTCGAAGGCGGAGGGACGGCTGGTGGACGTCCCGGCCGACGGCCCGGAGCGGCTGGCCGCCCGGGACGCGGTGCTGGCGACGGAGACCGCCCGGGTGGTGGCCACCCGGGGTGCCACCCGGATCGTGCAGACCCGGCACGGTTTCGTGATGGCCTCGGCCGGCATCGACGCCTCGAACGTCGACAAGACCCGGCTGGTGCTGCTCCCCGAGGACCCGGACGCCTCGGCCCGGACGCTCCGGGCCGGCCTGCGGGAACGCTACGGCGTGGACGTCGCGGTGATCATCACCGACACCATGGGCCGCCCCTGGCGCAACGGACTCACCGACGTGGCCCTCGGCGTCGCCGGCATGGCGGCGATCCGCGACCACCGGGGCGAGGTCGACCCGTACGGCAACGAGCTGACCCTCACCCAGATGGCGGTGGTCGACGAACTCGCTGCCGCCGGTGAACTGATCAAGGGCAAGTGTGACCAGATGCCGGTGGCGGTGATCCGGGGCTACCTGACCGCGCCGCTGACCGACGACGGTGCGGGTGCGGGCGTCCTGGTCCGCGACGCCGCGATGGACCTCTTCTCGCTCGGCACCGCCGAGGCCACCGCGGCCGGATTCGCCGCCGCCGCTGTCCTGCCGGACCACCCCGGCAGCAGCTCACCCGACCCGGAGGCGGTACGCCAGGCGATCGCCTCGGTGGCCGACGTGGTGGCGCCCGGTACGGTGTTCACCCCGATCACCGACGACGGCGTACGCGCCAATCTGGTCGCCACGGTGCCCCGCTGGCCGGCGCAGGCCACCGCCCTGGTGCTCTGCTCCCCGCCCACCCCGACCGGGCAGGTCCAGCTGGTGCGCTTCGGCAC
>NZ_POTX01000021.1 GCF_003236305.1 Micromonospora endophytica | reverse complement strand
GGGTGGCGGTCCGGGCGGGTGCCGGTGCGGTGGCGCGGCGGCGGCGCATGGCGATCACCACGGGCGGTGCCACGAAGGCGAGCACCAGCAGGGCCTTGACCACGTCGACCAGGAACGAGGGCACGCCGGTGGCGGCGAGGAACCCACCGCCCGCCCGGAGCACTCCGAACAGCACCGCGACCGGGACGGCAAGCAACGGGTGGTTGCGGGCGACCAGGGCCACCAGCAGGCCGTCCCACCCGATGTTCAGCGACATCCCGGGTTGCAGCCGGTTGGTGCCGACCGGGCTGGTCAGCAGCAGCGCCCCGGCGAGACCGGCGAGCGCCCCCGAGATGGCCAGTGCCATCCCGCCCATGGCGCCGACCCGCACGCCCGCGTGCCGGGCCGCCGCCGGGTTGCGACCGGTCATGGTCAGCCGGAAACCCCATCGGGTACGGGCGATCGCCAGGGTGAACAGGACCGCCACCAGCAGGGCCAGCACCAGTCCGCCGTTGACCTGGAGGTTCGGGTACTCGCCGACGGAGTCGAGCCGGGCGTTCGCCGGCAGCGGGTTGGACTGCGCGGAAAGCGTGCCCTGGCCCAGCCGGGACTCCTGCAACAACCAGGGGGTGTTCACCGCGAAGGAGACGAGTTGCTGCGCCAGGAAGGTCAACAGCATGGTGCTGACCACCACGTTGACGCCGCGGAACCGGTACATCAGGGCGCTGAGGCCGGCCCAGGCGCCGGCACCCACGAGCGCGGCAGCCAGCACCACGACCAGCAGGAACGGTCCGGGTACGGCCAGCCGCAGCCCCGCCCAGGCGCCGCAGAGCGCCCCGATGAGCACCTGCCCCTCCTGGCCGATGTTGAAGAAGCCGGAGCGGGCGCTGACGCAGGCGCCCACCGCCACCAGCAGCAGCGGCGCGACGTACAGCAGGGTGGTGCTCCACGCCGCCGCGTTGGCCATGCTGCCCTGGTAGAGCGCCAGGGTGGAGGCGGCCGGGGAGCCGCCGGTGACCGCGATCAGCAGGGCGGACAGGCCCAGCGCCACGGCCACCGAGGCCAGCGTGGCGGCGCTGACCTGCCAGCCACCCGGGCCGGGGTTGAGCCGGGCCAGCAGCCGCTGGCCGGTGGTGTCGGTGCCGACGTTCGTCATTCCTGGCTCACCCCGCCGACAAGCATCCCGAGGCGTTCGGCGGTGGCCTCGGCGGTGGGCAGGACCCCGACGACGCGCCCGGCGGAGATCACCGCGATCCGGTGTGCCAGGGCCATCACCTCCTCCAGTTCGGTGGAGATCAGCAGGACCGCCACCCCGTTCGCCGCGGCCTGCCGCAGCCGCATGTACATGTCCTCGATCGCGCCGACGTCCAGACCGTGCGTGGGCTGCGCGGCCACCAGCACCCTCGGGTCGGCGGACAGCTCGCGGGCCAGCACCACCCGCTGCTGGTTGCCACCGGAGAGGCTGCGCAGCGGGGTGTCCGGCGACGGGGCCACCACGTTGAACTCGGCCATCTGCCGCACCGCGATCCGGTGCATCCGGCGCCGGCTGAGCACCCCCCGGGTGGTGACCGTGGCCAGCGACTTCATCACCAGGTTCTCCGCCACGCTCATGTCGAGGACGACACCGCAGTGGTGCCGGTCCTCAGGCACGATGCCGAGGCGGGCCTCGTGCAGCGCGCCGGGTCGGGCCAGGTCGACGGCGCGACCGGCGACCTCGACGGTGCCGGACTCCGGCACCAGCAGCCCGGACAGCACCTCGCCGAGGGCGGCCTGCCCGTTGCCCTCCACCCCGTAGAGGCCGACGATCTCGCCGGGTGCCACATCGAGGGTGAGGCCGTCGAGCACCGGCAGCCCGCCGACCCGCAGGCGTACCCCGCTCACCCGCAGGCCGGGCGGGTTCCCGGCGTTGTCGGCCGGCGATTCGGCGGTCGCGGCAGCCGGCACCGGTTCCACCGGCAGCAGGCCGAGCGCCGCGCTCTCGGTACGCAGCGACACCTCCCGCCCGACCATCTGCCGGGCCAGTTGCTGGGCGGTGGTGTCCGCTGTCGTGCCCTGGAAGGCCACCCCGCCCCGGCGCAGCACCGTCACCCGGTCGGTGGCGGCCATGATCTCGGCGAGCTTGTGGCTGATCAGGATGACCGCCCGGTCACCGGCCCGCACCGCACGGCGCAGCACGGTGAACAACTCGGCCGACTCGGCCTGGGTGAGCACCGAGGTCGGCTCGTCGAGGATCAGCACCGACGGGTCACGCCGCAGGCATTTGATCAGCTCGACGCGTTGTCGTTCGCCGGCCGAGAGCCGGTCCACCCGGGCCAGCGGGTCGATCGGCAGGCCGTACCGCCTGCCGACCTCCTCGACCTGGGCGCAGGCCACCGCCCGATCGACCCGCCCGGTGTCGCCGAGGATGACGTTCTCCCAGACGGTGAGCGGTTCGATCAGGCTGAAGTGCTGGTGCACCATGCCCAGGCCGAGTTCGGCCGCGACCTGCGGACTGTCGATCTCCACCGGTGCGGCGCCGCGCCGGATGGTGCCCGAGTCCTTCTGCACCAGCCCGAGCAGGATCTTCATCAGGGTCGACTTGCCGGCGCCGTTCTCGCCGAGCAGGCCGTGGATCTCACCGGGCCGGACGGTCAGATCCACGGCGTCGCAGGCGACGACCGGACCGTAGCGCTTGCTGACCCCGCTCAGGGTGAGGGCCGGCGGGAGCTGGTCGTGGACGTCCACAGTCCGTTCCACCTCGTGGCTCGTCGGGGCAGGGGTCAGGAGCCGAGGCGGGCGACTTCCGCTTCGGTGTCGATCTTGCCGCTGGCCACGTCGGAGGCGAAGGTGTCCATCTGCGTGGTCTGCTCCGGCGTCGCGTTGCAGATCTTGATCGCGGGGTACGGGTCCTTGCCGAGTTCCCACCGCTTGGTGGTGCCGAGCTGCATCTCGCCCTTGGCGAACAGCTCCAGCGCGGCCGTGAAGTACGCGCCCGGGTCGAAGATGACCGAGATGTCGAAGCGCGGGTCGGTCGAGTCGCACCTGTCGGTGCCCGGGGTGAGGGTCAGCACGCCCCGCTCGTTGGCCAGCTTGGCCGCGGCGTCGGTGGCCCCACCCAGGTACGGGTACACCACCTGGACGCCCTGACTGGTCTGTGCCTGGACGGCCTCGCGGGCCTTCGCCGAGTCGTTGAAGTCACCGGTGTACGTGATCACCAGGTCGGCGCTGGGCACCACCATCCGGATACCTGCCTTGAACGCCTTGGCGGCGTTCACCGAGAAGTCGGCCTCCATGCCGGTGACGAAACCGGCCTTGGTGCCGTTCTTCTCCTTCAGCAGCAGGCCGGCGGCGTATCCGGCGGCGAGCATGCTCTGGTTGGGGTCGTCGCTGGCCAGCGTCACCCGCGGGCTCTGCGGGATGTTCTCCGACGACGGCACGTACCAGGCCGTCTTGGCGCAGACCGCCTCCTCGGAGGCGGGGATGGCGTCCTTCAGCTCGGAGGCGCCGAGCGCCACCATGTCCACGCCCTGCTGGCAGAGGGCCCGGGCGGCGCTGAGTGCCTCGGTGGGCGGCACGCTGCCGCGCTTGATGACCTGCCAGCCCTGCTCGGCGGCGAACTTGTCGGCGCCGATCACGAAGCTCTCGTAGTAGCCGTTGTCGTTGATGTCACCGGGGCTGAGCACCCCGATCACCACCTTGCCGTCACCGTTGACGTCGGGCTGACCCTCCTGGGTCGTTCCGCCGCCGTCGGAGCTGGCCGTCGTCGGGGCGGTGGCGTCGTTGCTGGCACAGCCGAACAGCGTCAGCGCCATGGTGCTGGCGAGCACCGCGGCCGGGCCACGTCCGATTCGAATGTTCATCACGCGTTCCCTTCACATCAGGGGCGGCGTGCTGGCCGAGGGGGGCCGGCACGCGCGGTAGTCGGTCGCCGGCACGGTGGGCCAGCGAGGGGAGATATCGATTCCGGAGCGGCGCAGCAGGGCGGCCCGTCGATCGGCGGCCTCCTCGCGCAGAGCGTCGACGTCGACGGTGGTGATCCGCCGGTCACGGAGCACCACCCGGCCGTCGACGAGTACGTCCCGCACGCTGTGCCCGACCGCTCCCCAGACCAGCTGGGTGGGCAGGTCACCGCGCGGGATCCAGGCGATCGTGCGGGTGTCCAGCACGACCAGGTCGGCAGCCTTGCCGACCTCGATCGAGCCGATGGTGTCCCCGAGCCCGACGGCGGCGGCGCCGTCGACGGTGGCCAGGGCGAAGACCTCGTCGGCGCGCAGCGGGTCAGCGACGCCACGGTCGCGTTCCAGGCCGGCGAAGAGGCGCGCGGCCCGCCACACGTCAGGGGTGTCCCCGGCGTTGTGCGAGTCGGTGCCCAGCGCGAGCCGGCCACCGGCCCGACGCAGCTCGGTGTGCCGCCCGGCACGGCTGAATCCCTGGCCGAGCCGCAGGTAGGCGCCGGGACAGGAGGCGACGGCGGTGCCGGATTCGACGAGCGCGGTGACCTCGGCGTCGTCGAGCCAGACCGCGTGGCCGAGCAGCAGCCGGGGGCCGAGCACACCCAGCTCCCGCAGGTGCAGCACCGGCCGGGCGCGGCCGGCGGCGGCGTACGCGACGGCGTCCTCCGGACCGGGCGACAGATGCCAGGTCATCGGCACGTCCAGCCGCTGCGCCAGCTCGGCCGCCCCGGTGAACAGCTCGTCGCTGGCCAGGTCGTGGCCGACCAGGGTGATCCAGCCGGTCACCAGGGCGTCTCCGGCGAGAGCGGCGACGGTGTCGGCCTGTGCGGCGAGCGCGTCGGCGGCCGGCAGCGCGTACGGCGCGCCGGGTGTGTCCCAGCCCCAGCACCCCACGCGGGCCCGGATCCCGGCGGTGCGCAACCCCCGGGCGACCCGCGTCGGGTGGGCCACCGTGCCGGGTTCCAGCAGCGTGGTCACGCCGTGGCTGAGCGCCTCGACGGCGGTGAGGGTGGCCGACAGTTCGTCGTCGTCGCCGTCGACCGCGGCGTGCAGCGGCACGATCCAGTCGAAGATCGCCCGCTGGGCGGGCACGTCGTCGGGGATGGTGCTGCGCACCAACGGGTCGGCGGTGGTGTGCTGGTGGGCGTTGACCAGGCCGGGCACCACGACGCAGCCGGTGGCGTCGAGTTCCGGGGTGCCGGGGTACGCGGCGCGCAACGCCGCCGCCGGTCCGATCGCCGCGATCCGGCCGTCGGCGATCGCCACGGTGCTGGCGGTGACCACCTCCCGGCCCGGGGCCATGGTGACGAGGTCGGCACCCACCACGAGCAGGTCGGCGGGGCGGGAGGCGGCAGGCGGCGCGGCCGGGGTGCTGGTCATGGCCGCACGAGGATCTTGCCGAGGGCGTCGCCGGTCTCCTGGCGCCGGTAGGCCGCGGGCAGCTCGGCCAGCGGGTACTCGGCGGCCCGCACCACCCGCAGCCCACCGGCGAGGTACGCGTCGAGCATCGCGGCGAAGTCAGCCGGGGTGTACGCGCCCGCGCCGAGCAGCCGCAGCCCGCGCCGGTAGACGTCGGCGAGGGAGAAACTCACCTGGTCGCCTGTGGTGTTGCCGAGCAGCACGAGCCGCCCGCCGCGGCGGAGGCTGGCCAGCGAGGTGGGCCAGGTGGCGCTGCCGACGTGGTCGATCACCACGTCGACGCCGTGACCGCCGGTGCGTTCCCGGACCTCGGTGACGGTCTGCTCGTCGCCGCGGACCGCGTCGGCGCCGAGTTCGGCGGCGAGGGCGCGCTTGGCCTCGGTGCGGCCCGTCGCGATCACCTGAGCGCCGGCCCGCCGGGCGAGTTGGATGGCGGCCACGCTGACCGCGCTCGCGGCGCCGTGGATCAGCACCGTCTCGCCGGCGGCCACCGCACCGACCCGCTGCACCGCGTGCCAGGCGAGGCTCCAGGCCGTCGGCAGCGCGGCGGCCTCGGCCAGGTCGACGTGTGCGGGCAGGCGGTGCGTCACGGTGGCGGGCACGCTCACGTATTCGGCGAAGCCACCGGGCCGGTTGCCGCCGACGACCGCGAGCGCCGGGCAGTTGCCCGGGTCGCCGTCTGCGCAGGTGGGGCAGGTGTGACAGCCGATGGTCGGGTCGACGAGCACCCGGTCGCCGGGGCGTACCGTTGTCACCTCGACACCGACGGCGGCGACCTCACCGGCGACGTCCATGCCCCCGACGTGGGGCAGCCGGAAGCCGGGGAGCCGGGTGGTGCCGCGCCGCTGGAGCAGGTCGAGCTGGTTCAGTGCCGCGCTGTGCACCCGGATGACGACCTCGGCCGGGCCGGGCGCGGGGTCGGGCAATTGACTCAGGCGTACGACGTCGACGCCACCGAAACCGGTCTGCACCATTGCCCGCACGTCACACCTCCCCTACCTACCAAGCGATATGCCATCTTGCATTGTGATTCGCGCTGCTTAGCGACGTACTCTGCCTGCGGTAAGGCGGCATGTCAACGGCCTGTATCAAAAGAGCCGAACCGGCGAACCAACTGTGACCTTGTGCCCGCCACAACCCGGCCGACCAGGGCGTCAACCGGCGTCAGCGGCAAGCAGTTCGCGCGCGGCCAACGCGGTACGCAGCACCGGGGCGGTACGCGGATCGAGCGGGTCGACCCCGAGCAGACGCTTGATCAGACCCACCCGGTAGCCCACCGAGTTGCGGTGCAGATGCAGCCGCTCGCTGACCGCCTGCCGGCTTCCCCCCGTCGCCAGCCAGCAGTCCAGGGTGCTCAGCAGGTCCTCGCGATGGGTGATCGGCCCCAGGTGCCGGTCGACGAACCAGCGCAGTCGTTCCTCCGGCACCGCGAGCAGCAGTTGGCCCAGCCCGGCGGCGCTGAACGGCAGTTCCGGCCGTTCCCCCGGTTGGCGCAACAGCAACCGCAGCAACCGGTCGGCGTCCCGGAAGGAGGAGACCGTCCGGGCCGCACCACTGACCACGGGACCGCTGGCCACCCGGGTCAGTCCCGCGCCGACGAGCTGATCCAGCCGGGTACGCAGCACCGTCACCTCGCGGTCCACGTTCCCCGCCAGCAGCGTCCACGCCACCGCCCCCTCCACCAGGACGGGCCGGTCCAGCCAGTTCAACGCGGACGCCCAGCGTCGATGCTGGGTGCCGGTGTAGCCGATCGCCACCCCGGCGTGCGGCTGGTCCAGTCGCCATCCGTGCGCCGCGCCCGCCCGGAGCAGATCGTCAGCGCCTCGGCCGGTGGACGGGTCGCCGACGCCCTGGCGCAACGCCCGCAGCACCGTGGCGGCCTCGGCGAGGTCCGGCGGTGACGACTCCCGGCGTACCGCCTCGATCAGCAGGGCGGTGGCCGCCGCGCGCGCCAGGTCGAGGTGTTCCGGGCTGACCGGTGCGGCCACCAGCAACGCGCCGAGGCGGCGCGGACCCGCGCCGACGGCCACGGCGACCCCGGTCCACCCGTCGGCGCAGCGGACCCGGTCCGCGCCACCGCCCCGCCCCGGGGCCAACGCCCGGCGCAGGTCACCGGGATCCGCGCCGCCGCGCGAGCCGCGCACCCCGTCGCTGGCGGCGAGCAGTGTCCCGGCCTCGGTGACCAGCCGGCAGGCCGCCCCGGTCTGGTCGGCCAACGCCACCAGCAGCGCGCTCCAGTCCGCGCCGCCGAAGGCGAGTTCGGCGAGCCACTGGGCGAACGCGGCCGGCGCCGGACCGGTGGCGACCGCCAGCCGGGGCCGCGACGCCTGCTGCCCGCCGGGTCGGCTCATCCCGCCGGACGGTCGAGCAGCCGTACGGCGACCGCCTTCTCCTGCGTGTACTCGCGCAGCGCCGCGTAGCCGCCGCCCCGGCTGAACCCGCTGTCCTTCTGCATGTTGAACGGAAAGCCGATCACCCCGACGTCGTGGAACTGGTTGACCGCCACCTGCCCGACGCGCGCCTGCCCGGCGACCCGGAGCGCCCGTGACACGTCGTTGGTCCACACGCAGGCCAGCAGGCCGAAGTCGGTGTCGTTCATCAGCGCCACCGCCTCCTGCGGCCCACGGAACCCCTGCACCGCCAGCACCGGGCCGAAGACCTCCTCGCGGGCCAGCCGCATGCCGGAGTCCACCTGGTCGAAGACGGTAGGGGTGACGTACCAGCCGGCACCGTGCTGTCCCGCCGCCGCTTCCCCACCGGTGACCAGCCGTGCCCCGGCGGCCGGCGCTTCGGCCAGGAAGCCGCGTACCCGGTCGTACTGGGCCTGGCTGACCAGCGGGCCCATGTCGAGGTCCTGGTCCCAGGGGCCGAGCCGGACCGCCGCCATGCCGGCGGCCACCCGCTCGACCACCTCGGCCCGGATCGGCTCCTCCACCAGCAGCCGGGATCCGGCGTAGCAGTTCTGCCCGGCGTTCTCGGTGATCGAGGCGATGATCGCCGGGATCGCCACGTCCAGGTCGGCGTCGGCGAAGACCACGTTCGGCGACTTGCCGCCCAGCTCCAGTTTCACCGGCACCAGGTGCTGCGCGGCGGCCCGCATCACGGCCCGCCCGGTCCCGGTCGAGCCCACGAAGCTGATGTGGTCGATGTCGGGGTGCCCGGTGAGGGCCTCCCCCGCCTCCGGCCCGAGGCCGGTGACCACGTTGAGCACGCCCGGCGGTAGTCCGGCCTGGTGGGCGAGTTGGGCGAGGGCGAACGGGGAGAGCGGCGCGACCTCCGAGGGCTTCAGCACGACCGTGTTGCCGGCGGCCAGCGCCGGGGCCACGTTGGCCGCGGTGAGCACGGCGGGCACGTTCCACGGGATGACCACCGCGCAGACCCCGTACGGCTCGGGCCGGGTGAACCCGAGAAAGTCAGGCGTACGGGTGGGCAGGGTGACCCCGGTGAGCTTGTCGGCGGCACCGGCGAAGTAGTCGATGATGCCCTGCGCGATGTACATGTTGAGGCGACCACCGGAGCGGGGTTTGCCCACGTCACGGGCCTCGTAGTCGGCCAGGGTGTCGACCTGGGCGGCGATCAGGTCGGCCCAGCGGCGCAGGATCGCCCCGCGTTCGCTGGGCGACGTCGCGGCCCAGGCGGGAAAGGCCCGCCGGGCGGCGGCGACGGCCAGGTCCACGTCGGTGGCGCGGCCCCGGGCCACCGACTGGATGGGCTCCCGGGTGGCGGGGTCGAGCACCGGCAGCTCGCCGCCGTCGGCAGCCGGGGTCCAGGAACCGTCGATGAGCTGGCGGGCGGGCGGGATGTCCAGGTCAGCCATGAGGTGATCCTTGACCCTCAACGTTTCGCATGTCAATATGCAGTCTCGCTTTGTGAGTCACCGGGAGGGCTGATGCGGATCACTGCGGCGGTGTTGGAGCGCGCGGGAGCACCGTTCACCCTCCAAGAGATCGAGCTGGGCGAACCGGGTCCGGACGAGGTGCTGGTCCGGGTGGACAGCGTCGGCATCTGCGGCACCGACCTGGAGTTCGCCAACTTCTTCCCCACCCCGGCGGTGCTCGGCCACGAGGGCAGCGGCGTGGTCGAGCAGGTCGGGGCACGCGTCAGCGGCGTGGCGGTCGGCGACCACGTGGCGATGAGCTTCGCCTCCTGCGGCACCTGCCCGCTCTGCCTGGGCGGCAGCCCCGCCTACTGCCGCCACTTCGACGGGGTCAACTTCACCGGCCGGCGACCCGACGGCAGCTCCGCGTTGTCCCGCTCGGGCCAGCCGGTCAACGGCCACTTTCTCGGCCAGTCGTCGTTCGCCACGCACGTGGTGGCCCCGGCCCGCGCGGTGGTGCCCATCGGCAAGGAGATCGACCTGCGGGTGGTCGGCCCGTTCGGCTGCGGTTTCGGCACCGGAGCCGGCGCGGTGCTCAACGTGCTCCGCCCCGAGGTCGGCTCGTCGCTCGTGGTCTTCGGCGCCGGCGCGGTGGGCGTCGCCGCCGTGCTGGCCGCGCGCGCCGCCGGCTGCGCCGTGGTGGCCGCCGTCGACGTCAACGCCGCCAAGCTGGACACCGCCAAGCTGCTCGGCGCGACCCATGGCGTGCACTCCACCGCCGGCGATCCTCGGGAACTGCTCTCCGCCATCGCGCCACACGGCTTCGACGTCGCGATCGACACCACCGGCCGGGAGGACGTGCTGCGTACCGCTGTCGAGTCACTCGGGCCGCTGGGCCGGTGCGGGGTGGTCGGCGTGGGACCGAGCGAGCGGATGAGCTTCGACTGGCGCAGCATCCTCAACGGCCGCACCGTGACCGGCATCATCGGCGGCAACAGTGTGCCGCAGGCGTTCCTGCCGAGGCTGCTGGAGCTGCACGCCGCCGGGAACTTCCCGGTGGACCGGCTGATCACCTACTTCCCGTTCGCCCGCATCAACGAGGCGGTGGCCGCGGTACGCGCGGGCGAGGTCGGCAAGGCAGTGCTCACCTTCTGATCTTCGGATCGACACGTGCGTATCTCACACTGAAACATTGTCTCGTAATGTGAGGCGCATTACGCTCGGCGTCAGACACCCAGTGGCGCGGCTGGGCAACACCGCGCAGCGTCCCGCACCTGTGGAGCTCGCCCCGATGACCGCAGCACAACACGGCACCGCCACCGCGTCCTTCGACCACCACTCGGCCGAGTGCAACGCCGCCCCGACCGCCTACTACCGGGCCTACCGGGAAACCTGCCCGGTGGGCCGGACCGACACGCACGGCGGATTCGTCTACACCACCCGGTACGCCGACGTGGTCCGGGTCGCCCGCGACGACGACACCTTCTCCTCCGCCCGCGCCACCGCGGGCGGCGAGGGCACCGCCATCGTCATCCCCCGGGGGCCCGGCCTGGAGCAGTACCCGATCGAGCTGGACCCGCCGGCGGCCACCCGCTACCGGGACCTGATCAACCCCCTGCTCACCCAGGACGCCGTGGCCGAGTTGGCCCCGATGGTGGCCCGGCACACCACCCGCGTGGTGGACGCCTTCATCGAAGCCGGCTCTGTCGACTTCGTCCGGGACCTGACCAACCCACTGCCGGCCGCGGTGACCCTCGACTGGCTGGGTTTTCCGGAGGCCGACTGGGCCCGGCTGGCCGGGCCGATCCACGACATCTTCGCCGCGCTGCCCGGCAGCGAACGGGCCCGGCGGGGGGCCGAAGGGCTGGCCTACCTGGACCAGCGGATCCGTGAGCTGGTCGCCGAGCGGCGCGCCGCACCCGCCGCCGACGCGGTCAGCTACCTGGCGGCGCAACGCCGCCCGGACGGCGAGCTGTTCTCCGTCGACGAGCTGGTCTCGGTGATCGGGCTGCTGATCGCTGGCGGCGTGGACACCACGACCTCGTTGACCGGGTCGACCCTGGTGCACCTCAGCCGGCACCCGGAGCAGCGGCAACGCCTGATCGACTCACCCGACCTGCTGACCAACGCCACCGAGGAGTTCCTCCGGGTCTTCGCGCCGTCCCAGTCGATGGCCCGTACCGCCCGCACCGACACCGAGGTCGGCGGCTGCCCGGTCAGCGCCGGAGAGCGGGTGCTCATCCCCTGGGTGGCGGCCAACCACGACCCGGCGGTCTTCGCCGAGCCCGAGCGGGTCGACCTCGACCGGGACGCCGCCCGGCACCTCAGCTTCGGCATCGGCAGCCACCGCTGCGCCGGGGCCCACCTCGCCCGGCTGATGTTCCGCGAGATGATCACGCAGATCCTCACCCGGCTGCCGGACTACCGGGTCGTCGAGGAGGGCCTGGTCGGTTACCCGACGCACGGCAACCAGACCGGGTGGGACGCGATCCCGGCCGTGTTCACCCCGGGTCCGCGCGCCACCGGCACCCGTACCGCCGCGCTCGGCCGCGCCGTCGAGCTGGATCTGGTCGTCGAGACCGTCACCGCCGCCGCCGAGGGCGTCATCGACGTACGCCTGCGCGCGGCGACCGGGGATCCCCTGCCGTCCTGGGCACCCGGCGCGCACCTGGAGGTCCGGCTGCCCTCCGGACGGGTCCGGCAGTATTCCCTCTGCGGTGATCCCGAGCAGGCCGACAGGTACCGCATCGGGGTGCTGCGGGAGACCGCCGGGCGCGGCGGTTCCGCCGAACTGCACGCGGTGGCGGCCACCGGTGCCGCCCTCACCGTGCGCGGCCCGCGCAACCACTTCCCCCTCGTCGACGCCCCCGACTACCTTTTCCTCGCCGGCGGCATCGGCGTCACCCCGATCCTGGCGATGGTCCGCGCGGCGGCCCGCCGTCAACTGCCGTATCGGGTGGTGTACGGCGGGCGCAGCGCCGTCTCGATGGCCTTCGCCGAGGAGCTGCGGGCGGTGGCCGGCGACCGGGCCACGCTGCTGCCCCAGGACGAGGCCGGCCTGCCGGACCTGGACGGGCTGATCGGCGGCACCGGCGCGGACACCGCAATCTACTGCTGCGGCCCCGGCGCCATGATCGATGCGGTGCAGCGGGCCTGCGACCGGACCGGCCGGGCGGGACAGCTGCACGTGGAGCGGTTCACCGCCGGTGACGACCTCGAGGTCGCCTTCGATCCGGCGACCAACACCGCCTTCGAGGTGCACCTGGCCCGGACCGGGGTGACCCTGTCCGTCCCGCCGGAGAAGCGGCTGATCGAGGTGCTGCGCGCGGCGGTGCCGGGCCTGACCTACGACTGCGAGAAGGGCTACTGCGGGGCCTGCGAGACCCGGGTGCTGGCCGGTACGCCCGAACACCGCGACTCGCTGCTCACCGAGGAGGAACGGCAGGCGGGACGCAGCATGATGATCTGCGTCGGCCGGTGCACCTCCGACCGACTGGTCCTGGACCTGTAGCAGCGAGCGGCCCGCAGCGCCACGTCGGTGGGGCGCTGCGGGCCGCGGCAGTACCGTGAGGTCAGTTGCCCCACTCGAAGTTCGGCTCGGCGGCCTCGGCGATCCGGAACCGGCCACCGGCCACCGCGGCCTCGGTGCCGCGTTCGGTCACCACGTTCTTGCCGAAGCCCTCGACCAGCGGCCGGCCGACATCCCGCTTGAGCCACAACCGCAGCAGGTGCCGCCGCCGCTGCGGCTCGGGGAAGTCGACATACCCGGTACGCGAGTGCAGCGCGGCGTAGTTCAGCAACCACTGCACGTCGCCCGGCTGGAAGTCCATGTCCAGCGCCAGGCCGGGCGCCTGGGCCACCTCGTCGTAGAGGTGCAGCAGCTCGATCTGTGCCTCGGTGAGGCGGGGCACCTCGGGGTAGTCCTGGGCCGAGAAGATCATCGAGGTGCCGGCGTAGGTGCTGAAGATGCCGTCGACGTAGCTGCAGATCGGCGACTCGTAGGTCTTGGCCGGCGCGTCGTGGTCCTGCTTGTACCAGTCCCAGTGGAACGGCTCGAACAGCAGCGGCGCGAGGTCGGGCCGGCGGCGCAGGATCTCGTTGTAGATGGTGGTGCCGCTGACCAGGCTGCTCGCCCCGCCGGCCCGGGCCGCGCGCAGGCACATCAACGCGACCACGTCGGAGCTGTCGGAGTGGAACGGCAGCCGGTCGCGTACCCGCGACGGCAGCGCCGACGGGTCGTCAAGGGTCTTGTTGGAGGTGGCGATGACGTGGTCGAGCACGTCGCCCATCTCGTTCTGCTTCATCGGCACGCCGAGGTGCAGGCCCATCACGTAGAAGATGGCGGCGGCGAGGGTGTCGCCGTACTCCTCGGTGTGCAGGCCCCGGACGAGAATGAAGCCCCGGCCGCTGTCCATCTGCCGGGCGCACTCCTCGTTGAGCCCGACACAGGCCGACAGCGGGTAGTCGGCGGCGGTCACGGTACGCAGGTCGGGGTCGTCGGCGACGAACCGGCGGCCCAGTTCCTCCAGCTCGGTACGCTCGGCGTCGCTGAGCTGGTAGATCCATTCGGTGGAGTTGACCAGCTCGTCACCGCGCCAGGCGGACGGGCCGGAGATCGGGCTGAGGTCGATTGCTGTGGTCATGATGATGCGCTCCGAGG
Organism: Micromonospora endophytica; assembly: GCF_003236305.1. Classification (GTDB taxonomy): domain Bacteria; phylum Actinomycetota; class Actinomycetes; order Mycobacteriales; family Micromonosporaceae; genus Micromonospora; species Micromonospora endophytica. The sequence goes on along the minus strand of NZ_POTX01000021.1, from coordinate 29,822 downwards.
TGTCGGTTCTGCGGGAAACGGCACGTTGCCCGGCGCGACTGCACGCGCCCGGACACTCGCCGACGGCTACTGTCGTTCTCGTCGGATCACCGACGACGACGGCCGGTCAGAACGGGGTCTGCGGATCCCCGGCAGCGGTCCCGGGGCGCATACCTTCCCGTGGCGGGTTGACCCGCAGCGGTTCCTCGTAGCCGCGCACCAGCAATCCAGAGCCTTGCGGAACTCGGATCATGGCATTCTCCTGCGGCTGGGGTTGCCACTCAGGCTAGCCAGCCAGCCTTTGACCGTCAATAGAGACGGCGTCTCGCAAGACGGTCCCCAGCAGGACCACAGCAAGATCCTCCCAAAGCAACTCGCGCCCGCTGAGCCCTGCCGAAACCGACGAAACGCCCGGGCCGGAAGGGAATGACCGGCGACGTATGATCGCGGGGCGAAGCGCCAGGCCGAGATTCCGGCACCGGTGTCAGGGGGCAGGATGTTCGGTTGGAAAAAGAAAGTCAACGATCTGATGGCGCAGCTCAGGCCCGACCTGAGTCGGGAATCGCTCGGCGTCGGGCCCAACTTCCCGGGCGTCGCCCCAAACCCGCTCCTGAGCAGTGATGCACGAAAGCGCAATGCGGAACTTCGTACGGGAGTGCTTGCGCTCGGCGTTCTCGTCGACTGGCGGGAGGTGAACAGCAACCCTCGCGTGGTCCTGATGTTCGACGTGGAGACCGCCGACGGCATCTCGTTCCGCGGTATCGCAGACGAAGACCTCACCATCACCGAGCTCACCCGACTCGCCCCAGGACAGACGTTGCCCGTGCGCTACCGGCCGGCTGTCATGGACCACTACGTCGCCCTTGCCCGGGACGCGGACCCCGCCCGCGTGCAGCAGCTCTCTGACGAGATCGCGAGCCGCAAGCGGACCTGACCCGAAGCCATTGGCGGGCCCTCACCAGTGTTTACACCGGTTGAAGCCGCGTTCAACCTGGTTACCGTGCCGGTAGGCGACCGGGCTGTGTGGGCGATACAGCGATCGCACCAGTGACCTCTTCGGTGTGGACTCACCGCAGGCCGGTCGGATCGGGGGCCGTACGAGGTCATCCGGCCTGGTGGCGCTCCTGCCGGTCGGGTTCGGCTGGCACGGCTGCTGTACTTCGCTGCTGTCCTTCTTCCAGCCCTCGGAGCACGTCCGCCGCCGGAGCGCCGCACGCCGGGCACCGTCCCTCCTGCCGCGTCTGGTCGCGGAGGGTGCGCCGGCCGGCGAGGGTCAACCGGTTACGGATCTGCGCGAGCGACAGGAACGGCGCGGTCACCGCTCACACCAGCCCGAGGCTCAGCGCCAGCTCACCGATCGCCGCCGGAGCCAACGGATCACGGGCGATCTCCGCGAGCACGTCCCGGCCCGCCGGTCGACGGCGCACTTCGTACGGTGCCACGATCTCCGCATCCAGCAGCACCCGAGCCGCGTTCCCGGGATCGCCGACCTGTAGGTACGCGCGAGCGGCGTCGATCAGATGCGCGGCCCGATGCTCCACCGGTAGCAGTCGCCATCCGTCTCGCCGGACAGCCCGCTCATGCCGGGCGACCGCCACTGACCCGTCACCAAACTCGACCGCAGCGGCAACCTGGGCCAGCTCAACAGCAGTCGGCCCGAATGCCGTCCGGTGCAGGTCACATCCGTCGCCCACCCGAGCCGCCATCTCGGCCGCCTCGTCCAACAGGTCACCGGCCGCGTGTTCGTCACCGCAGCGGGCCGCCACGAACCCGGCCTGCACCAACAACGCCCCACACAACGACAACTCCCCCGCCGTACCGGCATCAAGATCCGGCGGAGCGACCCGGTACGCCGCCGCCAGCAGCACCGACCGCGCCCGCGCCGAGGCCCGCAGCACCTGCCCAAGCTGCACGGCGGCAGCAGCCACCAACACCCGGTCACCCGCAGCCGCAGCCACCGCCCGATCTGCGGCAAGCCACGCCAGATCCACCTCGTCCAGCTTCACCAACAGCGCCGCCGTCACCCGATACGCCTCCACCACCAGGCGGCCAGCCCTCGGATCCCGGGCGTAGGTGCGCTGAACCTCGCCCAACAGCCTCGGCAACAGCTCCACCACCTGCGGATACCGGGCGTGCTGGTACGCAGTCCACACGTACCCGACCTGCCGGGCCACCCGATCGGCCGGCAGCACCGGCCCCGGCCGATCACGCACCACCTCGTACGCCGACAACGCACCCCGGATCCGCGCGATCTCCTCGCTGTCGTCCGCCGTGCTGGCGGGCCGCGCGTCACGGCCGAGCAACGTCGCGGCATCAACCCGCAGCACGGTGGCGATCTCCCGGATGGTCGACACCCGCTCCAACGACCGCACCCCACGCTCGACCTTGTCCACCCAACTCTTCGACTTACCGAGCCGGTCCGCAAGCGCCTGCTGCGACAACCGCCGCCGCACCCGCAGATACGCCACCCGCCGACCGATCGGCACCCGATCACCCGTCACGACGCCACCACCGAGCCGGCACCGCCCGAGTCGTCTCCTCAACCGGAATCCGCTCCGCCTCAGCCTGCGCAAGAATCCGCTGCTTCGCCGCCTCCCGTTCCGCCTCTTGGATCTGCTCGCCCCGGCTCACCGCCGGGTCGTCACCATCGCCCGTCATGCCCGCCTCCGTTGTTAGCAGAAGCACGGCGGCAAGCTCAACCGTCGCGCGCCATCCACAATGACGCCTGAATGTCCCTGCCTGCGATGACACAGGACGCGACAAAGCAGGCACATTGCCGGCGACATTTAGACGACCTATCGCTACCCTGATGGTCATGACTGTCCCGAACAGTGCCCTGCGTGCCGTCCGCACCGGGATGCGGATGAGCCAGGACGACTTTGCGCGCGCCCTCCAGGCCGCCGGCCACCGCGTCGGCGAGCCCAACGACGCCAACAAGCGGCTCGTCCAGCGCTGGGAATCCGGCACGATCGCCGCACCACGCCCCGTCTATGCCCGCGCGCTGGAGGTCGTCACCGGCCTACCCATCTCGCTGCTCGGCTTCGCCGCCGTGTCCGGCGATCACGTCGCCGATGACCAGCACGGCGGCCACGACCTGACCTCTCCCATGTCCGGCCTGGCCACACCGACGCCTAAAGCCAGCTCAGCCACGGTCCGCAAGTCGTATGAAGGCGTCTGGCTCAGCCGCTACCAGTACTACTCAAGCGGCCGAGAAGAATCCTTCGCCGGACAGCACTTCGTGGTCGCACTTCAGCACGGCGACCGACTGACCGTACGCAGCCTGCCGGGATCCGCGACATCGTCACTGTCGCTGGATCTCACCGTGGACGGTGCCGTCATCACCGGCACCTGGGTGGAGCAAACCGACCCCGCCGGCTACTACCGGGGCGCTCGGTATCACGGCGCAATCCAACTCCTGGCCGAGCCCACGGGCCGACGAATGGCCGGCAAGTGGGTCGGGTTCGGCAAGAACATGGACGTCAACACCGGCCCATGGGAACTCATCTTCCGTGATGCCTCAACCTCCAAGGCAACACTCGACCGCTACAACACGTCGGCGACGTAGTGCACAGCCACCGCAGGAACCTTCGACCTCTCGCTCGTAAGTTCTGGGCGCATCGTCTGGTCTCGTCCGCGCACGTCTCTGACGTCGGGCGTTGATCCGTTGCCGGGTGGCTTCGGCTCGCCCTGTTCAGCCCTGTTGCTGTCACCGTTGCTGTCGACAGCAACGGGGCCACCAGCGTTCGGCCTTCGCACGGACCCCCAGCTTGGCAATTGGATAGACCCAGACCGCGCACGTCAGCGACGGGTGCGGCCTCGCCGGACCGCCCAGACTCCCCCAGCGATGGCCGCTGCCGTTGGCAGAAGGCAGCCAACACATCGTCCTGTCCTCCGTCGGCTGATGTGCGACACGCGTCCGCCAGGTGATCTGCGACAGTGGTCCGTTTCGGCACTCTGAGCCGGGAAGTGGCCTGAGCTGCGTGGGCGATACTGGGATCGAACCAGTGATCTCTTCGGTGTGAACTCTCGGCAGGCCGGCCCCATTGGGTGCCGTACGAGGTCATCCGGCCTGGTGGCGCTCGTCGCGGTCGGGTTCGGCGGGCTGGGCTGCTGTACTTCGCTATTGGGTGCCGTACGAGGTCATCCGGCCTGGTGGCGCTCGTCGCGGTCGGGTTCGGCGGGCTGGGCTGCTGTACTTCGCTGCTGTACTTGCGGCGGTTGCCGGGTCCAGCCGATGAAGCGGCGGTGCAGGGTGCCGGCGGGTGCCCAGGGTATGTCCTCGGCGGCTTGGATGAGGTAGGCCCCGAGATAGAGGGACAGCGACACCGGCGCGTCCGCGTACTCCGCGCGCAGCTCACGCCGCCGCGTCGGACACGGCCACGGCAGGTCGCAGCCGCCGCAACTCCAGATCGGCATCACCGGGCCGTGGCTGGTCAACGCTGCTCCTCCGCCTGCGGCCAGTGCCCTCGATTGATCGGTATCCGGTGCCGGGCCCGGCACGGCAGGTCAGCGCCACAGTTGCAGATGCGCCGCCAGTGCTGCCAGGACCACACCGGCCGATGCCGCCGGGCGAAGGTCAACGCGGTGACGAACAGGTAGCCGTCGTACGAGACGCGCTGGCTGCTCACGGTTGACCGGCCGGACGAGTTGGCCACGCGTCGGGTCACCGCAGGCCCTCCGGTCGGCGTGCACTGAGCTGGTCTGCTGCCTCGTGATGGCCCTGGCACCGCCGCAACTGCCTCGCGTGGTCGAGTAGCCGCTGCTGCGCCGCCGCCTGCTCAACGTCCTGGTACCGCTGCCCGGTCCCGGGCGGTGGCGGCGGCTGAGGCCGCCGAAACAGCCACCGCATCAACGCACACAGCTCAGACCAGATCCCCACGGACTCGCCCCCTCAATCGAGCAACAGGGGGCGGCGACGAGACTCCGTCCGGCTCTACTGGGTGTCAAGCAGGCACAGGCTCGCCGCCGCCAGTGACGGGAACGCTACGAGTGGTCACCGGCGGCGGCGGGGAGAGTTTGTACCTGAGGGAGGATTACCCGATCATGCCGATGGCGAGGGCCAACTCTCGGGCGTCCTCACCGACAGTGCCCGGCCGGTTCGACAGTTCCAGGGCGACAGTGCGGGCGTACGGGTTGTGTCTCACGGTGTCGACGCTCTCCCGCAGCGCCCGGCCGAGCAGGTGCACCGCCGCGACCTCGCCACGGTCCAGCATGTGCGCCCGCGCGGCATCGATCAGCGCGGCAGCCCGGCGGGTCTGCGAAGGCAACGTCCGATAGTCGGTGGCGTCGGCCCGCCGCACCGCCTCACCCGTGCGACACAGGTCCATCTCGATCGTGACCGCGTACGCCGCACAAGCCACCGATCCGAACATCAGCCATGGATGGACGTACCCACCACCGAGCCGCCTCGCCGCCGAGTCGGCACCATCCCACGCCCGCCACGCTCGACCGGCCCGGCCAGCCTTGCTGTGGCCCAACGCGATACCGAGCTGCACCTGACCCCACCGCGCCACCTGCTCACCACCCGCCGCCGGATCGACCAAACCCGCAGCCTCGACCAGCACCTGCTCGGCGGCATCCACCTGGTTCGCGCCCCGATAGACGTGCGCGTAGTACCAGGCAGCCACGGCCATCGCCGCCGGGTCGTCGGCGTCCTGCGCGGCCGACATCGCCCGGTCGGCAGCCAGCCACACCAACTCCGGCAACGGCTGGTGCGCCAAGTACAACTGCACCAGGTGATACACCCGCGCCAACTCCACCAACGCCAGCCGACGGTCCCCACCGTCGAGCATCCGGGCACTTCGCTGCGCATCCGTCAGCAACCCGGGAAGCACCGCCGCCACCGCCGTACGCTCAGTCGTCGACCGATGCCACAACGCCCACGCCTGATCCACCAGATCACGCATCACGACAACCGGCGTCACCTCGCCCACCGGCACCGACGCTCGCTGCATCACCGCCGCCACCTTGCCGACCTCGGAATGCCCCGCCCTGGTCACCGACGCCACCGGCAACGACTGATCACCGGTCAGATCCGCAAGATCGGAAATGTCGAGCACCTCGGCCAACCGCAGCAGCATGGGCAGGCGTGGCGGCAGTAGCCGGCCATTCTCCAACGCCTTGACCCACTCCGCGCTCCGCCCCACCAACCCACCAAGAACGGGTCGAGTCTTCCCCGCACGCTCGCGATACATCCGCAGGCGCGCACCGAAGGTCGCGGAATCGCTCATCATCGTCTCCCAGGTAGCGGTCTGGGCAGCGGACCACCAACCACTACCCGGCAGGCCACCGCAGTCGACGGTACTCCCGCCCACCGTCTCGACGCGCCCCACCACGACGCTGCACCGGCAGGCGAGTGCTTCCGACCTTTGGCACACCCCGGGCCACGGATCACATCGCCCCCCCCGCTTGCAAGTTCTGGGCGCGTCGTCCGGCGAGGCGGTAGACCGCCCGCAGATCGGACCGGGAAGGTCCAGCTTGCCACCCTCCTGGCCGACCTCGATGTCCACCCGCGAGTCGCGATGCAGATCCTCCGGCACGCCCGTTTCTCCGTGACGATGGAGTATCTACACCCAGGTCTCGTCGCAGGCGACCCGGGACGACCTCAAGCGCCTCGGCAAGTCCCTGACGCGATGACAAACTGCTGTACTTCGCTGCTGTACGCAAGCAGAAAGGCCACCTCCCGGAGCCGGGAAGTGGCCTGAGCTGCGTGGGCGATACTGGGATCGAACCAGTGACCTCTTCGGTGTGAAGCGGGACGCTGCGCCGACTCTGACCTGCAGAAACGAGAACCCGCAGGTCGTGGTGGGTGCAGTTGAGTGCCGTTCGACGCCGTTGGGTGCGGTTCAGGGCCGTTCAGCGCACCCGGTTGCTCCCACGTTGCTCCCCGATCTCCGGTAGTCGGCTCGCGTCTTGGCGTGTCGCTTCGAGGCGTCGCGCCGGAACGCCGGGCGGTTCACGATCTTGCCCGCCTCGGCGATGGTCACCGGGTGGGGGACCGCGCTCCAGTCGATGCCCGCGACCTTGATCGTCTCGCCAGACGAGGTCCGCAGCAGATCCCCCGAGTCCAAGTTTGGCTTTGTTGCCACTGCTGATCAGTCTCGTTCCAGAATTGGTGATCCTCGGTGGTTACCAGGTGACCCTTCTCGAACCTGAGGTCGACAAGCTGATCGTCATGTACCCATAGGTGGGTTACGAACCGAGGCCCCTCTTCGCCAGTTTCCGGGTTGGTGGCCCACACTCGGTCGCCAACTTTGATGTTTCCTATTTGCTTAGTGCTGCCATCCGCCAGAAGCACTTCTGTCTCACTGCTGAAGCTACAGGCTTTTCGGAAGAAGCTAGGCACCCATTGGATCAGTTCCTTCCCGAGGATGCCGCCGACCTTACCGGCCGGGATGAGCGCTACCGCGGTCCAAGCGCAGGCCGAGCGACTGCCCGTTGTTGCACAGTCCCTGGCGTCAGCATATCCGCTAAGCTGGGCGATCAGTTCAGCACCTGCCTCAACTCCGGCCGCATCAGACTCCGCACAAAGTACTGGATTGTTGTGACACCAGACTTCGGAAACAATCCGCCTTTGCTCCCAAGTCCCGAGCTCAATTTCGGAAAGATTTTTCCCGTACAGCAGATTTGCGACCTTGTCGAGCGTCCAGATTTCCTCGACGCCAGGCTCTACGCCCAAGGTCGCCTGTCCAATATCACTACCGTTATTTCCGGAAGTCCCACCGGACCCGCCACCACCATTCTTCGGATCCGACGGCCGGTGGTCAACGACGTTGTTATCGCCGCCAGGGGTTGGGTAGGACCTGAGGTTGCCCTCGTTTCCCCCAGTGGGTAGAGGCCGGTGGGGTCGGACAGGGTTATGGCCCTGGGTTTGGTCGGAGGGACGGCGGCGGTCGACGTGCTGCTATGCGGCACGCCAGCGAAGATCTGACGTCCGACCACGACGCAGAGACATTACATCGATTGCCTCGGATGTATACCTCGCCGTCGACGACAACGGTGACGGCAACCCGAGCAAACCTCGACAGCCGCCGACACCCTCCCGCCACGCGCCGTTATGGTCGGTAATTGCCGACACTTCGGACTCGATGACTCCGCGCTAATCAGTCGATCGCCGTTCTTGATCAGCAAGACCACCAAGCTCCGACACCATACGCCCCAGGGCCGCCACGTATAATCGATAGTCACCAATCGATTGGAGATCCTCATCTGTCACCGGCTCGACCTGATCGAGCGACGACCCCAGTGAACTCACTTCAAGAATAAGTTGATCGAGATTTGGAACATCTTGTGCACGCATTCGACCATCATGGACCTTAGATGCGTATCCAGCGATGTGCCCATCAATGGTTAGAAGCAGGGAGTTCCAATCTTGCAGCTCCACTAGTTGTGGATAGGCCGGATAAGGCACGGATCGGAACACCATGAAGGCGTGCCGGAAGTCAGATGAATCAGTCATGCCAGGTCACGATCTTTCCGTCCTTGGTATAGATTCCCTCGCCTCCGCGGAAACCACCTCTGATCTTCCATCCTTCGCTGCCATCTCTCAGTTTCCAAGGAATACGATCTCCTTCGGGAGTTCTAGCCCACAGATTCTTCGCCTCATCTGTGCATTCGGCTAGCATTCTCCCCTTACCATGCTTACCGACGTGATACGTTGCCGATTGTTTAGCGCTTCCGAATGTTCCAGACGACCAAGCGTCCACCGGGTCGCACGGTCCCGTGTTGTGTACGAGGACTGGCGTGTTGCCGGCTACCACATAGTACGTGTGGATGGTGCTCGCCGATGCTGTCGCGGGAGTCCTTGTCGCTCATCCCCACCTCCGCAGTGTCTTCGCCGCTGCCTCGCGTGGGATCTACTCTGGTAGCCGCGCGACTACGCTCGGAAGCAACTCGATGCTTTCAAGACCTTTCACAAGGACTCGAATGGATGACCTCGGTGCGCAATTGAGGCACGCTCGCGTTGAGGCTGGCGTAACGCTCGCCTCCATCGCGGCGCGGACCTGCTACTCGGCCTCGCACCTGAGCAACGTCGAAGCGGGACGCCGGAACGCCACCCCGGACATCGTGCTCGCCTACGCGCGAGCGTTGGGAGAAGCCGACGTGAGACGCAGAGACCTCCTCGCCGCCACCATCGGCCCGATCGCCGCCAACGACCTCATCCGCAACGGCTTCACCGCCGCCCTCGCCGGACACCGCGACAGCGCCGACCGCTGGCGCGACCGCGTCGACCAGTACGGCCGCGACTACATGGAAATCGGCGCGGACTCCCTACAAACCAGACTCGCCAACGACCTAGTGATCATCCAACAACAACTCGACAGCCCCACCATGTGGGCCACCGCCGCCCGCGCCCTGACCACCTACGGCAAAACCACCAAAGACCCCGCTGAAGCCATCGGCTGGTACGACACCGCCCGCATCGCCGCCGACCGCTCCGACGACCTCGCCGTCCGCGTCTGGGTACGCGGCCGAGCCGCCATCGCCCTCGCCTACGAAGGAGCCGCACTCCCCGTCGCCCAGCGCTACGCCGACGAAGCACTCGCCCTGTCCGACCGACCATCACTCGGCCGCCTCCAAGCCCTGATGGCCCGCGCACACGTCGCCGCCGGACGAGGCGACACCACCGCAGCCATCGCCGCCGACCAAGACGCCCAACGAGTCTTCGACCAGACCGCATCACCCGACAACGAAATCTCCGACGCCGCCGTACCCGCCTGGCGCATGGCCACATTCCGCTCCATGCTCTACGCCCGACTCGGCCTCACCCGCACCGGCGAACAAGCCCAAACCGACGCCGACCGACTCCGCCCCGCCACGCTCACCCGCTTCGCCACCCACATCGAACTACACCGCGCCCTCATGATGGCCAAAGCCGGCGACCAAACCGCAGGACTGGCCCACGCCCGACAAGCCTGGACAGCACTACCAGCAAACCGCCGCTCCCAAACCCTCGGACTCGTCCTACGCGAAGTCGAAAAAGCCGCCCGCCAGCAACACTGACCCACCAAGAAGGCTCGACCCCTCGCTTGTAAGTTCTGGGCGCTCCGTCCGAGACGGTCCGTGCACGTCTCTGACGTCGGGCGGTAGTCCGCTGCCTGCCGTGCCCGACCCGCAACGTCCGGCCCTGTTGCTGTCACCGTTGCTGTCGGTAGCGGCAGGCTGGCTGTTCGGTAAAGACGCCCGGTGATACTACTGTCTCAACTCGTCGTATGGTGATCACAACGTCAGCCGCCCCTTACCCAAGGAGAGCCTGCGATGACGCCTGACGACCTTTTCGAGACGACGACCTCCACTAGCTTCGGCGGCGGCTGGCCTACAGTTGATAGCGAATTCAAGACTGAGCTGCTGGAACAGCTGCGTCGAGGTCCGGTCGATGCCGTTAATGATGTGGATGTGGCCGAAGCCCTCGCATTGTTGCTACACAGCGACTTTATGGCTTTTGGCACGGGCGGAGGAGAGCGGTTATCAGACGCTGAGGCTCGCCTCGCCCTGCGAGCCCTGCGAGCGACCTGCGCCCGGCTCGGCCTCGCGATCGAAGTTCCCTGGCAGGACTTCACATCCTTTCGCAGCTACTGGCTAGCACACGACGGATACGGATCATGGGCAGCTCGTCGACAGATGGTCGGCGAGGCATTCGAGCCCCTGCTCCAGCGGCTTTACCGGTTGCAGGAGCAAGTTCCCGCAGGCACCGTGGTGGCACCAGCTCTCAACGCTCTTACGGACCCTGCCGTCATCACTGAGCATCTGAAGCGCCTCGCCGCCAGCGTGGACACCGACCCTCGGCTGGCGGTCAGCGTCGCAAAAGACCTGGTTGAAAGTACCGCAAAGCTCGTCCTGCGAGAACGTGGCGTCGAATACAACCCAAAGGATGACCTCCCAGCACTTGTCGCGCAGGCACAGCAGGCACTACGCCTCCATGCTGCCGGCGTAGCCGACACGACAGAAGAGGCAAAGGCGCTGAAGACCATCCTTGGTTCGCTGTCTCGCCTGACTCAAGGAGTCACTGAGTTGCGCAACCAGGTTGGTGTGGGGCACGGACGGGACTCGGTCCCTGGATGGGTCCGCCCACGCCATGCCCGTCTTGCCGCCGGGGCTGCCACCACTTGGTGCAACCTGATGTTGGAGACACTCGGAGATCCCGAAGCGCCTTGGCGCGCATGAAGACCTTGGTCGGGACGGCCACCCTCAGCTTGGGAATCGGGTAGATCCTCCCGAAGCCGGGAAGTGGCCTGAGCTGTGTGGGCGATACTGGGATCGAACCAGTGACCTCTTCGGTGTGAACTATCGGACGTCGTAGGTGAGCTGGACCATGCCGTTGCCGAAACGACGTTCCCGCCGCAGCGACAACGACGTCCGCACCTTGTCCGGCAACACCCTGGTGCCTCCGCCGACGATGATCGGGCACATCAGCAGCTCGACCACGTCGACGAGCCCGAGTTGCAGGGCGCTGTGCGCGAGGTGCGGACCTTCGACCGTCAGATCCCCGGCCGATGCGGCGCGCGCGGACTCGACCGCCTCGATGGTCAGGGCCCGCTCCAGGCGCGTGTGCCGGGTCCATACCTCCGCCAGGGTGGTGGAGAAGACCACCTTCCGCGCGGCCTGCCAGGTCGTGGCGTAGGCGGCGGACTCCGCCGACTGCGCGGCGTAGGCAGGATCGGTCTCCCACCCGGCCATGGCCTCGTACATCCGCCGGCCGTAGAGATAGGTGGCCACCGTGGCGGCGTCTGCGTTGAGCGCGGCGATGACCTCCTCGTCCGGAAGTGCCCACGAGTAGTCGCCCTCGGCGTCGGTGTGGTAGCCGTCAAGCGAGCACGCGACCGAGTAGATGACGCGATTCATCCGCCAAGGCTAGATGCATCCGGGGCACCGGCCGGCTTGGGTCGCAGTGTGAAGAAACGGACGATGTCGTCGGCCGCGGTGGGCGACAGCATCATCGCCTGGACCCGTGCGGACATCTCGGCGACCTGCTCGGCTCGGTGGAACATCGCCGCTTCGTACGCCCGGATCGCCGAGTCCGGCTCGGCGGGGTTGGCGGCGAGTGCGCCGGCGAGTTCGGCGGCGTCGAGCATGGCCTGGTTGGCGCCCTCGCCGACCGGTGGCATGAGGTGCGCGGCGTCGCCGATGAGGGTGATCCCCGGCTGGTGGGCCCAGCGGGTGCCGGCGGGCATCGCTTCGATCCGGTGCGGCCTCGGCCCGCCGTCGGCGGCCTCGATGAGTGCGGTGAGGCGGGCGTTCCAGCCGTCGAACATCTCCCGCAGTGTGCGCTTGCTGCGGTAACCGTCGAGGTCGCGATCCTCCGCGTGCACGGAGATCCCGACCCGGATGCTGCCGTCGCCGAGGCGTTGTGCGGACAGGATCTGGTTCACGCCGACGCACCACAGGTTGCCGGGGCCGACCAGCTCGGCGAGGTCCGGATGGCACCGGTCGGCGTCGCTGATGCTCAGCTCGACCACCGTGGACACGTAGGCGGGCTGCACGTCGGTCAGCAGCGGTCGGACCACCGAGCGGGCGCCGTCCGCACCGACGAGGATGTCGCAGTCGGCCCGCTGGCCGTCGTGGAACGTCAGCCCGAATCCCCCGCCGGGTCGGGGCGTCGCCGCGACGAGCCGATGCCGCCACGCGACCGTGTCGCCCGGGAGCGAGTCCAGCAGCAGATCACGCAGTACGCTCCGGTCGATCTCGGGACGTCCGGCGAACGAGCCGGGTTGCGGCTTGTGGTGCACGAGGAGGCGTCCGGCCGGGTCGAGGATGCGATGCTCCTCGCCCTCGGGCCGCGCCGCGGACCGGAACCGGCCGGCGAGACCCGCCTCGGCCAGGGCCTTCTGCCCGGACTCCGGGTGCAGGTCGAGCGATCCGCCCTGTCCTCGCGCGGATCGGCTCGCCTCCCGTTCGTACACCACTGGGTCGATGCCGTGCCGGTGCAGGATCCGGGCCAGCGTCAGGCCGCCGAGGCCACCGCCGGCAATCGCTATTCGCATCATCAACCCCGCTTACCGTACGCTGTATCTCATGGATACGGCGTACGGTAGCGCACCGCTGCCGGTCTGGGAACGGCCCGAACCTCAGCCGCGAGCGGCGCCCGTGCCGCTGAGCCGCGCGAAGATCGCCGCCACGGCGATCCGGCTCGCCGACGACCACGGCCTCGACGGCCTCTCCGTACGCAAGATCGCCAAAGCGCTCGGTGTCGGTCCGATGCGGCTCTACGACTACGTGGCAAACAAATCCGAACTGCTCGACCTGATGGTCGACGCCGTGTACGCCGAGATCGCCGAGGCCGACCAGCCTGCCGAGTGGCGCGCCACGGTGCTGGCCATCGTGCACCGGACCCGCGCCGCCGCCCTCGACCACGAATGGTTCGCCGACCTGCTCGGCGCACGGCCCCGCCTGGGACCCCACGCGCTCGCCGTCGGCGAAGCCACCGCCGCGGCACTCAGCCAGGCCCCTGGCGTACGCGGCATCGACGACCTCCAGCGTGCGCTGAGCGTGCTCAGCGCCTTCCTCACCGGCGCGCTCCGCGCGGAGGTCACCGAGCGACGCACCGCCCGCTCCACCGGCACCGACGTGACCGCCTGGCAGACCAGCCTCGGGCCCTACCTGACCCGCATGCTCGACACCGGCCGCTACCCCACCGTCGCCCGACTCGTCGTCGAGGGCGCCCATCTCGACGCCGAGGAGACCTTCCACCACAACCTGACCACCGTCCTGGACGGCATCACCCGTGACCCGCGCCGCTGAGCACTTGCTCCTCACGCGGCGTCAGGTCACATAGTCGATGCCGTGGAGGAGCACCTGACCGTGGGACGGGTGGCGGAGTTGGCCGGCGTCAGCGTCCGCACCCTGCATCACTATGACGAGATCGGCCTCCTGGCGCCGTCCACCCGGACCGCGGCCGGGCACCGGGCCTACTCCGCGGCCGATGTGGAACGGCTCCGGGAGGTGCTCGCCTACCGGCGGCTCGGCTTCGGGTTGCGGGAGATCGCGGATCTGGTCGACGACCCGGACACCGACGCGGTCGCGCACCTGTGCCGGCTGCGCGGGCTGCTGGTGGACCAGCGCGAGCAGGCCGCCGCCATGGTGACGGCCATAGACCGGGAACTCCAGGCCCGGGCGATGGGAATCCAGACGACTCCGGAGGAGAAACTGACGGTGTTCGGCGCACAGTTGTACGACGTCATCGGATCCGCCTATCCCGCGACGCGGCGCACCGAGCCACGGATCGCCGCACGCATCTGGGCGGCGCTGGGAGACGCGCGAACCGTGCTGAATGTGGGAGCCGGCACCGGATCGTACGAACCACCCGACCGCGACGTCACGGCGGTGGAACCGTCGGCGGTCATGCGGGCCCTGCGTCCGGTGGGCGCGGCGCCCTGCCTGGCTGCCGCCGCCGAGAGCCTGCCCTTCGCGGACCAGTCCTTCGACGCCGCGATGGCGGTCAGCACCGTCCATCACTGGCCCGACCCGGTCGCCGGGTTGCGGGAGATGCGACGGGTGGCCCGCCGGGTGGTGGTGTTCACGTACGACGCCGATGACACCGGCTGGCGGCACCGGTTCTGGCTCACCCGCGACTACCTCCCCGAGTTCGCAGACCTCCTCGTCGGCTGGCCGTCCCTGGCCGACCTGACCCGCGCGATCGGCGGCCACGCGGAGCCGGTGCTCGTCCCGTGGGACTGCACTGACGGCTTCTTCGAGGCGCACTGGCGCCGACCCGAGGCATACCTGGACGACCACGTACGCCGGGCGGTGTCGGTGTGGGCCAGAGTCGGGCCACAGGCCGAGCAACGGGCGGTCCGCACCCTCCGCGAAGACCTCTCCTCGGGCCGGTGGGCCGAGCGCAACCGCGACCTGGTCGCCCTCGACGCCGCGGAACTCGGCCTCCGCCTGCTCATCGCCTGAACCGGCCAGGTGATCTCGCGTTTCGAGAATAGTTTGGACGCCGTCGATGCGCGTGGGGCACAGTCGGAGCGTGGCAGACTCCCGCACCGTGCGTCATCGCTCCATGGACGAGATCATGGCAGGGCTGCACCTCGTGCAGCGCTCCCCCCGAGACGTCGGCACCCTGGCGTTGGCCGTACGTCGACCCGCCGTCGGCGACCGGGAGGTCCTCTCCCAGGCCGAGCTGGACCCCGACGCCGGGCTGATCGGCGACAGCTGGAGTGAACGGCCCAGCTCGCGGACGCCCGACCGGTCACCGCACCCCGACATGCAGCTCAACGTCATCAACTCCCGTTTCGTCGAACTGATCGCGGGTCCTGACCGGGACGCCTGGGCGCTCGCCGGAGATCAGCTCTACCTGGATCTCGACCTGAGCGTCGACGCCCTGCCGGCCGGCACCCGCCTGGCCATCGGCGACCGGGCCGTGATCGAGGTGACCGACCAGCCACACACCGGCTGCGCCAAGTTCGCCGCCCGGTTCGGCCGCGACGCCCACAAGATCGTCTGGACCGAGGAAGGCAAGCGGCTGCGACTGCGCGGCCTCAACGCCCGGGTGCTCGTCGGCGCGACGATCAAGACCGGCGACACCGTACGCCAGCTCCCGGCGGCGGAGATCCCGTAAAATATCCTCCCGGCACGGCGTCGAATCCGCGGCGAGTCGTTCGGTGGACGCCGGCGTGTTCGTGTTCGGCGCGGGGCTCGAACGCCAACAGGCGAACGTCGTGGCCACAGACGGGAAGGTCACCGACGGCCCTTAGGTCATCGGCGGGTTCACGGTCGTCGACGTAGCCTCACGCGAAGAGGCGCTGACCTGGGCTGCCAAGATCGCCTGCGTCTGCCGCTGCGCCGCAGGAGGTGCGGGAACTGATGCCCGATCCCGAGACAGACGCGATGCTGCGCCGCGCCGGCAGGTGACGATGATGGCCTGCCTGTCGACCTGGAAGAGACGGCGGCGACGGTGACCCGGGGACCGGACACGAAGCGAAACCCGGTCCCCGGAGCCCCGCTGACACCAGCGAACCGGGAGATACGGCCGCACAACGCCACCAGCAGGGCCCTGTGCGACGCGAGACGGATCTTGCGCTAAGCTGTACCGGCTGTCGCGGGGAAGACCTAGCGATGGCATCGGGACGTGGCGCAGCTTGGTAGCGCACTTGACTGGGGGTCAAGGGGTCGTCGGTTCGAATCCGGCCGTCCCGACAGCACGAAAAGAGGCCGTCAACTGGGGTGAAAACCCTGGTCAACGGCCTCTAGTTCGTAGTAGGATGGTAGGCTTTTGCTGATTTTGACGTCCCGCACTGATGACTGACGCTGACCTGCCCGCCGACTGGTGGACGACGGACCACGTACGCACCTACCTCGCGTCGCTAGGTGCCCCGATCAGTCGCGCCACCTGGGCCTCTTACGTCTCACGCGGGCAGGCTCCCGCGCCCGACCGGATGTTCGGCCGGTCCCCGGCCTGGCAACCCGACACCATCCGAAAGTGGCAGGCCGAGAGGCCGCGTAGAGGCACCACCGGCTAGGTCGGAGCATCTGGTGCCTCCCGTCCTCGGCTCCCGTCTGCGGCGGCGCTGTGCTCGCCTGCCAATGAGACTGCCCGGCGGGCTGCCATCCGGGCAGGTGTTACGCACGGACACGAAGGACACGGCGTATGTCCACTGCCGCTCGGAAGGTCATGGTGCAAAGCAGACGGTATGCCTATGTCGGTCCGGCCGAACTCCGCAATCGGGTGGTCGCGGTCGACGTTGTCGCGGTGGATGCGGTTGCCTCGCTTGACGCGTGGCTGGCCGGGCGTGACCGTGGAGAACTCGCCGAGCCGGTCACGTTCGTCGTTGCTCTCGACGGCGTGCTCAACCTGGCACCGCGACGCAGTGAACACATTGCCCTCGCGGGCGGGCGGGACGTACTCGCCGCCGGTGAGATGGCGTTTGCCTCCGTGGGCACCAGATGGCGCGTCGTCGAGATAACCAACCAGTCGACTGGCTACTGCCCCGACCCGGACTGTTGGCATGCTGTGGCCAAGGCGCTCGACCGAGTCGGGATACCGCATCCCGGTGACTTCACCGACCGGATCGTCTTCCGGCGTTGCCCGTTCTGTCGCGAGCGCAACATCGTGCGCGACGACGACTTCACGTGCGCTCTGTGCGGCAGCACCCTGCCTGCGCAGTGGAACCTCACGTTCGACTTATAGCTTCCGGACTTGCCGCGGATAGCGACTACGACCCCGACGGCGTCGTGTGGCGGGCAAGCATGAGGGAAGCAGAACCGAGATCAAGCGGGTTGATGCCGGCGTCGAGGTGGATGTGTGCCCCGTCCGGTACACGGGAGTCTGCCAACGCAAGGCACATTCGCGCGAGGTCCCGTAGACCAGCAGGGTCGCCGAGGATTTCGACCGAGCCGTTGACGATCTCGACGATGACAGCGCCGCCTTCGGCCGGCGCCACGACGCCTATCGCGGGGTCATACGCCGGGACGGAAAGAGAGTTGTCGGTCATGGCAGGCATCTTGCCTGAGGAGCACGACTTCCGCTCATACAGGGATGATCGTTCCCAGTTGGCCGGGAGGAAGGATCACGGGTCATGGGGCGTGTGGTGGAAGTGTCAAGCCTGTTCGACGTGCGGCGGTGTCGCGGCGGGTTCGGTGATGCTGACGTCGTTCAGATCAGCCAGCCGATGCCCGAGGTGGATTATCGGTCGCTTGCGGCGCTTCTATCGGACCATCCGCGGGTGACTCTGCGCGTCTACGGCTCTGATGAGGAACTCGTGACGCTGCGGTTGCTGCGTTGGTTCCCGTATCTGCGTCGCTTCAGCATTGCTGGTCTGCACCACCTGACCGATCTGACGCCTCTACAGCAGTTGAGCGCCGAGGTCGAGTTCCTCGACCTCGGCGAGACCCGCACGCCTCTTGATCTCGCTCCGGTCGCCGCGTTTCAGGGACTTCGTCAGCTGCGAATCGTGGCGCACCGACGTGGACTGCCAGACCTGCTCAACGCCAATCCTGGTCTGCGTGGACTGGCGCTGTGGCGACTGCCCGTAGACCAGGTTCTGCCCGTCATGGCCCTGCCCGATCTGCAGTCACTGGCGCTGACGCTCGGCTCACTGACCAGCACCGAGTGGCTAGCCTGCGTGCCCACCCTCCGCTACCTCGCAGTGCGTGCGGTCCGCAAAATCGCCAACCTCGACGCGGTGACGCGTTTGCCCGCCCTGCAGTGGCTGTGGTTGGACGCCCTCACCTTGGACCACCTCCCCGACTTCGCCGCCTGCAGCACGCTGCTACGCGTCGACTGCACCGAGATGCGTCACCTTCGGCATCCGGCATCGCTGCAGGGTCTCGCGGCCGCACCCCGACTTCGGGAACTTATGGTCACCGAATCACGGCTGCCGATCGAGGCGTTCATTCCCTTCGTCGATCATCCCACGCTCGAACACGTCAGCGTCGGTCTCGGTACCGAACGCCGTAACCACGACGCCAAACGCCTGCTCCGCCGGACACCACCACGCGCCGACACGGACTTCACCACGGTGCACGGCCTCCTCCGAATGCGGTGACCCAGACGCAAGCCCGCCATAAACCGCGTCCGGATCTGCCGCGACTCACGCGCCACCCGACGGGTCACGGCCTGTTTGGAGGCCGACGCAGAGGTCCGAAGATCAGCCGCTTCGACGGTTGCCGTACTGGCGAGGGCTCTGCACCGTGCCGGGGCGGCCGTGGGCGCGGCTCGCGGTACCCCCGATGTGGTTGGCGGTGGCCTTGCCCTTGGACCGGCGTGCCGCCCGGTTCTCGAAGGGCTGCGGCTGCTCCTCCGTTCCCGCTTCGGCGTCAGCGGTGGGATCGGCGCCGCTGGTGGGGTCCGTCATCGGTGTCTCCTCGTGCTGTTCAGGACTGGGCTATTCGCTGCGGATCTGGAAGCGGGGCCGCCGCGATACGAAGACGGTAGCGGGTAGGCCGACCCGAGTCGGGACCGACTGCCCGGGTAGACCATCCGTCACGGCAGAGCCCTCGCCAAGGTAATCCAACCAGGGCACCGTCCAAGCACCCGAAGTTGCCGTGACGGAGCGTGACGGCGAATTCAGGGCCGGGGCCACCTCGACGGGGCTGGCAGGTGCCTCGGCGCTCGTCGCCCGCACCACGGCCAATGCCGACGCCGAGTTCACCGCAACCAACGCCACAGCTCTGGCGCACATCCCGCAAACCATCCTAGGACATCGACTGTGGTCCGCTACCAGGCCCAGGCAACAGCCCCCACAGGCCCAATAGGCTGGGTTGATCACGTTCAGCCGTGGAGGCGGGAATGGGGTACGAGACGGACGGGCTTCCGCAGGACCACCAACCGAACCTGGTCGGCCGGCAGGCCGATCCGGGGCGGCGGCACCAGACCGCCGGGCAAATCGTGACCAGGCACGGAGAACTCGCCGCCGAGCTGATCGAGCGGATGGACCGAGACCAACAGGCACGGTCCGAGGCCACCGACCGGGTGTCCGGTGACGACCTCTGGGCCCGGCTACAGGAGATCGACACCGACAACACCAGATGGCTCACACAGATCATCGACCGACATGGCTGGCCTCGACGCGGCGACGTCGGAAAGGACGCCGCCACCGCCGCCTGGCTGCTCGCGCAACATGCCGACCGCGACCCGGATCTCCAACGCCGCTGCCTTGGCCTGCTCGAACAGGCAGTACGAGACGGCGAGGCCGAACCGTCTCACCTGGCCTACCTCACCGACCGCATCCTCCGCGCCGAGGGCAGACCACAACGCTACGGAACCCAGTTCTGGTACGGGCCCGACGGCACCGGCCCCCTCCAGCCCCAACCGATCGAAGACCCCCAACACCTCGACGAACGACGCCGCAGCGTCGGACTCGGCCCCTTCGACGAGTACGCCGACCAGCTACGCCAACAAGAATCGGAGGACCATCGACGGCACTGACCGGCATCCGGGCGGCACCGCCGCTCAGGGAAGGGCTCGATGAGGGGTGCGATGGCCGAGGTCGCCCGCAAGGGCGTACCCGCGCCGGCCTGGCCGCGCCGATCACCAGGCGCAGGGTGTGTAGTCCTTGAGGAAGCAGCCGTACAGGTCTTCGCCCTGTTCGCCGCGGACGATCGGGTCGTAGACGCGGGCCGCGCCGTCGACCAGGTCCAGCGGGGCGTGGAAGCCGGCGTCCGCCAGCCGCATCTTCGTCGGGTGAGGCCGCTCGTCGGTGATCCAGCCGGTGTCGACGCTGGTCATCAGGATGCCGTCGGCCAGCATCTCCTGGGCGCTGGTCCGGGTCAGCATGTTCAGCGCGGCCTTGGCCATGTTGGTGTGCGGATGCCCTGGCCCCTTGTAGCCGCGGGCGAACTGGCCCTCCATCGCCGACACGTTCACCACGTACTTGCGGCGGGCGGTCGCTGCGGCCATCGCCGGTCGCAGTCGGCTGACCAGCACGAACGGCGCGGTCACGTTGCACAGCTGCACTTCGAGCAGCTCGACCGGGTCCACCTCGTGCACCCGCTGCACCCAACTGTTGACCGGGTCGAGGTCCGGCACCAGACCGCCGGCGTCGATGGCGTTGGCTGCCGCGATCCGTTCCGGCGAGGCGGAGCCGCTGGTCAGCGCCAGCGCGGTGAGCGCGTGCGGGGTGATGGTGGGCGAGTTCGGTGCGGCGATCAGGCTGCCCGCCGGGCCGCCCCGGCCGGCCGGTTTGGCGAACGTGATCATTTCCGGCAGCGGGCCGTCCGGCAGTGCCGCCGTCTCCGCGGCGACGAGTTGCGCGTACGCGGCAGGCGTGCGGCGGACGGTCTGCGCCGCGTTGTTGATCAGGATGTCGAGTGGTCCCTGGCCGCTGACCGAGTCAGCGAGCGCGATCACCTGTGCGGGATCGCGCAGATCGATCCCGACGATCCGCAGGCGGTGGAGCCACTCCCCGCTGTCGGACATCGCGGCGAATCGACGGACCGCGTCGTGGGGAAACCGTGTGGTCACCGTGGTGTGCGCGCCGTCGCGCAGCAGCCGCAGCGCGATGTACATGCCGATCTTCGCCCGGCCGCCGGTGAGCAGCGCGCGCCGGCCGGTCAGGTCGGTGCGGGCGTTCCGGCGCTCCCGGTTCAGTGCGGCGCAGGGCGGGCAGAGCTGATGGTAGAAGGCGTCCACCTCGCGGTAGCGCTGCTTGCAGATGTAGCAGCCGCGCGGTTTGTGCAGGACACCGGCCGTGGCACCCACGGTGGGGGAGACGAGCGGGTTGCCCTGGGTTTCATCGTCGATCCGACCCGGGGCGCCGGTGGCGGTGGCCGCCGTCACCGCGCCGTCGGCCGCCGCGATGGCATCCCGCCGTTCCTCGCGTCGCCGCTGCTTGATCATTTTATAGAGCTTCGCGGTGGCCCGCTGCACCCGCACCACGTCGGGGTGATCGGGAGGCAGGTCCTCCAACGCCTCGAAGACGCTGAGACAGGTCTCCAGCCGGGCCGGGTCAATGCGGTATTGACCGGTATCCGCAATCTTGTCCGCCGTCATGCCGTCGCTGTCTCCTCCCGTTCCCTGCGCCGGATCTATCCAGCCCATCCCAAGTCCGACCCGGAACTGTACGCACCCCGCGGCCTCCGACGCATCCCCGCGCCTGTTCACCAGCCCGAAGACCGCAGAGGTCGCGCCTGCCCGAGCCGCTCACCAAGGACGCCGCGACCACCGTGGTACGCACCCTACTGACCACCTGCGGCGACGACACACGAACCGTCTCCTGGTGGCTGGACGGCCTCACCCGCCGGACGGGATGTCCGCACCTCAGCGACTTGATCTTCTGGCCCGCCGGCCGATCCGGCACCGCCGAGGCCATCATCGACCACGCGTGGTCCTGCGCCCCGATCAGCCTGTAGCACCCTTCGACGAGCGTGACGTCGTCAGCGAGGTGACCGAGATCGGCGCGCGGTATTGACGATGCGGTGACACCCACTGCTGCCGCACACTCGCACGCATGGTCACGT
Organism: Micromonospora endophytica; assembly: GCF_003236305.1. GTDB lineage: Bacteria > Actinomycetota > Actinomycetes > Mycobacteriales > Micromonosporaceae > Micromonospora > Micromonospora endophytica. The sequence goes on along the minus strand of NZ_POTX01000021.1, from coordinate 7,949 downwards.
CAGCAAACAGCGTCGCCGACCTGACCGCCGTGATGCGTACCGGGGCCCGGGTGAAGTTCCTGTTGTTCTGGGGCCACCGGCCGCAGCGCGACGGCGGCATCGGGGCCGGATGCCTGAGCCAGTGGTGGCCGGCACCTTTCACCATCGACGGCCGGCGCTTCGCCACCGCCGAGCACTACATGATGTGGCGCAAAGCCACCCTCTTCGACGACCATCCCACAGCCGCCAAGATCCTGACGACAACGCACCCGCACGCGGCAAAGACGCTGGGCCGGCAAGTCACCGGTTTCGACCAGCAGACGTGGGAGCAGCACCGCTACGAGATCGTGGTCACCGCAAGCATGGCGAAGTTCGGCCAACACCCCGCGCTGCGCACCTACCTGCTCGCCACCGGCAAACGGGTGCTCGTGGAAGCCAGCCCGCTGGACCGGATCTGGGGCATCGGCCTGGCCGCCGACCACCCCCACGCCACCAACCCCACACGCTGGCGCGGCCTGAACCTGCTCGGCTTCGCACTCATGCAAACCCGCGCCACCATGCACGAACAGGAACCGGCCGATGGCTAAGCCACCGCACCTGGTCACCGCCGAACACACGCTGGGCAACCTCGACGTCGAGCGAGTGCCCTGGTACGCGGCAGACTGGCTCACCACCGGACACGACGGGCCGGCGCTGCGTGAACTCGCCGGACTCGACGGCACCGGGACCTCGACGAGATCTGGCGCAGCCCGTTCACCGACCTACACGTCATCGTGGACGAATGGGACCAGGGCTGGGGGCGCGGCAACCAGGAACTGACCGCAACTGTCCGCCGACTATGCCGCGATCACCGATCCCGCGTACCGGCATCGTCAGGGCTTGACCTCTGACCCCGGCGCACAGCAGTTCTCAACCGCCAGCCGATGCCAGCACGAATCCCACGCCAAAAGCAACGACCCCCACCCGAACCGCTCGAAACATGAACGGCTTTGGTGGGGGTTACCGTGTCCGAATCGACATAAATCGATCATCAACCCGGATTAGGCCTGATCGACGTCATCCCGCTCGACTGACGCGCAGCCGAACTTGACGGGTCCCGAACCAGGCGTTCGGGACCCGTCTTTGCACACGAGCCTCCCTCAGCCGGACGCGCCTCCACGACCTGACGCGGTACACGCTCATGCCGATGAGCGGATACTGGCCTCTCTGCCTGTATCGAGGGGGGACCGGGGTGGTTAACCGAACCGGTCAGCGAGCTTCGTCAGCTTGGTGACGTACGCCGGCCAGTCGTAGTCGTGGGGGACGCCAGAGTTCTCCCGCCGCAAGCCGATCGCCCTGTCGTGCTGCTCGCGCATGATGTCGGCGTGACCGGCGTGACGAGCGAGGTCGGTGGTCACGTGGATGATGATCCTGTGCAGCGTCACGTCCTGTTCGCCTGGGCGCCACCACGGCACCTGCCCTGGCGCGTCAAGGGGTAGCTGTTCGATCGTCTGGTCCGCGAACACCCCGACACGGCGATACAGGTTGATCAGCCCATTCTTCGTCTCGCCCTCCTGCGCGTACCAGTCTGCCTGCGGGTCCTCCTCGAACGCCTGCATGGGGACCAGTTCCTCAGGCATCGGGAACTCCCGCCCGAAGACAGGCCCGAAGTAGCCGGCTTCGACGTTGAGGCAGTGCTTGAGGACTCCCAGCAGGTTGTTGCCGGTCGCGGTGCGGGGCAGCCTGGCCTCGCGTTCGCTCAGCCCGTCGAGCTTCCAGATCAGGTTGTCGCGAGTCGCCTGGAGGTAGTGGTGCAGCGCAGCCTTCGGGTCGCCCAGATCAGCCATGCCTGCCAGTCTTCCTTATGCGCCCGAGCCATTTCTGCGAGGCGTTGCCTGCAAGATCAGCACCCGGCTGGACCGGCCGTTCTACGCATCTGCCGCTGCGTGCTTGCCATCGGACATCGATAGTCGGTCCCGTGCGGCTGGTAGGTCGGAGTCGGGGCGGGAACGCGAACAGACGTGCCCTGGCGAGTTTTACGGAGATGCCGGACGTTGGCCAGCCGGTGAGTGATCAGGATCGTGATGCCGAGCCCCCGCCGGTCCCGGATGGCCTGGAAGAGGGCGTCCTCGGCGCGGGGGTGGAGGACGGACGACGGCTCGTCCATGATGAGCACGGATGGTGCCGCTGGTGGGGACGCGGAGGGTGGCGATCATGGTGGCAGGCGACACCACCGACTGAGGACAGGGTTCAGGCCTTCGCCGGCAACAGGATCGCGGAGGGGTGGTCGCCATCGTGCAGGATCTCGAGGTGGGTGACGTGGACGGTCGTGGCGGTCGCGACCGGCTCGTCCCCGCCGAGGTTGCGGGCGAACCGGGGAAACGCCCCGGCGGACACCTGAACGCGCAGGCGGTGACCGCGCCGGAAGACGTACGCGGTGGGTGACAGCTCCACGGTCACCTCGGTCGTGCCGTCGGGCCGAACGGTGACCAGGTCGTCGCACACGTTGATCGACTTGCCGCGCTCGTCGACGTCGCACAGCCGGACGAACAGGTCGTTGCTGGGCCGGTCGGCACGCAGCCACACCTGCGCCGTGACCTGCCCGACGACCTCCAGGTCGGACTCGAGCACCGGTGAGGTGAAGGTCAACACGTCCGCCCGCTTCTCCAGCGGCCGGTTGTCCTTGGGGCCGGGACCGTTACCGTCCAGCTTCGGCCCGCCCACCGACGGGGTCGGGTCGTTCGGGTCGTAGGTGAAGGTGCTCGGCGGCGAGGCCGGGTTCACACCCCGCTCCAGCGCACCGCCGGAACGCAGGTGCCAGCGCTGCTGCGGGTACCCCGCCGGCGGCCACTGGTCGAAGTCACGCCACTGCCCGACACCCATCACGAACAACCGCACCGGCGCCCGGTCGGCCGGCTGCTCTCCTCGCGCGAGCGCGGCCCCCCAATCAACCACCTGCTCGATCGCGGCGCCCATGCCCATGGGGTCGGCGTGCCACCACGGGCCGACGGTCAGCCGGGGGTTGCGGCCGGCTGCGGCCAGGGCCTGGAAGTCGCGCAGCTGGTCGGTCAGGAAGATGTCGTACCACCCGGTGATCGAGCTGACCGGCACGGTCACGTCACCGACGGCGCCGCTGTGGTCCTCGTCCTTCCAGTACGGGTCGTTCTGGTCATAACGCAACGTCTCCTGGAAGAACGGCGACTCGTGACCGAGCAGCGCCTTGTCCACACCGGTCAACGGGAGCGTGTTCATCGCCGCGGCGACGCGCTTACGGTCCAGGCCCAGCATGGACCGCAGCAACGCCCGCGGTCGCTCCTGCGTCTCGGTGTTCCACACCCAGTTGGTCAGCGTGTCGAGCTCGAAACGACCGGGACGCAGCAGGGTCAGCGCCAGCCGCGACGACGTGATGTGCGGAACCATGGCTTTGACCTGCACCGGCGCCTCAGCGGCGACCGCCCACTGGGTGTAACCGAAGTAGCTGGAGCCGGCCAGCACCACGCCGCCCTTGGCCCACGTCTGGTCCGCCAGCCAGCGCAAGGTGGCCAGCCCGTCCTCCCGCTCGTGCCGCATGGCCAGGAACGTGCCACCGGAGCCGAACGTGCCCCGGCTGCGCACCATCAGCACATGCATGCCGCGCTCGGCGATGGCCCGGCCGTACATCCACCCCAGCGGGCCACCCGGCCCGTACGCGGTCCGCACCACCACGGTGGGCAGCTGCTCCAGCGGGATGCCGGCGGAGCCCGCGGGCGCCCAGTGGTCGGCGAGCAGGGTGACCCCGTCCTCGACCGTGATCGGGATGTCCCGTTCCACCGTCACCTCGCGGGTGACGGCCGGCGGAAGCTTCAGCATTCGCTGCCCGAGCCGACCGGCCAGTTTCGGGACGAAATTATTCTTGGGGCGGGTGCTCACGATGGTCTCCTGTTGATTAGGACGAGGCGGTGCGGGGGCCGAGGGGTGAAGCGGTCTCACGGGACGAGGACGACGCGGCCCTGGGCCGTGTGCTCCTGCAGTCGCTGGTGAGCGGTCGCCGCCTGCGCGAGGGGCAGCAACTCGATCTCGGTGTCGGCGAGCCCGGAGGACGCGGCGGTCAGGGCGGCGGCCGCGGCGGCGGGGACGGCTTCCGGGTGCGCCGGCAGGTAGCCACCGGCGTTGAAGCCGGCCACGATGAAGTTGCCCTGCCAGATCGTGTTGCCGTTGACGCCGTGCTCCCACTCGCCGCTGGCGTTGCCGACCAGCAGCAGCCGGCCGCCCGGGGCGAGCAGTTGCAGGCTCTCGGTGCGGACCTGCCCGCCGACCGGGTCGACGACCACGTCGAACTTCTCGTCGCCGAGGACGCTCAGCATGGTGGCCGAGTCGACGATCTGGTCGTACGGCAGCCTGCTGGTGGCTGCCGCGGCCACCCGATCATTGCGGACAGTGCCGACCACCCGGGACGCCCCGAGCTGCTTGGCGACACCGGGGAACGCCGCCGCGAGCGCGCCGAACGCCCCGTGCACCAGGACCCGCTCCCCCGGGTGCAGCTGGATCGGGCCGGTGAGAGCGACATGGGCCATCAGCGCGTTGGGCACGACGGCCACCGCCAGCGCGGGGTCGAGGTCGTAGGCTTGGGTCGACAGCACCCTGGCCCGGTCGCTGACATACACCGATGCGTAGCCGCCGGTGGCCGACGCCGACAGGGTCACCACCTTCTCGCCGATCGTCAGATCGGTGACGCCCTCGCCGAGGGCCCGGACCGTGCCGGCGACCTCGAGGCCAGGGACGTACGGCGGCTGCGGCAGACCGGGCACGCCGTCGTACAGCCCCTGCCGGAGGTAGACGTCGATCAGCCCGACCGCGGCGTGGGTCACGTCGATCGCCACCTGGCCGGGCCCGAGCTCGGGGTCCGGCAGCTCCGTGAGCGCCAGGACCTTCGCCTCGCCGAACTCAGTTACCTGTACAGCCTTCATGGCGGCTCCCTCCCCACTTAACGCACTCTGTGTAGCGTTAAGTGGCGTCAGCATATGCGGAAGACGTAGCGCAGCGCAAGGTGCGTTATGGTGGGGTCATGCGTCAGCGGGCACGATCGATCGATGACAAGCAGCGTCGTTCCGAGGATTTGCTGGTGGCCGCCGAAGCGGTGGCCCTCGAGCGGGGTGGCGTCCGGTTCGTGACGCTGGCCCCGGTCACCGAGCGAGCCGGCCTGCACCGCACGGGGGTGCGGCGCTACTACGCCAGCAAGGAGGAGTTGCTTCTCGAACTGGCCGAACGCGGCTGGCAGCAGTGGAGCGCGGCGATCACCGACAAGGTACGCGACAGCGACGGCCTCGGGCCGCGCGAGGTGGCTCTGGTGCTGGCCGACACCATCGCGTCCCTGCCGGTCTTCTGCGACCTGCTGACCCACGTGACGCTGAGCCTGGAAGGCGACGTCGACATCGAGCGCGCCCGGCAGTACAAGACCAAGGCATTCGCCGCCTACGACGAGATCGTGGCCGCCCTGGACCGGGCGAGCAGCATGACCGTCGACCAGATCCAGGCGCTGCTGGCGGCCACACTCGCCTTCGCCGCCAACTTCTGGCAGGTGTCGAACCCCACTCCCACCCTCGCGTCGCTGTATGAGCAGGTGCCGGAATGGGGCCACGTCGCCTTCGACTTCCGTCCCCGGCTCCAACTGCTGCTGCAGTCGACCGCTGTCGGACTGGCCGAGACGCTCACTGCCACCTGATGGGGACGGCCGCGCGGCCGGCTGGAGCCGGTCACGCGGCCCACCCGGCGCTGCCACGCGGCTCCAGATGACGTACTCGACGCGGGTCGGGGCGTCGGTGATTTCGATGGTGGTCACGCCGGTGAGCTGGGGAGCGTATGCGGACGGCAGGAGCGCTACTCCGAGGTTCTGCGCGACGAGCCGGGTCATCAGGTAGGCACTGGTCACCTCGAAGGCCACGTCGCGGGTCAGGCCGGCGGCGGCGAAAGCCTGGTCGGACTGGATACGGCCGGCAGTCTTCGCGGGCAGGTCGACGAAGACCTCACCAACGAGCCGGGCCAGGTCGACGGCGCTCTCGTCGGCGAGCGGATGATCCGGCGAGACCGCGGCGACGAGCCGGTCGCGGGCCAGGGCACGGGCGTGTACCCCTCGGGGCCGGGCGGTGGTCGGCAGGCCGAGGAAGGCGACCTCGATCGCCCCCTGCCTGACCTGTTCGACGAGTTCCTCGCTGGCGCCGACCCGGAGGCTGATGCGTACGCCCGGGTAGCGACAACGGAAGTCGCGGAGGGCCTGCGGCAGATCGACGGCGGCGACGGTGGGGATCAGGCCAACGGCGAGGCGACCGCGCACGCGCCCGACCGCGAGGTCATGTTGGGTGTTGCCGTCATCACTGCCAGCCTGTTCACCTTCGTCACCACCGAGCTGATGCCGGTCGGTCTGCTTAGTGCGATCAGCAGCAGCCTGGAGATATCGGTCGGCACCGCCGGGCTGATGGTCACCCTGTACGGCATCTCCGCCGGCCTCGGCGTGCCGTTCCTGGTGGCCTGGACCAGCCGAAACGGTCACCACCGAGACCGTCTGCGCCATCACCGATCTCCACGTCCATCAGGCGAAACCAGCACAACTGGCGACGTGAATCCGCAGCCAGATCCGCACCGGCACCGGCCCCGAAGTCATGGCCGCTCTGCGCAACGCCGCCATCGGCGCCCTACGCCTGACCGGAGTCACCAACATCGCCGCCGCCAACCGGCATCACGCCCGCGACAGCACCCGCCCGCTGGCGCTACTCGGCATCACCTGACTTTGCCGGGGCCCTGGGCTATGCCCTGTACATTCTCCTCTGCCCGGTCTCGTTCGATCACCCGCCAGCCACCGCCATGCAGTGACCTCTTTGCACGTAGGCATCCGAAACGGCGCACTACTTTCGGCTACGAGCGATGCCCGAGGGCCCCGAGGATCGTCTCGGTGACCGCGACGGGTTCGGAAACACTGAGCGCGTGGGAGGCGCCGGGGATCTCGCGTACGCCGCGCGCCTCGGCGCGCTCCGCCATGAACCGGTGGAGGGCGACGGGGATGTTGAGGTCCCGGTCGCTGAAGACGAACCAGGACGGAATGGTCCGCCAAGCCGGCTTCTCGGTGACCAGACCGGTGGAAAGTGCCTCCTCGGTGACCGGGCGCTGGGTCGCGGCCATCACGGCGGCCTGCTCGGCGGGCACGTCGGCCGCGAACTGACGGTGGAAGGCGTCCTTGCGGATGGCGAACTCGTTGCCGCCGGTCGAGACCGGGTAGGCGGTCAGAGCGGCGCCTAGGGTGCTGCCGGGGAACCGGGTGGACAGCTCGAGCGCGGACTCACCGGTGTCGGGGGCGAAGGCGCAGACGTAGACGAGCCCGGTGACGGCGTCGTTGCCGGCGGCCGCTTCGGTGATCACCATCCCGCCGTACGAGTGGCCGACCAGCAGGACCGGGCCGGCGAGGCTGGCGATCATGTCGCGGACGTACGCGGCGTCGCCGGCGAGGCCGCGCAGCGGGTTGGCGACGGCGACGACGTCGTGGCCGACGGCGGCCAGCCTCTCGACGACGCCCTTCCAGCTGACGGATTCGGCGAAGGCACCGTGGACGAGAACGATGGTGGACATGGGCTTTTCCTCTCTCGGGTGGAGGTCTTGCGCTGGCTGTCGATACGAGGACCAGACGGCCCCGAGGTATGTGACAGGGCGTTAGTCTGGCTACGGAGACGATCTTCGGGAGGGTCGGCGTGGGCGATCTCGAGGAGGCGGCGACGATCTTCATGGGGGTGCGCCCACGCCCCTGCAGTCGACCGAACCGGCCGTGCGCCAGCTCGTCAGCCGGGCGCGAAGGCACGTCGCCGGCGACCGCAGGATGCCGGTGCCGGAGGACGTCCAGCGGCGGCTGCTGGCCACCTTCCTGACCGCCGCCCGCACCGGCGACCTGACGGCGTTGGAGCGGCTGTTCACCGCCGACGTGGTCAGCGTCTCCGACGGCAACGGCGCACGCCGGGTCTCCCGCCGGG
>NZ_POTX01000219.1 GCF_003236305.1 Micromonospora endophytica | reverse complement strand
ATCGCCCGCCGCGCCACTTGCCGGGCCGCACGACACACCGCACCAAAGGTGCAAGACGCCGGACCGGCACGGGTCGGTGTCAGCGGCGTTGCTGAATTGTTACTGCCGACAACAAACTCGTGACCTCGGCGCTCTTGTGTTGCCGTGTGACCCCTAATACGTTGCCGGACACAACAAAACTCACCACCGACACCCTTCCCCCACCCTCGAAAGGACCCTGCACATGCGCAAGGGCTTCCTCGCCGTCGGCACCGTGGGCCTGCTGGCCCTCGGCAGCCTGACGGCCTGCGGCGACGACTCCAGCAACGAACCGGGCGGCTCGGACAAGACCCCGAAGATCGGCGTGATCCTGCCGGACAGCAAGTCCTCGGTCCGCTGGGAGAGCGCGGACCGCAAGTTCCTCAAGGAGGCGTTCGACGCGGCCGGCGTCGAGTCGGACATCCAGAACGCGCAGGGCGACAAGAACGCCTTCCAGACCATCGCCGACCAGATGATCACCAGCGGAGTCACCGTGCTGATGATCGTCAACCTGGACTCCGGCACCGGTAAGGCCGTCCTCGACAAGGCCAAGTCGCAGGGCGTGGCCACCATCGACTACGACCGGCTCACCCTCGGCGGCTCGGCCGAGTACTACGTCAGCTTCGACAACGTGGCGGTCGGCAAGCTCCAGGGCGAGGGCCTGGTCAAGTGCCTCACCGACGCGAAGGTGGAGAAGCCGGCGATCGCATACCTGAACGGCTCGCCGACCGACAACAACGCGACCCTGTTCAAGGAGGGCTACGACTCGGTCCTCAAGCCGAAGTTCGACGCCGGCGAGTACACCCAGGTCGCCGACGACTCGGTGCCGGACTGGGACAACGCGCAGGCCGCGACGATCTTCGAGCAGCAGCTCACCAAGGCCAGCGGCAAGATCGACGGGGTGCTGTCGGCGAACGACGGCCTCGGCAACGCCGCCATCTCGGTGCTGAAGAAGAACAACCTCAACGGCAAGGTCCCGGTGACCGGCCAGGACGCCGACCCGCAGGCGCTGCAGAACATCCTCGCCGGTGACCAGTGCATGACCGTCTACAAGGCGGTCAAGAAGGAGGCGGACGCCGCCGCCGAACTGGCCATCGGGCTGGCCAAGGGGCAGCGTAAGGAGACCGGCCAGACGGTGAAGGACCCGGACACCGGCCGCGACGTGCCGTCCGTCCTGCTCACTCCGGCGGCGATCTACAAGGAGAACGTCAAGGACGTCATCGCCGACGGCTACGTGACCAAGGACCAGATCTGCAAGGACGAATTCGCCAAGCTCTGCACCGACGCGGGCATCAGCTGACCGCACCCGTCCGGCGGCGCCGCCCGGCACGGCAACCCCGTGCCGGGCGGCGCGACGCCGCTGGACGGGCCCCGTTCTTCCTCCGTGAATAAGGAGACCCCCGTGTCCGCGACCCCACTGCTGGAGCTACGCGGGATCGACAAGAGCTTCGGTCCCGTCCAGGTTCTGCGTGATGTTGCCCTCTCCGCCTACCCGGGCGAGGTGACCGCACTCGTCGGCGACAACGGCGCCGGCAAGTCGACCCTGGTGAAGTGCATAAGCGGCATCTACCCCACCGACGCCGGCAAGTTCCTCTTCGACGGCCGACCGGTGAGCATCAACAGCCCGCGCGACGCCGCGTCGCTCGGCATCGAGGTCGTCTACCAGGACCTCGCGCTCTGCGACAACCTCGACATCGTGCAGAACATGTTCCTCGGCCGGGAGAAGCGCAGCGGCATCGTGCTCGACGAGCCGACCATGGAGCAGATGGCCGCGGAGACCCTGGCCGGGCTCTCGGTACGCACCGTCAAGTCGCTGCGCCAGCACGTCTCCAGCCTTTCCGGTGGGCAGCGCCAGACGGTAGCGATCGCCAAGGCGGTGCTCTGGAACAGCAAGGTGGTGATCCTGGACGAGCCGACCGCCGCGCTCGGCGTCGCGCAGACCGCCCAGGTGCTCGAACTGGTCCGCCGGCTCGCCGACAGCGGCCTGGCCGTCGTGCTCATCTCGCACAACATGAACGACGTCTTCGCCGTCTCCGACCGGATCGCCGCGCTCTACCTCGGCCAGATGGTCGCCCAGGTGAAGACCACCGACATCACCCACGCCCAGATCGTCGAGCTGATCACCGCCGGTCGCACCGGCACGCTCGGGCTCACCGCCGACACGGGCGGCAACGGCAACGGCTCGGCACCGGCCGGACCCCAGCACCGCGGAGGGATGGCATGAGCACCACCGCCGTCAAGCAGGAGGGGCCGGCCACCGTCGCATCGGCACCCACAATCGGCAGCCACGTCCGTGGCTACTTCCGACGGGTACGCGGCGGCGACATCGGCGCGCTGCCGGCCGTCGCCGGGCTGCTCGTCCTCTGCACGATCTTCTCGATCATGCGGCCGTCGTTCCTCACCGCGGGCAACTTCGCCAACCTGTTCACCCAGGGTGCGGCGGTCACGCTGATCGCGATGGGCCTGGTCTTCGTGCTGCTGCTGGGCGAGATCGACCTCTCGGCCGGCTTCGCCAGCGGCGTCTGCGCGGCGGTGCTGGCGAACGTGATCACCGTCCTGGGTCACCCCTGGTACGTCGCGGTGCTCGCCGCCGTGCTCACCGGCCTGGTCATCGGCACCTCGCTCGGTCTGCTGGTCGCCAAGGTCGGCATCCCCTCGTTCGTGGTCACCCTCGCCGGCTTCCTCGCCTTCCAGGGCGTGGTCCTGCTGCTGATGGAGGAGGGGCGGAACATCTCCGTCCGCGACCCGGTGCTGGTGGCGATCGCCAACCGCAACCTTCCGCCGACGCTGGGCTGGGCCCTGGCCGCCCTCGCGGTCGCCGGATTCGCCGCGGTGCAACTGCTGCGCTACCGCAAGCGGGCGGCCCGGGGACTGATCAACGACCCGCTGGCCATGGTGCTGGCCCGCATCGGCGTGCTGGCCGTCGTCCTCGGCGTCGCCGTCTACGTGCTCAACCTGGAGCGCAGCCGCAACGTGCTGATCAGTTCGCTCAAGGGCGTGCCGATCGTGGTGCCGATCATCGCCGTGCTGCTGGTGATCTGGACCTTCGTGCTCCAGCGCACCAGCTACGGCCGGCACATCTACGCGGTCGGCGGTAACAAGGAGGCGGCCCGCCGGGCCGGCATCAACGTGGACCGGATCCGCATCTCGGTCTTCGTGATCTGCTCCACCATGGCTGCGGTGGGTGGCATCGTCGCCGCCAGCCGGGCCAACTCCGTCGACCCGAACACCGGCGGCAGTAACGTACTGCTCTACGCGGTGGGCGCGGCGGTGATCGGTGGCACCAGCCTCTTCGGTGGCAAGGGCCGGGTCCTGGACGCGGTTCTCGGCGGCGCCGTGGTGGCGGTGATCGACAATGGGATGGGCCTGATGGGCTACAGCCCGGGCGTGAAGTATGTGGTCACCGGTGTGGTGCTGCTGCTCGCGGCGAGCGTCGACGCGCTGTCCCGACGACGAGCCGCCGCCACCGGCAACCGCTGACCAGCACCACCGAAGGTAGTAAAGCTCCCATGCGCGCAGGACCCAGCCAGGACGAGATCCGTCGACAGAACCTCGGTGCCCTGCTGCGCCACGTGCACCTGCACGGCGCCACCACCCGCGCCGAGCTGACAAACACGCTGGGGCTGAACCGGAGCACCATCGGCGCGCTCACCGCCGACCTCGCCGCGGCCGGCCTGGTGACAGAGGGGGCGCCGAGGGAAACCGGCCGGGCCGGACGACCATCGCTTGTCGTCCGGCCCGAGTCGGCCCGGGTCTTCGCGTACGCGTGCAGCATCGAGGTGGACCGGCTGCGGGCCGCGCGGGTAGGTCTCGGCGGTGCCGTGCTCGACCGCCGGGAGCTGGACCGGCCGCGCGGCCTGACCGCGACGGAGGTCGCACCGCTGCTGGCCGGGGCGGTCAAGGAGATGCGGCACGGGCTGCCGGAGGACGCGGTCTGTGTCGGCGCGGGCGTGGCGGTCTGCGGAATGGTGCGCCGCGACGACGGACTGGTCCGGCTCGGCCCGACCACCGGCTGGGTGGACGAACCGATCGGTACGGCGCTCGGCGCCGAACTCGGCGTGGACGTGCCGGTCACGGTCGGCAACGTGGCCGACGTGGCGGCCTTCGCCGAACACGCCCGGGGGGTGGCGGCCGGCTGCGACAACGTCATCTACCTCTACGGCGACGTCGGTGTGGGTGCCGGCATCATCGCCGGCGGGCGGCGGCTGACCGGGCACGGCGGCTACAGCGGTGAGGTCGGGCACATGGTGGTGGCCCGCGACGGGGTGCGTTGCGAGTGCGGCAACCGGGGTTGCTGGGAGACCGAGATCGGCGAGCACGCGCTGCTGCGGGCCGCCGGACGGTCCGACGCCCGGGGCCGGGAGGCGATGCTCGCGGTCTTCGACGCCGCCGACCGGGGCGACGCCCGGGCCCAGACCGCGGTACGCCAGGCCGGCGACTGGCTCGGCTTCGGCGTCGCCAATCTGATCAACATCTTCAACCCGGAGATGGTCATCTTCGGCGGCACGATGCGCGACCTCTACCTGGCCGCCGCCGCCCAGATCCGCAGCCGGCTGAACTCCAACGGACTGCCCGCCTGCCTGGAACACGTCCGGCTGCGTACGCCGAAGCTCGGCGAGGACGCCCCGTTGATCGGTGCCGCCGAACTCGCCTTCGAGCGGCTGCTGGCCGACCCTCTCGACGTGGGCTGACCGGCTCGCCTACAGATGACCGCAGACCGTTTCGTGAACCGGTGAACTGATGGGCCAGACAATCCGTACCAGTGTCCGGACGGGCACCGGCGGGATGCGGACGCCCGTCACGAAGATGATCGGTTCTCGTCCGAGGAGGCGCCGCAGACATGGCACCGCTGGATTCCGTTCGTCGCCGGCAGGGCAACCGGTCCCGTCGCTTGGCGGTGCTACTCACCACGATCGCCGCAGCCCTTGTCGTGCTGCCCGGAGCGGCGCTTGCCGCGCCCGCCGGCCAGCAACTCGCCGCCGCCGACCAGGCACTGCTCGACGGGGTCCGGCTGGCCGGACTCTGGGAGATGCCCGCCGGGCAGATGGCCGCCGAGAAGGGCACCACGCAGATCGTCCGGGACGTCGGCGCGGAGATCGCCCGGCAGCACGAGGAGTTGGACCGACTCACCGTGGAGGCCGCCAACAAGCTCGGCGCGACCGTGCCGACCGTGCCGTCCGCGCAGCAGCAGCAGTGGCTGACGGAGATGAAGAACGCCAGCGGCACCCAGTTCGACCAGATCTTCGTCACCCGGCTCCGGGTCGCCCACGGCGCGATCCTCCCGGTCGTCACCGCGGTCCGGGGCGCCACCCGCAACGAAGTCGTCCGGGACCTGGCGAACGCCACCAACAAGTTCGTCAGTGACCACATGCTGCTGCTGGAGAGCACCGGCCTGGTTCGCTATGCCGAACTGCCGCCCGCCGTGCTTCCCGCGCCGGGCGAGGACGGACTGATCGCCCGCGCGCAGGCCAACAGCGCCCCACAGGTGGGCATCAGCAACACCGTGATCTGGGCGATCTTCCTCGGCGCGCTGGGCGCCGGCGGATTCCTCACGTACCGCCTGTTCCGGCGCAGCTGAGCCACCCACCGATGGCCGTACGCACCCGGGCCGTTGTCCTGCTCGGGTTGATCCTGACCACGTTGTGCGCCGCCCTGGTCCCCGCCGGACCAGCGGCGGCGCACGCCGTTGTGGTGAGCACCACGCCGCAGCGCGACGAGGTGCTCGGGTACGCACCCCGCGAGGTGCTGGTGACCTTCAGCGAGCCGATCGCCGCCGTCGCCGGCCGGGTGCAGGTGCTCGCGCCCGACGGCAAGCGGATAAACGTCGGCGACCCGGAAGTCCGGGACGGCACCATGCGGATCACGCTGCGCGCCCCCGACCGGCCGCTCGGCACCTACCTGGTCAGCTACCGGGTGATCTCGGCGGACAGCCACCCGATCGCCGGCAGCTTCACCTTTGCCGCCGGAGCGCCGTCGGCCACCCCGCCGCTGCCGCCCGAGAGCGGCACCGAGTCGCCGGCCGGGACGCTGGTGCCGGCGGCAAAGTACCTCGGCTATGTGGGTCTGCTGCTGGCGATCGGCCCGCCGCTGCTCACCGCCGCCCTGTGGCCCCGGCGACGCTCCCGGCGCGGCGCAACGATCATGGCGCTGGTCGGCCTCGGTCTGGTCGCGGTCGCCACCGTGGGCACCTGGATCGGGCAGGCCGCACAGGTGGTCGGTGCGCCGGTCGGGCAACTCTCCCCGGCCGACCTGCGCGCGGTCGCCGACACCAACATCGGGCTGGTGCTGACCGTACGCCTGGCGCTGGTGGCGCTCGCCGCGGCGCTGCTGCCGGCGGTCACCCGGGGCACCGCCGGACGGGGGCGTCTCGCCGCGCTGGCCGTGGTGGCGGTGGCCGGACTGGTGACCTGGCCGCTCGCCGGGCATCCGGTGGCCTCACCGGTGCCGCCGGTGAGCATCGCGCTGACCACCGTGCACATCGCCGGGGTCGCCGTCTGGCTGGGTGGGCTGCTCGCCCTCACCGTGTTCCTGCTGCGGGGCACCCACGAGCGGGTGCTCGCCCGGATCCTGCCGGCCTGGTCGAGGTGGGCCACGCTGGCCGTGGCCTGGCTGGTCACCGCGGGCGTGCTCCAGGCCGCGATCGAACTGGGTCGGCCGGCGGCGCTGCTGGGCAGCACGTACGGTCGGCTGCTGCTGGCCAAGGCCGTGCTGCTGGCCGGGGTGCTGGCCGTCGCGGCGTGGCAGCGCCGGCTGATCCGGGCGAAGGCCGCCGCCGGATCGCCCCGCCGGGTCGCCCGTGCCGCCGGTGTCGAACTCGCCGCGACCGCCGTGGTGCTGGCGCTGACCGCGGTGCTGGTGCAGACCCCGCCCGGCCGTACGGCCGGCACGGCCGCCGACGGGGTGACCCGGGAAGGCGTGGCGCAGTCGCTCACCACCGACCTGTTCACCCTCCAGTTCGACATCTACCCGGCGGTCGCCGGGACCGCGAACAGCTTGCACGCATACGTCTACACGCCGCAGGCCAAGGAGTTGCCGGTGGCGGAGTGGACGATCACCGCAGCCCTACCCGACGCCGGCATCGAGCCGATCACCGTCGATGTCCTGGCGCTGGAGCCGCATCACGGCAGCGCTGAGATCCACTTCCCGGTGGCCGGCGAGTGGACGCTACGGATCAGCGCCCGGACCAGCGAGATCGACAGATCCACCGCGACCACCACGGTGACCATCGGCTGACCGGCGGCCGGGCGCGGGTCAGGCAGCGGGCAGGCGCGGCCGGGCAGCGGGTCGGGCCGGTGGTGCGGACCGGGGGTTCAGCGGTCGACCTGGGTGAAGTCCCACGAGTGCGCCGGCCGGGCCAGCAGCATCACCGGCGGGTCGGGCAGCGGCCGGGGGCTGCTGCGCCACTTCGAGATCACCACGATCCGGTGATCGGTGGAGGAGAAGACCTCACTGGACAGGTGCAGCGGGTCGTGTTCGAACTCGGGCAGGGCGCTGTCACACACCCAGGTGATCAGGTCGGCGAGCGCGTACGGCTCCGCCCGCGCCTCCCACATCCGTACGATCACGTCGCCGTCCTCTCTCACACGCTGACCGTGGTCAGCGGCATCGCCGAATCCGCGGGCAGGTCGAGCCGGCTCGGCGCGACCCCCGAGGCGACCAGGTGCGCGCCGAGCGCCGCCACCATCGCGCCGTTGTCGGTGCAGAGTCCGGGCCGGGGCACCCGTACCCGGATGCCGTGCCGGGCGGCCCGCTGTTCGGCCAACGCCCGCAGCCGCGAGTTGGCCGCCACTCCCCCGCCGATGACAAGCGTCTCGACGCCGTTGCTGCGGCAGGCGTCCAGCGCCTTGCCGACCAGCACGTCGCAGACCGCCTCCTGGAACGAGGCCGCCACGTCGGCGACCGGGACCGGCTCACCGTCGCGCTGCCGCGCCTCCACCCAGCGGGCCACCGCGGTCTTCAATCCCGAGAAGGAGAAGTCGTAGCGGTGCCGGGCGAGATCCTTGGCCGCGGTCAGCCCGCGCGGGAACGCGATGGCCGCCGGGTCGCCGGCCCGGGCCTCCCGGTCGATGTACGGCCCACCCGGAAACGGCAGACCGAGCAGTCGGGCGATCTTGTCGAACGCCTCACCTGCCGCGTCGTCGATGGTGGCGCCGAGCGGCGTCACACCCCGGGCCAGGTCGTCCACCATCAGCAAGGACGAGTGCCCGCCGGAGACCAGCAGGGCGATCGCCGGTTCGGGCAGCGGGCCGTGTTCCAGGGTGTCCACGGCGACGTGCGCGGCCAGGTGGTTGACGCCGTAGACCGGCTTCTCGGCGGCGACCGCGTACCCCTTGGCCGCTGCCACACCGACCAGCAGCGCGCCGGCCAGCCCGGGACCGGCGGTGACCGCTATCGCGTCGACGTCGGCGATGGTCACCCCCGCCTCGCTCAGCGCCCGCTCCATGGTCGGCACGATGGCTTCCAGATGCGCCCGGCTGGCCACCTCGGGCACCACACCACCGAACCGGGCGTGCTGGTCCACGCTGGAGGCGAGCGCGTCGGCGAGCAGGGTGTGCCCGCGTACGACACCGACACCTGTCTCGTCGCACGAGGTCTCGATGCCGAGGATCAGTGGTTCGTCAGCCATGACACTCTCAGTCCCGGATGCGCCGCATCACCAGCGCGTCGGTGTTGCTCGGTTGGTAGTAGCCACGACGTACGCCGATCGGCTCGAAGTCGTACGTCGCGTAGAGCCGCTGCGCCGGTGCGTTGTCCGCCGCGACCTCCAGCAGCACGGCGCGTACGCCGAGCCGGGTGGCCTCGGCGAGCAGCGCCTCCAGCAGCAGCCGGCCGATCCCGCGGCGCTGCGCGTCCCGGCGGACCGCGATGTTCTGCACCCACGCCTCGTCGGGCGGCGCGACGGCCAGCCCGGCGTAGCCGAGCACCGCGCCGTCGGCAGCTGTCGCGACCCGGTAGTGCTGGCCGTTGGCCAGTTCGTTCCAGAACATCGCGGCGGACCACTGTTCCGCGCCGAAGAGGTCCGCCTCGATCGGCAGCACCTCGTCAATGTGCCACCAGCGGAACCGGTCCAGCCGTACCTCGCTGGGCTGATGATCCGCTCGCTGCCGCTCGCTCATGGCAGGACCGGCTTGCGCGCGGTCGCCGCCACCGCGTCCGGTCGCCGTAGGTAGAGCGGGGTCAGCGGGTCGCCGGGCGCACCGGCCCGGATCCGCTCGGCGGCCAGGGCGGCTAGCGCTGTCGCATCGGGATAGCGTGGTTCGGCCCGCAGCGGCAACCCCAGTGCGTCGGCGTAGCGGTGTGCACCGTCGCCGACCGCAGCGGTCACGGCCAGGGCCCGGGCCCGCTCGGCGGCCACCGCGGGCGCGCCCACCTCCGGCCCCAGCAGGCGTTGGCCGGCACCGTCGTAGACCGCCCAGTAGATCTCCCGACGCCGCGCGTCGCTCGCCGCCAGCACCGGTTCGCCGGCGGCCGCCGGGTACCCGATGGCGTCGAGCGAGCAGACACCGTACGCCGGGACACCGAGCACCTGGCCCATGGTCGCGGCGGTGACCAGACCCACCCGCAGCCCGGTGAACGGGCCGGGGCCGAGCCCGGCGACGATCGCGCCCAGCTCCGCCGGTCGGGCATCGACGTCGGCGAGCACCGCGTCCACCTGTGGCGCGAGCAGCTCACCGTGCGCCCGTGCGTCGACGGTGCACCGATGTGCCCGGCACGTGAGGCCGCCCGCGGTGACCTCGACGATTGCCGCGGTCACCGCCGGGGTCGAGCTGTCCACCACCAGTACGAGCACAGTGAGCCAGCCTAGCCGCCCCACCGACCGCCCCGTGA
>NZ_POTX01000218.1 GCF_003236305.1 Micromonospora endophytica | reverse complement strand
GGGTGGGGTGCCGAGACCGCTCAGTGAACTCACTCCGAGCCGGCCGGCGAGCACCGGCACCTGATCCGGCTCGACCACGAAGATCACTTCGCGGGGGCGGATCGGGCGGAGCAGGAGCAGCGCGGCGAGGGTGATCAGCAGGATCCCGCCGGTCAGCAAGCCCCAGGTGGCCGGGGCGACCCACCCGGCACGCAGCTCGGCGCGCAGGTCAAGACCCAGGTCGGTCCCGCCGTCGGGGCGCATCAGCACCAGGCTCAGCCGGCGTCCGGCCAGGTCGGCGGGGCTCCATTCGAGCACGCCGTTTCCGGCGCGCACCCAGAAGGTCTGGGCGGCGGGGGCGGCCGGGACTGTCGGCGGTGCGCCTGCCGCAGGGGTGACCTGTTCCAGCCGGACCGGCAGCGCTCCCCTGGCCAGCGCCACCCGCTGGACCACGGCGCGTGGTGCCGCGCCCAGCCACCGCTGGACCTCGTCGGCCGGGGCCAGCCCGACGAAGGCCGGCCCGTCGGGCGTACGAGCATCCAGTCGGAATCGGGCCGGTCCGCCACCGGCGAACGGCACTTCCCGGCGTACCAGCGCGTCGAGGTCGGTGACCACCACGGCGTGTCCTGGCGTCCGTACGCTCTCGATGTGTGCGGTGAAAACCCCGTCGGGGGCGGCGCGGCCGGTCGTCAGGCCGAGCGCGGCGGCGCCGGCAAGCGCGGTAGTGCCGACAGCCAGCAGCAGCATTCCGACGAGCGCCCACACGAAACGCATCCGCCCTGTCCCCCTCCGTAGCCAGACACCCGGCCGACCTTACCGACGACCCGGCGCTGAACAGCGGATATCCACGGCGAGGGAGGGGAAAAAACGGGCAGGCCCGCCGGGCAGCTTCCCGGCGGGCCCACGAGGCGGTGAGGGTCAGGACGTGGTCGGGGTGGCGGCGTCGGTCCGGGCGGCGGTGTCGTTCTCCCGGCGGGTACGGGTGAAGGCCAACCCGCCCAGCACCAGCCCGCCGAGGCCGGCGACCAGGCCGGCCACGCCGAGCCCGACGGCCAGTCCGTTGTCGCCGTCGTCGTCGCTGCTCTCGGCGGCGTTGCCCGCCGGGGCGGGTGACTGTGCGGGCGATTCTTCCGGCGCGGCAGCGGTGAGGGTGAGCACCGGCGCGGGCGCGGCCGGCTCCTCACCGCCCGGCTCTGGCGGGTCGATCCAGCGCACCACGGCACCGTCGGAGTAGGTCTGGAGCGCCTTGAAGACCATCTGATCCACCTCGGGCAGCGGGCCCACGGAGATCGGGAACTCCTGGAAGGTGCCCGGGGCGATCACCGCGTCGGCGCTGGCCGTCCAGGTGACCTTGGCGACCACCTCGGAGATCTCGGCACCGTGCACCTGCACCGGCGGATCGATCTTGCGCTTCTCCACCGCCACCGTCCAGCCCGGCACCGGCATGGTCGAGACCGAGCCGACCGGGGCGTCCTCGGGCAGGAAGACCTCCAGCTTGGTGGTCGACGCCTCGTCGCTCTCGTTCGGCACCCGGAACGCGAACCGGCCGTAGCCGCCCTGGGTCGCCTCGCTCGGGTTCACCGACACGTGGGCCGACGCCGGGGGCACGAAGCCGAGCACGGCCATGGCGACGGCGCCGAACGTCAGGGCGGCGGCGGCGCCTGCGGTACGCCGTTGACGGATCATGGATGGGACCTTCCTATCGGATGGGCACGGTGACGGTCACCGTCGCCTGGTCGATCTCGGTGGTACGGGCGGTGATCCGCAGCTGCCACTCCCCTGCCGCCGGCAGGTTGATCTCTCCGGTGGCGTGATTGTCGGTGAGCGGCAGCAGCGGCATCTCGATCGCTTCGATCCCGGCCGACGGTAGCGCCACGGTGGCCTTCCACTCCACGACCGGCAGCGGTCGGTTGTCGAGGGTGTACGCGTAGAAGTGCACCGAGTTGTTGCCGCGCCGGGCCGGGACCGCCTCGACCCGCATGGAGTAGAGCGAACTGTCGGCCGTGGCGCTGAAGGCGTCGGTCCCGGTGGCGGCCACGTCGGACGAGGCGGTGCGGGCGGGGGTGGTCTGCACCAGGGTCGCCGACACACCGAGCACGATCGCGGTGATCGCCAGCTCCGCCCAGATCGCCCGGCGTACCGGCGCGGGACGGCTGGCCGCGATCCGCTTGCGTACCAGCTGGCGGGAGTACGCGGCCACCCCGATCACCAGCGCGAAGAGGCCCGCCTTGGCGAGCACCAGCCGCCCGTAGGTGGTGCCGACCAGGGCCGCCGGGGTGGCCACCTCGATCAGCGCCTGCACGATGCCGGCCAGCAGCAGCGCCGACACGGCCAGGGCTGCCCACCGCGACCAGATCGGCAGGATCGCGCCCAGTTCCCGCTCGTTCGCCCGGGGCAGCAGGAACACCGCGAGCATCACCAGCCCACCCAGCCAGACCGCCATGCCACCCAGGTGCACCGCGTCGACGAGCACCGACACGGCCGGGGCGGGTGAGGCCGCCGGGTGCCCGGCCATCGGCCAGGTGAGCAACGCGCCCGCGCCGAGCACACCGAGGATCACCAGGTCGGTGCGGCTCACCGGCCCGGCCAGCAGGGGCCGCAGCAGCACCGCAGCCGCGGCCAGCAGCCCCAGCCGGATCAGGTGCGCGGCACCGAAGACACTGCCCAGCACCAGGCTGAGCCCCTCGCCGGTGATGTCGAAGGGGCCGCCACCGTTGGTGTACGGCACCTGCAACAGCGTGACCGCGACCGTGGCGAGCGCCACCAGCCCGAGGCCGGTCCAGGCCAGGCGGGCCGGCCCGCGCCGGGACAGCCGCCGCGGCCAGAGCAGGGCGAGCACCAGCGCCGGGCCGATCAGCAGCAGCAGTCCGGCGTACCCGACGAACTTGGCGACCTTTATCGCGGTGCTGACCGTCGGGTCGGCCCGGCCGTCGTCGCCGCTGTCCACCGGCGGCTCGGAGGGTGCGCCCACCGAATAGGTGAACGCCCCGGAGACCGGGTGGCTGTCGGCCGAGATGACCCGGTAGGTGACCAGGTAGGTGCCGTTGGGGCCGGACGGGTCGACCGGGATGGTGACCACGCTGTCGCTGAAGGCGGGGTCGCCCCGGTCCGCGCGGGAACCGTCCGGCGCGATGACCCGGATCCGGTCCGGCACCTTGCGGACCGGTTCGCTGAAGGTGAGCACCACCTCGCTGGGGGCGGTGGACACCACTGTCGAGGCGGCGGGACTGCTGCTGGCCAGCACGGCGTGGGCGCTGGCCGGGCCGGCCGGGGCGAGCAGCAGGGCGACGACGGTGACCAGCAGACCGACGGCGGCGGTCAGCCGGGCCGGACGGCGGCGGAGGGCGGCAGTCATGACCGCCATGCTCGCCGAAAACACCCCCGGAAGGCGAGCCATCGTCGGCTGCGAATGGCAAAGACCGCCCGCGCCGCGCGCGGACACGCGCGCGGGCGCCGGGTCGGGGGTCATGGGCGGATAGTCGGTCGGTACGCCGGAAAAGTTCCCGACGTGTCGCAGGCCATGGAAGGGTCGAAGGACCCTGCTGCTCAGCACGGCGCAGCGTAACCTGAGTTGTCGTGATCCCCGCTCCGCGCGACACCTCCGCCACCGCCGACCCGACGGAGGCCGACGACGGCACGCCGGAGCCCATCGAGCCGGCCGGTGTCGAGGTCACCCGGTGGGCGTTGGCTGCTCGGGACGGCGACCCGGCCGCCCAGGCCGCGTTCGTCCGGGCCACCCAGGTCGAGGTGTGGCGGTTCGCCGCGGCCCTCGTCGATCCGGACAGCGCCGACGATCTGACCCAGGAAACGTATCTGCGGGCGTTGCGGGCGCTACCCGCCTTCGAGGGGCGCTCCAGCGCGCGTACCTGGCTGCTCGGCATCGCCCGACGGACCTGCGCCGACCATCTGCGTACGGTGGTCCGGCGGCGCCGCCTCGACCAGCGGCTCACCGCGCACGCGCACACCGACCTGCCGCACCCCGACCCGGCCGGGCACCTCGGCACCGCCGACCTGGTCAGTCGGCTGCCGGCCGAGCGGCGGGGCGCGTTCGTGCTGACCCAGTTGCTGGGCCTGTCGTACGCCGAGGCGGCGGCGGTGGAGAAGGTGCCGGTGGGCACCATCCGTTCCCGGGTGGCCCGGGCCCGCGCCGACCTGGTCGACTCGATCGGTGAGGCGCTGGCGGGGTGAACGGCGGCTGGCTGCGCTGGGTCGGACTCGCCGTCCGGCTCGGACTGGCGGCCGTCTGGCTCTATGCGGGTGCCACGAAGGTCGGCGACCTGGCCGCTGCCGGCCGCTCCGTGCACGCGTACCAGGTCCTGCCGTACGAGGTGGCGACGGCGGTCGGCGCGGCGCTGCCCTTCGTCGAGCTGGCGTTGGGCGTACTGCTGCTGCTCGGGCTGGCCACCCGACTGGTCGCCGGGGTCTCCGCGGCGCTGTTGCTGGTGTTCATCGCCGGTATCGCCTCGGCCTGGTCGCGCGGCCTGGCGATCGACTGCGGCTGTTTCGGCACCGGCGGTGAGCTGCCGGCCGGGCAGCACCCCAGCTATCTCCCGGAGATTCTCCGGGATCTGGGCTTCCTGGCGTTGGCCGGGTTCCTGCTGATCTGGCCCCGCACGGCCGTCTCGGTGGACGGCGCGCTGACGGGCGAACCGGTGGAGGACGAGGATGAGTAGTCGCAAGGGACGTAAGGACGCGGCCCGGGTGGTCCGGCAGCAGCTGGCCGCCGAACGCCGCCGCAAGCGGACGCTGTGGATCTCGCTCGGTGCGGCGGTGGTGCTGGTCATCGCCGGCCTGATCGGCTGGAGCGTCTGGAAGAGCCAGAGTTCCGGCGAGTTCACCGCGCCGCCGGGCGCCAACGACGCCGGCACCGGCATCGTGGTCGGCTCCGGCCCGGTCACCGTCGACATCTACGAGGACTATCTCTGCCCGGCCTGCAAGCGGTTCGAGGAGACCAGCGGCGCCACCATCGACCAGCTGATCAGCGACGGCAAAGTGCGGGTGGTGTACCACCCGGTGGCCTACCTGAACCGCTTCTCCAGCACCGAGTACTCCACCCGGTCGTCGGCGGCGTCCGGCTGCGCCGCCGAGGGCGGCAAGTTCACCGAGTTCGGCAAGGCGTTGTTCGCGCAGCAGCCGCCGGAGAACGGGGCCCAGCTCAGCAACGACGAGCTGATCAACATCGGTGTCGAGGTCGGGCTGGACCGGGACGCCTTCGGCAGTTGCGTACGGGACGGGAAGTACACCTCGTGGACCCGGCACGTCACCGACGAGGCGGATCGCGCCAAGGTCACCGGCACGCCGACCATCATGGTCGACGGTAAGCAGGTGCAGGACTGGACGCCGGAGAACATCACCGCCGCGGTGGAGGCGGCCGGCCGGTGACCAGGCTCACCCGGGCCGGGCTGCTGCTCGCCGGCACCATCGCCGCGCTGCTCACCACCGCCGCCCCGGCCGCCGCGCACGGTGCGGACGCGCCGAACGGCAGCGACTACCGCACCGAGGTCACCGCCGTCACGCCGGCGGATGGGCAGCTGCGGGTGCGGGTGGTCGAGGCGGGTGCCCGGCTGGAGCTGACGAACACCGGCAGCGAGCCGGTCGAGGTGATCGGCTACTCGGGCGAGCCGTACCTGCGGGTGGGCCCGGACGGCGTGTTCGAGAACACCCGTTCGCCCGCGACGTACCTGAATCGGACCATCGCCGGCGACACAGTGCTGCCGGCCGAGGTCGATCCGGCCGCCGCGCCGAACTGGCGGCGGGTCGACGACGGCCCGACCGCCCGCTGGCACGACCAGCGGACGTTGTGGCGCGAGGCGGGACCGCCGGCCCAGGTTCGTGCCGCGCCCGACCGGGAGCACCGGGTACGCGACTGGGTGGTGCCGCTGCGCGCCGCGGACGGGCCACGGGAGATCCGGGGCACCCTGGACTGGGTGCCACCGCCGGATGCGTACGCCTGGTGGGTGGTGGTCACGCTCGGCGCGCTCGCGGTCGGTGCGGCAGGGCTGTTGCCGGCCGCCTCCCGACCCGGTCGGCGGGTGCTGGCCGGGCTGGGTGGGCTGCTGATCTGTGGTGGGCTGGCGGCCGTGCTGCTCACCGTCGGTCGGGTCCGCGACGCCGGTGCCGACGGGGTCGGCGCGGTGCTGGCGGGCCTGCTGACCGGCCCGGTGTGGCCGCTGCTGGCGGGACTGGCCGCGCTGGCGGCCGGCGGATGGGTGATTGCCGGCACCGCGCCGCGCCGGACGGCGGTGCCGGTGGCGGGTGCCACGCTGCGCCCGACGGCGACGGCGGCTGGTGCCCGCCTGCCGCACGGCGACTTCGCGCTGGCGATGGTCGGGGCGTGCCTGGCGCTGTTCGCCGGGGTGACGAACGCCGCCGTCTTCGGCAGGTCCGTGCCGCCGGTGCCGTGGCCGGCGACGGCCGCCCGGCTGCTGGTCGTGGTGGTCATGGTGGCCGGGGCCGGTGCGCTCGCCGCCGCCGTGCTGCGCCTGCACGCCGCCGGTCGGGCGGCCCGGCCCGCTCCGGCGGCTACGGCCGTGGACGCAGCGAGGGACTGAACGGGTACGGCAGTTCGAGGCGGTGCCGGGCGAGCAGTTGCTCGTCGTCGAGGATGGTGGCGGTCAGCCCGTCGGCCACGATCCGGCCACCGTCGAGGATCACCGAACGATCGCAGAGTTCGAACGCGTACGGCAGGTCGTGGGTGACCATCAGCAGGGTCACCGGCAGGGACCGCAGGATGGCGGCGAGTTCCCGCCGGGCCGCCGGGTCCAGGTTCGACGACGGCTCGTCGAGCACCAGGATCTCCGGACGCATGGCGAGCACGGTGGCCACCGCCACCCGGCGGCGCTGGCCGAAGGAGAGGTGGTGCGGGGCGCGGTCGCGGTGCTCGGACATGCCCACCGCGGCCAGCGCCTCGTCCACCCGGGCGGCGAGTTCAGGCCCGCGCAGCCCGAGGTTGGCCGGCCCGAACGCGACGTCCTCGGCGACGGTGGGCAGGAAGAGCTGATCGTCAGGATCCTGGAAGACGATGCCCACCCGCCGGCGGATCTCCCCCAGGGTGGCCCGGTCGGTGCTCACCGGCAGACCACCGACGGCGATGCTGCCCTCGGTGGCGGTGAGGATGCCGTTGAGGTGCAACACGAGCGTGGTCTTGCCGGCACCGTTCGGGCCGAGCAGGGCCACCCGCTCGCCCCGGGCCACGGTCAGGTCGACCCCGTGTAGGGCGACGTGACCGTCCGGGTAGGCGTAGCGGACGCCACGGACGTCGAGACTGGGCGCGGTCGACGGCACACCCGAAATCATGTCAGCAGCACAGCGGTGGCCGCGACGGTGCCCGCCAGCACCGGCACGGTGGCCGCGATCAGCCACTGCGCGGTGGTGGCCGCGCCCGCGGTCTGCCACACCGCAGGCATCCGGCCGGTGTAGCCGCGCGACAGCATCGCCAGGTAGACCCGTTCGCCCCGCTCGAAGGCGCGCAGGAAGAGGGCCCCGACGCCGACGGCGAAGCCGCGCAGCTGCCACAGGAACCGTGGATCGTCGCCCCGGGACAGCCGGGCCACCCGCATCCGGCGCGCCTCGCCGACGAGTACGTCCAGGTAGCGCAGCATGAAGGTGGCGATCTGGGTGAGGATCTGCGGGCAGCGCAACCGGTCCAGCCCGACGATCAGGTCCCGGGTGGTGGTGGTCGCGGCCAGCAGCAGCGACGCCCAGACACCCAGGGTGCCCTTGGCGAGGATGTTCCACGCGCCGTAGAGGCCCTCGACGGAGAGACTCAGGCCGAGCAGGTCCACCCGCTCGCCTGCGCCGAGGAACGGCAACGCGAAGGCGAAGAGCACGAACGGCAGCTCGATCGCCGATCGGGTGAGCAGCCACCCGGGACTCACCCGGGCCAGCCCGGCCACCACCGCGACCAGCACCGCGTACGCCCCGAAGGCCCAGATCGCCTCGCGCGGGGTGGCGACCACCGCGACGGTGAACGCCACCATCGCGGCGATCTTGACCTCCGGTGGCAGCCGGTGCACCGGCGAGCCGGACTCCCGGTACAGCACGTGTGCGTGTCCGGCCCCCATCGGTGCTATCCCTGGCTCGGCGCGGGTGCGTCCGGCCGGTCCGCCTCGTGCGACCCGGCCGGCGCGGGCACGGAGGTGTCCGACGGGGCCGCGTCGCGCGGCCCGGCCGGCGTTGGCGCGGGCCCGGTGCGGGGGCGGCGGAGCAGCCAGAACACGCCACCGGCCAGGGCGAAGGTGAGCAGGACACCCAGCACGCCGGAGAGTCCGGTGGAGAGGAACTCGTTGTCCAGGCCCGCGATGCCGTAGTCGGCGAGTGGCCCGCCGATCTCGTGTTCCTGCTCCTGCTGGGCCGGGCACCTGCCGCCGGTGATCTCACCGTCGACGTCGACGGTGCAGCCTTCCCGCAGCGACGAGTCCAGCCCGTCCGGGTGCGGTGAGGCGAAGTTGCTCACCACTCCGGCCAGCAGCAGAGCGACGAGCAGCCCACCGACGACGAAGCCCCATTTCCTCACCGGACACCTCCGACGGTCACGACGGTCGCCGGCGCGGCCGGCTTCAGGGCGCGCAGCGCGTACACCAGATCGGGTCGGACCTTCGCCACGGTGACCACCGTGGCGGCGGTGATCAGGCCCTCGCCGACGCCGATGAACAGGTGGAACACGGCCATCGTCCCGGCCAGCCCGGCCAGGTTGCCGCCGAGGTCGGCGGTGCCGCCGAGCCAGTACTGCAGCACGAAGCCCATCGCGCCGACGACCACGCTGACCAGCGCGGCGACGAAGGCGGTGACGGCCAACCCGGTGGGGGTACGCGGCAGCACCCGCAGCAGCAGCGCGATCAGCAGGTACCCCACCGCGACGGCGATCACGGCCATGTTGGTGATGCTGAGCCCGAGCATGGCCACGCCACCGTCGCCGAAGACGAGCGCCTGCACGACGAGCACCACCGCGATGCAGAGCGCGCCGACCCAGGGGCCGACGAGCATGGCGGCGAGTGCGCCGCCGAGCAGGTGGCCGCTGACCCCGGCGGTGAAGATCGGAAAGTTGAGCATCTGCACGGCGAAGATGAACGCCGCGACCAGGCCGGCCATCGGTGCGAGCCGGTCGTCCAGGTCCTGCCGGCCGCGCCGGACGCAGTACGCCATCGCCGCCAGCGCGATCACCGCGAAGAGCGCGGCGACCGGGCCGTTGATGATGCCGTTGGAGATGTGCATGGCCAGGGTTTCCACATGACCTCCCGTGCCGGTGGGCGCACGCTCGCCGGCACGGGTGAGCCTATTTCTCACCACAGGCTGTTGCCAATACCTGGCAACAGCCTGGCCGTGGCCGGGACGGGGGCGCGGCGTGCCAGCCGGGCCGGGCGGCGCGTGGCGGTAGGGTCGGGCCATGACCGCACCCGTGCGCCTCGCCCCCGGCGATCCGGCCCCCGAATTCACCCTGCCGACCGATGCCGGCGGGCAGCTCACCCTGGCCGACCTGCGCGGCCGCAAGGTCATCCTGTACGCGTACCCGGCCGCGATGACCCCCGGCTGCACCAAGCAGGCATGTGACTTCCGCGACTCGCTGGCCTCGCTCCAGGCCGCGGGCTACGAGGTGGTCGGCATCTCGCCGGACAAGCCGGAGAAGCTGGCGAAGTTCCGCGAGCACGACGCGATCACCTTCCCGCTGGTGGCCGACGCCGACAAGGCCGTGCTGACCGCCTACGGCGCGTACGGCGAGAAGCAGTCGTACGGTCGTACCGTCACCGGGGTGATCCGCTCGACGTTCGTCATCGACGAGGACGGCAAGATCGAGCGGGCGCTCTACAACGTCAAGGCCACCGGGCACGTCGCCAAGCTCCGCCGCGACCTCGGCCTGGACTGAGCCACCCGCGCCC
>NZ_POTX01000217.1 GCF_003236305.1 Micromonospora endophytica | reverse complement strand
GGGTGGGGTGGACGCGGAGGTGAGGTGGTAGCCGGCTAGGGCGGCCAGCGTGACGTCGAGCGCGTCCGGGGGCGCGTCGGTGGCGGCGGGGTGGGTGGCGAAGCGGGTGTCGACGTCCAGGCCGCTGGCGTACCCGGTGATCAACAGGTTGGCCAGGTCGAACCAGGCCGGGCCGTGACACAGCCAGGTCCAGTCGCAGAACCAGGCCTGCCCGGTCGGGCCGATCAGTACGTTGTCCACCCGCAGGTCACCGTGGGTGAGCCCGGTGCGTTCGGCGGCGTACTCGGGCAGCCGGGACTCCAGCGCGACCAGTTCGGCCAGCCGCCGTGCTGCCGAGGCGGGCAGCGGCGGGGTGGGTTCCCGGCCGGCGGCCACCTCACCCCACCAGAGGATGTCGTCACGGGCCAGGTCGGCGAGCCGGGGCAGGCCGAGGTCGGCCAGCTCCGTCGGGGGTACGGCCAACGCGGCGGCGATGTCGGCGTACCCGGTGAGGGTGGCGTCCAACTCGGCCGGGCGCCACGGTAGCCGGGGAGTGTGGCCGTCGACCGGGTCCAGGCAGAGCGCGTACCAGTCGGCCTCCCAGAGGGTCCAGCGCAGCCGGGGGGCCGGCAACCCGGCGGGCAGCCGGGCGAGGATCGCGGCCTCTCGGGCGTACCAGTCGACCAGGTGCGGTTGCTCGGCGTGGGCGGCCGCCTTGACGAACGCGCTGCCCCCGTCGGCGGTGCGTAGCACCGCCGCGAACCCTCGGGTGAAGCCGGCACCGGCGCCACGGACCTCGACCACGTCGGCGCCGAGCCGCGCCGACACCGCCGAGCGCAGCGCGGCCGGCAGCGTGCGCCAGGCGGGCCGTTCGGCGGTCGCGTGGTACGCCACGGGCGGCGGACCGGGATCACTCACCCGACCATGCTGCCCGATGTCGTACCGCCCGGCGATACTCGGCGGGTGCTCACGACCGACGATTTCTGGGTGTTGATCGACGCGTCCGCCGTGGCCACCGCCGACCAACACGAGCGGCTCGCCTGGCTGACCGACCGGCTGGCGGAGCGGCCCGCAGACGAGGTGGTGGACTTCGCGGTGCGGTTGGACGAGGCTCGGGCGCGGGTCGACAGCTGGCACATGTGGGGCGCCGCCCTGCACGTGTGCCAAGGACTCTGTTCCGACGATGGCTTCCACTACTTCCAGGCATGGCTGGTCGGGCTGGGCCGGGAGACGTTCGAACGGGTGGCCGCCGAGCCGGATTCGCTTGCCGACCTGCCGCAGATACGTCGGCTCGCCGGCCGCCGAGTCCGTGACTGGGACGACGACGAGTGGCCCGACTGGGAGTCGCTGGATTACGTCGCTGGCGACGCGTACAAGCGGGTCACCGGCATCGCGGACGGCTTGGACGAGGCGGCCGAGGCCCGCGGTCATGAGCTGAGCCTGTCACCCGACCCCACCGACAAGGAGTGGGATCTGGCCGACCCGGTCGAGGTGGCCCGCCGCTTTCCTCGGCTGGTCGCGCTGTTTCCGTCGAATACGCGGGACCGTCGGCACATCTGACAGACTGCCAGGCCATGAGGACCGACGACTTCTGGCAGTTGATCGAGAAGGCCGGTGCCGGTGGGGGAGAGCCGGACGCCGTCGCGGCGCGGGCCGTCGCGCTGCTCGCCGCTCGCGATCCGGAGGAGATCGTCGGGTACGCCCGCCACCAGCAGCGGGTCCTCGCCGCCTCCTACCGGGTCGATCTCTGGGGGGCCGCGTACCTGATCAACGGGGGTGCCTCCGACGACGGGTTCGAGTACTTCCGGGGCTGGCTGATGACGCGGGGCCGCGAGGTCTTCGCCCGCGCGGTCGCCGACCCGGATTCGTTGGCCGAGCTGCCGGAGATCCGGACGGCCTCGCTCAGCGGCGAGGAGTTCGAGTGCGCGCAGATGCTCGCCGTGCCGTGGGACGCGTACCGCAAAGCGACGGCGTCCGATCTGCCGGCGGAGCGCGAGGCGGCGCGGACGCCGGACCTGAACGACTTCTGGGACTTCGACGACGCCGACGAGGCCCGGCGGCGGCTGCCCCGGCTCGCCACCCTCTTCGCGGAGCCACCGGCCGAGTGACGCCTGGTTCGCCCGCGCGGCGGCGGCTGGCGGGCCGGGTGGCGCCTGGTTCGCCCGCGCGGCGGCTGGCGGGCCCGGTGGCGCCTGGTTCGCCCGCGCGGCGGCGGTCCGCCGGGGACGTGGGAGCATAGAGCAGGCCGGCATGCGCCGGCCTGCTCACCGTCAGCCGACCAGAACGGACCGCTGTGCCACCGACGCTCGATCCCGGCGCGAACGCTCCTGGTGCCACCGACCCGGCGCGGATCAGGAACTTCTGCATCATCGCCCACATCGACCACGGGAAGTCGACCCTGGCCGACCGGATGTTGCAGCTCACCGGCGTGGTCGACCCGCGCCAGATGCGCGCGCAGTACCTCGACCGGATGGACATCGAGCGGGAACGCGGCATCACCATCAAGAGCCAGGCCGTGCGGATGCCGTGGACCATCCGGGAGGGCGAGCGGGCCGGCGAGCAGGCCGTGCTCAACATGATCGACACCCCGGGGCACGTGGACTTCACCTACGAGGTGTCCCGGTCGTTGGCGGCCTGTGAGGGCGCCATCCTGCTTGTCGACGCGGCCCAGGGCATCGAGGCGCAGACGCTGGCCAACCTGTACCTCGCGCTCGAGAACGACCTGCACATCATCCCGGTCCTCAACAAGATCGACCTGCCGGCCGCCCAGCCGGAGAAGTACGCCGAGGAACTGGCCCACCTGATCGGCGGCGACCCGGCCGACTGCATCAAGGTCTCCGGCAAGACCGGTGAGGGGGTGCCGTACCTGCTCGACGAAATCGTCAGGCAGTTCGTCCCCCCGGTCGGCGACGCCGAGGCCCCGGCCCGCGCGATGATCTTCGACTCGGTGTACGACGTCTACCGGGGTGTGGTGACCTACGTCCGGGTGATCGACGGCCGCATCAGCGCCCGGGACCGGATCAAGATGATGTCGACCGGTGCGGTGCACGAGCTGCTGGAGATCGGCGTCATCTCGCCGGAGATGGTGAAGGCCGACGCGCTCGGCGTCGGCGAGGTCGGCTATCTGATCACCGGGGTGAAGGACGTACGCCAGTCCCGGGTCGGCGACACCGTCACCATCAACAACCGGCCGGCCGCCGAAGCGCTTGGTGGCTACAAGGACCCGAAGCCGATGGTCTACTCGGGGCTCTACCCGATCGACGGGTCGGACTACCCGGCGTTGCGCGACGCGCTGGACAAGCTCAAGCTCAACGACGCCGCACTCACCTATGAGCCGGAGACCTCGGGCGCGCTCGGCTTCGGGTTCCGCTGTGGCTTCCTCGGCCTGCTCCACCTGGAGATCATCGGGGAGCGCCTGGAGCGGGAGTTCAACCTGGATCTGATCTCGACCGCGCCGAACGTGGTCTACCGGGCGATTCAGGAGGACGGCCAGGAGGTTGTGGTCACCAACCCGAGCGAGTACCCGACCGGCAAGATCGCCGAGGTGTACGAGCCGACGGTGCGGGCCACCGTGCTGACCCCCAACGACTACGTCGGCGCGGTGATGGAGCTGTGCCAGGGGCGTCGGGGCAGCCTGCTCGGCATGGACTACCTCTCCGCCGACCGGGTGGAGCTGCGCTACACGCTGCCCCTCGCCGAGATCATCTTCGACTTCTTCGACCAGCTCAAGAGCCGCACCAAGGGCTACGCCTCGCTGGACTACGAGCCCTCCGGGGAGCAGGCATCCGACCTGGTGAAGGTCGACATCCTGCTGCACGGTGAGCCGGTGGACGCGTTCAGCGCCATCGTGCACAAGGAGAAGGCGTACGCGTACGGCACCACGATCGCCGCGAAGCTGCGCAACCTGATCCCGCGCCAGCAGTTCGAGGTGCCGATCCAGGCGGCCATCGGCAGCCGGGTGATCGCCCGCGAGACCATCCGGGCGATCCGTAAGGACGTGCTCGCCAAGTGTTACGGCGGTGACATCAGCCGTAAGCGCAAGCTGCTGGAGAAGCAGAAGGAGGGCAAGAAGCGGATGAAGATGGTGGGCCGGGTCGAGGTTCCCCAGGAGGCATTCATCGCCGCGCTCTCCTCCGACTCCGGTGACGGTAAGGCGTCCGGGAAGAAGTGACGGGCTGGGTAAGGCGCATTTGACCTGCGGAGATGGATACGGCATCGACTGGCGACAAGATCGTCACTGATGCCGTGGGTGGGGCGTGCCGTCGGGGTCGGTTTGGGATTTCGGCGCTCAGGGAACTGGAGCCGACACGACAGGAACCCCCCACACAACGACTTCTTCAGGTTAGGAGAGCGACAATGGAGCTCACCGTCTGGGGCATCGTCACCGCGCTGATCGTCGGTCTGATCATCGGCGCGCTGGGCCGCCTCGTGGTGCCAGGACGCCAGGACATGCCGATCTGGCTGCACATGCTCATCGGCGTCGGTGCGGCGCTGCTCGGCACCGTGCTCGCCCGCGCGATGGGCATCGCCACGGTGACCGCTGGTGTCGACTGGGCCGAACTCGCGGTGCAGGTCGCGCTGGCCGCGATCGCGGTCGCAGTGGTGGCCGGCGTGGGGAGCCGACGCCGCGGCATCACCCACCGCTGACTCCAGCACCACACACGCCTCGCGGGCGTCCGGCCATACCCGGCCGGGCGCCCGTCGGCGTATTCCCCGCCGTCGGCGTTACCGATTCCCGCGTACCCCGGGGCCTGGCCTTTCGTCGCCTTTCCGCGCGGCCCTCGTACCCGCTTGTCCCGAGGTGCTGGGCAGCCTGGCGAGTCGTCACGTTGCTCGCTGTGCGGTTCGAACTTTCCTGCCGAGAGTCGACATGAAAGCCGGTTTGGGAACTTCGCGGGTCGGGCATTAGGCGGTCACGACAGCAACACCACAAAATCGGAACTTCTTGTGTGAAGGAGAGCGACCATGGAGCTCACCGTCTGGGGCATCATCACCGCGCTGATCGTCGGTCTGATCGTCGGTGCGCTGGGCCGTCTGGTGGTACCGGGCCGGCAGAACATGCCGATCTGGCTGCACATGCTGATCGGTGTCGGCGCCGCGCTGCTCGGCACCGTGATCGCCCGCGCCTCCGGTTTCGCCGAGACCGCCGGCATCGACTGGCGGGAGCTGATGCTCCAGGTGCTGCTGGCCGCCGTCGCGGTCGCGCTGGTCGCCGGGGTGGGCCGCAACCGCCGGGGTGTCACCCACCGGTAACAACTGATACGCGAAGGGCGCCCGACCGTTCAGGTCGGGCGCCCTTCGCGTGCGCCGGGTTGTTGTCAGCGGGTTGTTGTTAGCAGGGGGCCCCTGTACCACACCAGGCGTTAACAGGGGGCCCCTCCTTGCACCTCAGCGGAGCCAGGGGATGTTGCGGTTGAGGAGGTTGCGCTGCTTGAGTTCCTTGCGCAGCGGGATCTCGTCGTCGATGTAGCCGTCCCAGTTGATGCCCCAGTAGTTCGCGGTGTGGGTGCCCTCACCGCAGAGCTGGCGCTGCACCGGCGTGCGGTTGTTCCACCACTCGCTGTCCTTGTCGATGTGCAGCTCGTCCAGGGGGCGGATCCACCGGTAGGTGTAACCGACGAAAAGCATCTTGCGGGTGATGGTCGACAGGTTCGTCGACCGCGAGTGCCACTGGCGCCGGTCGAAGATGAAGGCGTCGCCCGGGTTGGCGGTGATCTCGACGGTGCCCTCCGGGTCGGGGTTGTGCACCGTGGTGTCCGCCGGACGCGGCAGCGAGTTCCACAGGTGGCTGCCCGGGATCACCTTGGTCGCGCCACGGCCGGTCTCCGAGAGGTCGGAGAGCACGTAGGCGACCTTCAGCGAGAACATCGGCCGGGGCAGGTTCGGGTCCATCGTCTCCGGGTCGGAGTTCTGCCGGTACCCGTCCTGGTGCCAACCCCAGTACGGCTTCTCCGGCTCCAGGGCCGGCGGGGTGACGTCGAGGTGGTTGTGGTGGCTGTAGATGTTCCACCCGGCCAGGCCCCACATGTACGGGAAGGCGATCGGGTGGGTGAGCAGGTCACCGAAGAGCTCGTCCCGATCGAGGAAACCCAGCAGGTGCAGGGTGCCGTCCTTGGTGGTCTTGCCCTTGGCCTTCTCCTCTTCGTAGACCCGGTCGACCGCGGCCTCGAGAGCGGCCCGGTGGTCCTCGGTCAGCACGTTGCGCAGCAGGAGAAAGCCCTGCTCATGGAACTCCTTGCGATCGACGTCGCTGATCGGTTCGTAGCCGGTCCGGTCGCCGTAGTCGAATACCACGTCGTACCCCTCCCCAAGAGGTGAAACCAATTCTGGGCACAGGCCGCCGATCGTAACGCGCCGGACCCAGCATCGGGAGGCAGCCGGTGACGGTTCCACAGGTGCGACGACCCAGGGCGGTGATGTGACTACGAAAGGTCACCAGATGCCCCTTGGGTGGGGCATTTGTCGGGCGATGCCGGATTTTGCGGTGACTGCGGGTAAGGAGATCGGAACCGGTCAGGCGTCCCCGAAGACCTCGGCGACCACCTCGGCGGTCCGGTCGGACTCGTCGCCGACCCGGGTCCACGAGTCCCCCCGGTTGGTCCACTCCAGGTCGCCGAAGCGGACCCGCTTCACCCCGTGATCGTTGGCGTGCGCGACCAGCCAGTGCGCGTACCGCCAGCCCTCGCGCTGGTCGCCAGCGGCCACGGTGAGGCCGGTAAGGCTGGCCGTGGTGACCGCGGAGGTAAGCCCCCAGTCGAGGTTGAGCCCCCGGCTCAACGCGGTGGCGGCGGCCTCGCCGCGCATCGCCGGATCCCCGCCGAAGGTGCAGACCACCGCGCCGGTGGCGTTGCCGAGCAGGGCCCGGGTGAGCACCTCCGACTCGTCGGCCCACTTCTCGTACGCCTCCGGGAAGGCGGAACGTTGCACCTTCTGCGCGGCGTCGGTGACCCGCATCTCCTCCCAGCCGCGCACCTTCTTCAGCGCCGCGTAGAACTTGTCGGCGGCGTACCGGGGATCGCGGATCTGGGTGGGGGTGCCCCAACCCTGACTCGGTCGCTGCTGGAACAACCCGACCGAGTCCCGGTCACCGCCCTCCAGGTTGCGCAACCCCGACTCCTGGTACGCGGTGGCCAACGCCACCACCACCGCCCGGTCCGGCAACTCGTGCTGGATGCCGATGGCCGCGATCGTCGCCGCGTTCGCCATCTGGTGCGCGTTGAGGGTCACCGTCCCGTCCGCCTGCACCGTGCACGACCGGCTGGCCAGGGGCAGCCGGATCCTGTCACCGACCTGCCGCATGCCGAGCACCACGCCGATCACGGCGACCAGCACGAGGACGACGAAACCCGCCACGCCTGCCCGAGTCCGCACCCACACCTCCCGTACGACGACCCGCCCAGCGTACGTCCCCGTTCGGCCGATACGCCGTCGTCCGTCCGGTTCCATCACCGCACGTGACGGCCATGCCGAGAGGGAGGTTCCCGGACCGGGCCGCTCCTCACCTGCCGAGTTCGTCCACCCAGCGCGGTGGACGCTTCTCGCGGAACGCGGTGACGCCCTCCATGCCCTCCTCGGAGAGGAAGTAGCGGGTCGAGAGGGCGGAAAGCTCCACCAGCTCAGCGCGCAGGTCGGTGGCGGTTGGGCGGCGCAGCAACTCCTTCACGCCAGCCAGCGCCGCCGGGGCGCCGCGGACCAGGCTGTCGCAGTAGCGCCGCACCACACCGTCCAGTTCGTCAGCCGGCACCGCGGCGGTGACCAGGCCGATCTCGGCGGCTCGCCGGCCGTCGAAGGTGTCACCGGTCAGATACAGCTCGGCCGCCGCCCGGGAGGTCAGCCGGGGCAGCACGGTCGCCGAGATCACCGCCGGAACCACCCCGATCCGTACCTCGGTGAAGGCGAAGGTGGCCTCGGCCGCGCAGACCGCCAGGTCGGCCGCGGCGATCAGACCCAGCCCGCCGGCGCGGGCCGGGCCGGCGACCCGGGCCAGCACCGGCTTCGGGCACTCCCGGACCGCCGCCAGCACGTCACCCAGCATCCCGGCGGGCACCGTCCCGCTGGCGTACGCCGCCGCCGTCTCCTTCAGGTCCGCCCCGGAACAGAAGACCGGACCGGTGTGGTCCAGCACGATCGCCCGGACCGTGTCGTCGGTGACCGCCGTGGCCAGCCCGGCCAGCAGTTCGGTCATCAGCGGGGTGGAGAGCGCGTTGCGGTTGTGCGGGCTGTCCAGGGTGAGGGTGCTCACCCCGTGGCCGGTGGCCACCCGTACCAGCGCGTCGGTAGACGTCATGGGACGGCACACTAGTGGCCATGCCCGGCCTCCTTCCAGCAGGCGAACCCGTCCCGACCGACGGATCGCTGCCCGCCTCCGCCCGCGCCCGCGTCGGCGAACGGGGGTTCGGGGTCTACGTGCACGTGCCGTTCTGCGCCAGCCGCTGCGGCTACTGCGACTTCAACACGTACACCGCAGACGAGTTGGGTGGTGGGGCGAGCCGGGAGGGCTACGCCGACACCGTGCTGGCCGAGTTGGCGCTCGCCGCCCGGGTGCTCGGCGACACGCCGCCCCGGCAGGTGGAGACGGTCTTCGTCGGCGGCGGAACCCCCACCCTGCTGCCCGCCGACGAGCTGGCCCGGATCCTCGACGCGATCGACAGCACCTGGGGACTGGCCGGCGACGTCGAGGTGACCACCGAGGCCAATCCGGAGTCGGTGAGCCCCGCGTCACTCAAACAGCTGCGGGCCGCCGGCTACACCCGGATCTCGCTGGGCATGCAGTCGGCGGCGCCGGGGGTGCTCGCCGTCCTCGACCGCCGGCACCGCGCCGGCCGGGCCACCGACGCCGCGCGTGAGGCCCGCGATGCCGGGTTCGACCACGTCAACCTGGATCTGATCTACGGTACGCCGGGGGAGCGGGCCGAGGACTTCGCCGCCTCGCTGGACCAGGTGGTGGCCGCGGGGGTGGACCACGTCAGCGCGTACGCCCTGATCGTCGAGGACGGCACCCGGCTGGCCGCCCGGATGCGTCGCGGTGAGCTGCCGTACCCCGATGACGACGTCGCCGCGGACCGTTACCTGGCTGCGGAGGCCGCCCTCGACGCGGCCGGTTTCTCCTGGTACGAGGTCTCCAACTGGGCCCGTACGCCGGCCGCCCGCTGCCGGCACAACCTGCTCTACTGGACCGGCGGCGACTGGTGGGGCCTCGGTCCGGGCGCGCACAGCCACGTCGGCGGGGTGCGCTGGTGGAACGTCAAACACCCCACCGCGTACGCCCGCCGGCTGACCGCCGGTGAGTCGCCGGCGCTGGCCCGCGAGGTGCTCACCGCCGACGAGACGCGGATGGAGGACGTCATGCTCCGGCTGCGGCTGGCCACCGGCCTGCCGCTGGACGTGCTCGACGACGCCGGTCGGACGGCGGCGGACCGGGCGGTGGCCGACGGTCTGCTCGCGGCACCCGCGCACGCCGCCGGCCGCGCGGTGCTGACGCTGCGCGGCCGGCTGCTCGCCGACGCCGTGGTCCGGGACCTGCTGCCGTGACCGGACGTCACTTGACCATGTTGACCGTCATCGGATAGCGGTAGTACTGCCCCTCGTTGGCCTTCACCCCGGCGATGACGCCGAACACGATGCCAATGATCATCGCGGCGAAGCCGATGAACACGCCGATGCCGATGCAGCCGAGAATCCAGCCCGCCAGCGCGACGATCGACCAGAGCAGTTGGAAGTTCAGCGCGGCCACCGCGTGCGCGCGGACCGCCGGGGACTGGTTGCCGCGGGCGAGCATCGCGACCAGCGGTGCGATCCAGCCGAGCACACCACCGCCGATCAACATCCCGGCGGCCCCGCCGAAGTGGGCGATCAACACCCAGGTCTTGTCCTCGTTGCTGGCGTAACCGGCGGGGGGCCCACCGTAACCGCCGGGAGGCGTGCCGTAACCGCCGGGAGGTGGGCCGTAGC